>SYJV01000453.1 GCA_005798335.1 Planctomycetaceae bacterium | reverse complement strand
ATGCAACAGCCAACGCCTTGGGGGAAAGGGGGAGGTCCCGACGCGCGCCATTTAATAGCCAACCGGAATCAATTCCACGCTTCCAATCCTCACCAAACTCACCCCGCAACTACCAATTTTCCGACCCGTGAATAATCCGGGATAGCGCTGTCGAGCCTCAAGAGTGTTGAACAACTCGTTCATAGTTCGATGGTACGTTTGAGTCGAACCCATGATTTTGTCATGGCGCAAGTGAAATCCGCCCCCGTTGCGCAATCTCGATTAGCCGTTGATAAATTGGATAGTAAGTCCGGCCAATAAACATTCGGGACGAGATGTTCTACAAACAGCCTCACAGCTTGTCGTATGGCAATTCGAACAACTGGTTGAGTTCTTCCAAGTTACCGCTTTTGAGTCCTTTGGAAAACCAGCGGACGCGCTGAGCAGAACTTCCGTGCGTGAATGCATCGGGCTGAACGCGGCCGGCACCCATGCGCCGTTGCAATGTGTCGTCGCCGATTTGTTGAGCCGCGTTGGTAGCCTCTTCGATATCCCCTCGCTCCATTATCTCTTTGGTTCGCTGAGCGTGGTGCGCAAATACGCCCGCCAAAAAATCGGCTTGCAATTCCAGTCGAACACTGAGATTGTTGGCTTCGACTTTGCTGGCTTGTTGCTGTTGTTTCTGAACCTCCATAGATAGCCCCAATAAATTCTGTACGTGGTGGCCGACTTCATGCGCGATAACGTAAGCCATGGCGAAGTCGCCGGGAGCTTTGAATTTTGCACGCATTTCTTCGAAGAAGGTGAGGTCCAAATATACATTGCTGTCACCCGGACAATAGAACGGGCCTACCGCCGCAGATGCTTGACCGCAAGCGGAATTGACGCTGTCGGAGAACAACACCAACTTCGGCTCTTGGTAGGGTTTGCCAACTTGAGCGCGAAACAACTCATTCCAAACATCTTCGGTATCAGCCAGAACTACTGAAACGAAACTCTTGAGCTGTTTCGTCTGTTCGTCGTCCTCCGGAGGAGCTTCAACCTGTGCAGCGGGATCGTTGGGCACTCCCTGCGGCAAATTGGCCATGAATTGTTGCGGGTTTATTCCCAACACCATCGCTGCGACGATGATGATTAACGTCACAATTCCACCGCCGCCAGCGATCATCGGACCAGCTCGCATGTGACGGCGATCTTCAACATTCTCGCTTTCTCGACGACCTTCCCAACGCATGGCACAAAACCTTCAATTCAAAAACAACTGGGCAACAAAATTGACTGAGTCCGGTTGACATCATCATAACCGATCCAGCAAAAGATGCGATTTGTGGGACCTTTGGGCTTGCGAAATTCGTATTGATAAGGGAAAGTCGGCTGGGTAAGTTGCCTTTGGCCTAAATGTGCTTGGCTTCATTGTCCTTGGTTGAAAACATGCGCAGTACTTTGTTCTATATTCCACACGAAATTGCAGGGCTGCCAATTCTCGGTTTTGGATGGGCCTTGCTGGGGCTGTTGGCCGCGCTGGTTGTTTGGGTCATTTGGTGTTTGTGGAAAAACAATCCCACAGCGGAAATCTTTAGTGCGCTACCATTCTATTTGGTCGCTGCCGGGTTGATTGCTTTTGTTTTGCCGCAGATTGAACAAAAGTGGCCGGATGGATCAGTAATTGGCTTGCCTATTCGCGGCTATGGAGTCATGGTCTTGCTGGGATTGCTCGCAGGCATCGCAATAACCATTCAGCGCGGTAAACAAGTAGGCTTGTCAGCGGATGTAATCATCAGTCTTGGTTTTTCTATGATGATCGGTGGAGTGATCGGCGCGCGAGCATTTTATGTAATTCAAAAGTGGGAATCCGCTTTCGCTGGCTTGCCTTTAAAGGACTGTTTGATTGAGATTGTCAAACTGACCGAAGGTGGTTTGGTGATCTACGGCGGTATGATTGGTGGAATCGTTGTGGGGATTTGGTTTTGTTGGCGACATGTCCACCCAGTGGCGGCCGTGGGCGATTTGATCGCGCCAGGTTTCTTATTGGGCCTGGCGTTTGGACGTATTGGGTGTCTGCTAAACGGATGTTGTTTCGGCGGAGTTTGTACGGCCGATTTGCCGGGGATTCAATTTCCGCAGGGGAGCGAGCCGTACAGACAGCAATTGTACGATGGGCGATTGCTTGGCTTAGCTATCGAAAAAAAACCACCTCGTGATCGGATCATCGCTGTGCAGCCGGACAGCATTGCCGCGAAAAAATGGAACACTCAGTCCGGTGACACTCTCGACGGCATTCAAGATGTTCTCCTGCGTCCAGGCATCGACGAAGATCCCGCGCGCACTCCAGCGATCGAAGCCGTTGTTTCGATCAACCGGCAGACACATCGCCTCGCTCCCCACGACTTGCCTGCCTACGGATTACCAGTTCATCCCTCCCAAATCTACTCCACGATCAATGCTGGCCTTTTGTGCCTGCTGATTTGGTGTCTACAGCCGCTAATTAAACGCGACGGTACGGCATTCTTGGTTGCTGTGATACTGTATGCCTGCTCGCGATTCTTGCTTGAGCTAATTCGTAGCGATGAAGGTGGACAGTTCGGAACTTCGTTGACAATTGCGCAGTGGATCGCCATTGTAAGTGGTGTCATGGCTGCGTTCACATTAGCTCTACTAATGCGCCAACCCCCTCTCCGAGTTTGGCGGTGGCCCGCTGTTATGAACTTGTAAACAAAACCCGCATAACTAGCAAAAACTCTCAGGTTTCGGCAGCTTAACATGTTGCTGCAACTGGGACGATCATCGACAAAGAAATCTCAGTGGCTACAGCCCACTAGGGGGTGTTTCGCGAAGTCGAAGGTCGGTAGATTGGATATAACATTGTCGACGCAGGGACCGCGACAACCTTCACAACATCTACCTACCGATTTCATCCCAATCGAAAGAAGAAACACCACCGATGTGCTTATTGGCCGTTCTCTACCGCCTTGTTCCAGAGAGCCCAATTCTTGTTGCAGCAAATAGAGAGGAGTACTACGACAGGCCATCATCGTCACCGTCGATTCAATCAGGTAAACCGCGAGTGCTGTGTGGTTCCGACCAACGAGCTGGCGGAACTTGGTTAGGCGTTAACCAGCATGGTTTGTTCGTTGGATTATGCAGTCGGCGATCCAATGCAGATCCGTTTGGGACGCGCAGTCGTTCATTGCTGGCGCGTGAAATTCTGCGTGCCCAGTCCGCTCGCAAGGGCATTGATAAAGCCATGGAAGAGCTAACCAGCCATCGTTACGAAGGCTTGAACATGATCGTGTGTGACGCGGAGAGTGGTTGGGTCGTACACAGCGACCAAGACCAAGAAGTACTGCCGCTGGAAGAAGGGCTGAATATTATTGGCAGCCAAAACGTCAACGATCCGACCGACGAACGAGTCAGATTGGCTCATCGTCTGTTAACGCTCCAGATGCTCGATTCGCCAGTAAAGTTTTTGGCCGTCGCCAGCAAAGTTTTTGCTCGATCGCCAGCACCGCACGGGCGAGCCACGATGATCGTTCGCGGCAGTGACTATGGCACCGTCAGCAGTACTCTGATAGCCCTGAGTCCAAAACCGCGCGACGCGATTTTTCAATATTCTGCCGGTGCTCCCGATTCTGCCAAATATGAAGACTATTCGCCGATGTTGAGAGACATTCTCAGTCGAGGTTTACGCGAAGCTCGCAGTAAATCTAAAGCGACATAAAATTTGATGAAACTCGCGCGTTCTTACCAATGCCAGCCCGACACTCAAGCGAGTGCGTCAATCCTGGCACGCACTCGCTTGCGCGTCGAGCTTGAATTGGATAGGGCTGGTTCTGGGCCACAGCGACTCGATTGGTAATTTCCAGGCTCGCAATCTGGGAGTGATTTCACCATCTAGCCATTTGCGGTCGTCGCTCGAAAGAACCCAGTTTGTTCTGCCGGCAAGCACGGTTAAGATTAGTAGGCAAGCCAACGAACATCCGGCACCTGTGACAAGAATGATTGGCGCCAAGCACAATGCCAGTGTGCGAGCGCCTAACTGGCAACCTTCACGATGCACTCGCCACATGGTTGCTAGCATGAGTAGCAAGTTGGCAATGGCGGTAGCCACTACCGATCCAAATAGATCGAAGTAATAGATCAGTGGCCAGTTTAGCACGATGTTGAGAACCACTGCAGCCGCTAACAACAGTGTGTTCTGGCGCCCCTTCTCTGCACACATCAAGTACGCCGACGCAATCAGACTGATACTGCCCCAAATCGTCTGAACTAATGATAGTGCCAGAATCGACTCGCCTTGCGAGAATCGGCCACCTAGCCCCCATTGAAATAACAAAGGCGCTGCCGCAAGAGCCAGCGCAGATCCGCCTGTGAAGGCTATCGCCATAGTGGTCAGGACGTTATTCATGCGACGCCGAATGCTCTCGAATCGCTTGTCTTCCCAATCCAGGCTCAGATACGGCAGGATCATGCTGAAAAACACCAAGGCCAACCCAGCCAATAGATTCGGAATAATCCTGCCGCAATAAAATTGTCCAACTAAACTTTGCCCCTGCTCTTGCCCTCCGTGACATAAGTGCAGCAACATGTATCGGTCGCTGAGTTCGAACAAATTCGACAACAAATTAGCCAACCACAACATAATCGCGAACGAAGCGATGCGCGACCACATTCGCCTTACGGGCATCGGAGCTGACGTCTGGAATACGTCCCTCGCATTGATACTCAGACTCCAGATTCCCGGGATCGTTGCCACGGTGCAGGCAATCGCATAGCTGGGAAGCAACACCACCCAAGTTTCGAAGTGCCAAATCGCCAGCACGCCCACCAGCGCGAATACCGCGACATTGAGAAATTGCATCACCGAACTGACGCGCACCAGCCTCAGCGAAATTACCAATTCATAGACGATGTTGAACCCGGTTACTGTTGCCAACGTAATCGCGGTCCAAAAAATAACGCTGAATTCTGTCAGCTCGCCATACAGGAACCGCGACATCCACTGCGGAACCGCGACCATGACCAGAACGAAAGCAACTATCGCCAGCGTACAAACGAAAATTACCCGACGAATGTATTGGCCAAGGCAACCTTGCTGACGAAAATGTTCGACAAATTTTCCGAACGAACCGGGCAATCCCAAAGCCACAATAGGCGCAGCAATGACGAAGAAACCGTTGGCCAGCGCCCACTTCCCAAGTTCATCGTCGGACAGAAATGTACAGAAACCCAGGTTTCTACCCAATCCGAGAACACGTTGCAGTACACTGGCCAGTAGAATTGCGACCACACCGGTGGCAAACGAGTCCACTCCGCGCATCTGTCGCTGGTTGGTATTAGATCCGGAGACCGTTTGAGTCATGAGTCGGCGCGACGCGAAATTCCCAATGGATGTCTAATGTCGACAATGACAGTTGTGCCATCTGCGACTAACTGGGAATTTATCCCACGCAAGAACTTAGATCGCGAACTGCTACTAGTCCAAGATCGAACAAGCAATCTTAGCATGAGCTGGACGGGAAACTCAGCATCAACGGTGCAATCGCTACAATCCCACCGTCAACTTGATACCAAGCCCTGGCGCCGTCGACGGTAACCATTTGCCATGGTCCCAGGATAATCCCGATGCAATATCTTCCGCCAATAGAAGCGCTCCGTCCAAATCGGCATAGTCCAGCAGCGGTAAAAGATGCGCTCCAGCCGCAATGCCGACACTCGACTCCGTCATGCAACCGACCATGACCTTCAAGCCATTCTGTTTGGCCCGAGCGATCATCCGGCGCGCCGGTGTCAGCCCGCCGCATTTGACCAACTTGACGTTGATCGCGTCAAAGGCTTCGATACACCGATCAACATCCGATTCCACTTGGCAGCTTTCGTCGGCCATCAGTGGCAAGGGCGAGCGTCCTTTCAATGGTCGCATCTCGGTGTAGCAATCGGTAGGCAAAGGTTGCTCAATCAATTCGACATTCAGCTTGGCCAATTCCTCAGCTCGCGGCAGAACTTGGTCAGCCGTCCAAGAACAATTCGCATCGACGCGAAAAACGGAGGACGTCGCGCGACGCAACGTTCTTACAATGTCGAGCCCACCGGTCGAATCCAGCTTGATCTTGTAGATCGGCCAGTCCGGCATAGCATTCATTTTGCGCAACATAACGTCGGCTGTGTCAATCCCAATGGTGTAGCAAGTCGGCGGATAGCCGTCCTCGGGATTGAGGCCCCACAGCTTCCATAATGGCATCTGATTCATCTGGGCAAATAGATCCCACGCTGCGCAATCGAGCGCGCACTGGGCAAACCGATTCTTACTTAATACCGAGTCCAATTCCCGCCACAATTCAGCCGGGTTCTCCAAACGATAATCGCGCAGCGTGGCGGAAACCGAATCCAGTGCCGCGCGCATATTTGCCAGCGTTGCACCATAGAAGTCGTTGGTGGTCGCTTCTCCTAAACCCACCAATCCTTCGTGCTCAAGACGCACGATCATCGTTGGTTGGATCGTGGTGGTCCCGCGCGAGATGGTAAACGGATCGCGCAGCTTCAATTCGTAACCGTGGCAAGATACTTGCATTTCTACATCCCAAACTTGCGCCAGCGGCCGCTAACGTGAAATTTTTGAACCGTTTCGACCAATCGATCCGCACCGTCGCGAATGACGTCGACAACCGGCAACTGCATATCATCTTCGACTCGGCGAGCGATTTCTTTGGCTTCATTGGGCGAGACGCGCCGGCCATTCATCGAAATGCCGATCGTCTCGCACGGCTGATGAACACTAGCCATCAGTTCGAAAATTTCTCGCATTTTGTTCAACTTGGGCAGCGGCACATGGTCCAGCCCACCGACCACATCGCGGCCGGCCTCGAAGCCGAGAATCAGCGCGTGCGGTAGGCAACCGTGTAGCAAACTGAGCGTAACGCCTGAATAGGATGGATGAACCAGACTGCCTTGTCCTTCCACGACGATGATCGCATGCTGCTGATTGTCGAGAACCAGTTGTTCGGCCCCGCCGCTGACAAAGTCCGCGACGATGCAATCGAGCGGCAGGCCACTGCCTTCGACCATGATTCCGGTTTGGCCAGTCGCCACGAATTTGACATCCACGCCTCGTTTCTTTAATCCGTTAACTACTTCTAGGCTGGTGACCATTTTGCCGATGCTGCAATCGTGGCCTACTGTATGCACGCGCAGACAATCGGGATTCAAGCCTGAACGCCGCGCGATCTGACGAAAGTTATTCTTGCGTACATCGGTGATCTTCACACCGCGCTGGGCGGCGGCCTGTGAGAGTTCCGGATCGTCGGACAGAAAGTCGTGCAGCCCGCTCAATAAATTCATGCCGCGCTGGATCGCTTCCAACAACACCACGCGCCAAGCATCTGGAATGCGTCCGCCCGGTGGTGCGATTCCCATCACCAGCGTGTCCGCTCCGGGCGCTTCGTCCAAGCGCGCTATGATCGGAACATCACCGCCTGCTTCGAGAAACTCCTGAGCCTTGCGACCTGCGTTGTCGGGATCGAACACGGCAACGCATTCGGTGGGGCAGTATCGAAGCAATCCCGCCGCTGTCTTGGCGGTGCGCGGGTTGCTGTATCCCCAGGTAAGTAAGACCATCTTGCGAGTCATGATAGGTGGTGAAATGTCTGTAAAAAGAGTAAGGAAACTTGGAAATTAACGACGGTTTTTTTGGACCACTCCTCTAACGCTTTGTCTTTGAGCGGATTCCAAGGGATTGCTCTGAAAACATCACGGGCTCGCCATGGCGGTAGCGAACGCGACCGCGTAATTTCGACAATGGGAAATGGAGATCATTATTTCGTCGATTCCATTTTGTCGGCAATGGCTCTTGGCATGTCCGACCAAAACGATCGAGGGTTTTCCGCCGATTTCATTGATGACCTCGACATCTTTCCATTGAACTCCACGTGCCCAACCGGTACCGATCGCTTTGAATACAGCTTCCTTTGCAGCCCAGCGACCGGCGTAATGCTGATTCGCTGCCTTGCGTGAGGAACAGTAGGCAATTTCCTGCTGCGTGTACACGCGCGTCAGGAACAGTTCGCCATGCTTCTCGATCATTTTGGCGATGCGCGCGCATTCAATAATATCGGTGCCGATCCCAACGACCAAGCTACCCGGAGCACTCAGCGAACTCATATCGTGTACTCTGAATTGTCGATCGCCGTGTATCCCGGCCAGCTTACCATCCCGAACCTAACTGTTGAATATGCCATGTATTCGTACCACGATTCCCTCAAAAGTAACGCGCGAATTTTTTCGATGACTATTAGATCGGAAAGTCAAGCCAAGAGCAGGGGGATCGATTTCTGTAAGCATTGGCCAGAAAATTAGCATCGGGTCAATACCGGCAAATGTGTATGGGGCGAAACGCAGGCAACGTGGAACCGATGCTTGTCGATCCGAATTATGCTCCTATTCTTTTATCCGAGCATTGAGCCCAATTTGGGATTCGAAATTGCGTGAGGCTGCCCCAGTTGGCTGCGAGCTGCTCTATATGGAACCGCTGATTAATTTCCGACGGATCTCACGGTGCGTTTTTGAAGAATTCTGGGCCGCATGCGTCAGCAATCTTAGGTTTGCTGCCCTTAGTTGACTTACAAGTTGCTAATTGCGGGGTGTTCTTGGTAAACTAGGGCTGTGTGTACCTACCTACCGAACCTTCGTCCTACCTCTTCCTACGCGACGACGTCCATGAAAACAGTTCATTTCCTGAATTGCTTTGTTTTTAGTGGTGTATTTCTCGGCTTGGCGGTTGCCCGCTTGGCTGTAGCTGAGGAAACAACCGCGTCTACCTCAGCGGTCATCAGTTATTCCAAGCAAATTGAGCCGATTCTGCGAGCTCGTTGCCAGGGTTGTCATCAGCCTGCCAAGCCACAGGGTAGGTATGAAATGACGAATTTCGCCAATTTATATGTTGGAGGCGAAAGCGGTGCCAAGGCGATCGTGCCAGGCAAACCGGATGACAGTTACTTGATGGAACAGATTACTCCGCATGAAGGAAAAGCGGAAATGCCCAAGAAAAGTGCTCCGCTGGCGGCAGCGGAAATCGATCTGATACGCAACTGGATCGCGCAGGGAGCAAAGGACGATTCCCCGCAGAGTGTTGGGCCAAAATACACTCGCGATCATCCACCGGAATATGTTCAACCGCCTGTAATTACGTCGCTGGACTATTCGCCCGACGGCAATTGGCTTGCCGTATCTGGCTTCCACGAAGTTTTGGTATTCGACGCCCGAACATCGAAATTGGCAAAGCGACTTGTCGGGCTAAGCGAACGAATCGAATCGATACGATTTTCTGCCGATTCGGCCAGAATTGCAGTGACCGGTGGCTCGCCCGGGAAAATGGGCGAAGTGCAAGTCTGGAAAGTCGCTGATGGTACGCTGCTGCTGAGCAAAGCTGTCACGTACGACACGATTTACGGTGGTACATTTTCGCCGGATGGCAAGTTGATCGCCTTTGGATGCGCGGACAATACCGTGCGAGCGATCGATTCGGAAACTGGCGAACAGAAGTTCTATCAAGGCGCTCACGAAGATTGGGTTCGCGCGGTCGCGTTTATTCCCAACGGCTCGCACATCATATCTGCAGGACGGGATATGACCTGCAAGCTGACTGAAATTGGAACCGAGCGATTCATCGACAATGTGACTTCGATTACACCCGGAGCTCTGCGCGGTGGAATTAATGCGCTGGCCAGTCACCCAACTCGCGATGAGTTTCTCGTCGGAGGCGCCGACGGCGTTCCGAAGGTCTACCGCGTATTTCGAATTGCCGAACGACGCATTGGTGACGATTCGAACCTAGTTCGCCAGTTCCCAGCCATGCCTGGTCGAATCTTTTCCGTGGATATCAGCGCTGATGCAAAGTTGCTGGCCGCATCCAGTACGCTCGATGGGGTCAGCACCGTTCAGGTCTATCACTACAACTTTACCTCCATCGTCCCCGACGAAGTTAAGAAGGCAATGGAAAAACGGATCGCCGAACGCAGCGAAGCCGAGAAGAAACTCGTCGAACAGTTCAGCACCAGCAATGTGCAACTTTGTTCGTCAGTCGACGTATCGGCGACCAGCGTGTATGCGATCGCGTTTCATCCAGATTCAAAGCAACTAGCGATCGGCGGAGCAGACGGCAAAATTCGATTGGCCGATGCCAGCACCGGAGCCATTCAGGCTGAGTTTTCGGTGGTTACTCCCAAGCAATCGTCATCCAGTTCGGCCAGCAATGCGATTGCTGCCAAAACCTCCCATGGAATTCAGTTGGCAAATGAGTATGACGCTAAGAAAGAACGTGCGCGATTACCAAAGAGCCAACCGACCACAATTGAGGTTTCGCCTAGTGTTATCATGCTGACTGGGGATCGCGAGTATTCCCAAATACTTGCCACCGCGATTTACGCCGATGGAACCCGGAGCGATATCAGCCGTCAAGCCAAATATGAGTTTGATCGCTCGATCGTCGACGTGTCAGCCGATGGACTAGTGCGGCCCAAAGCTGCCGGCAAAGTTGATATTCGCGTATCGTTCGATGGCCAAGCCGCATCGCTGGCATGTACCAGCCAGCTCGATGTTCCCAAACCCATCGACTTTGTGCGCGATGTAAATCCAATTATTTCTCGATTGGGTTGTAATGCAGGGACCTGCCACGGTGCTCAAAAGGGGAAGAATGGATTCAAACTTTCGCTGCGCGGTTATGACCCTTTCGAAGATATTCGCGCGCTGGCGGACGACTTAGCCGCTCGGCGCTTGAATGTCGCTGCGCCCGATACCAGTGTGATGTTGCTCAAGCCAGTCGGTAGCGTACCGCACGAAGGCGGTGTGTTGATGTCGACCGACAGCGTTTACTACCACACGATTCGCCAATGGATCGCCGCCGGGGGCAAGCTGAATTCGCAGACTCCGCGCGTCAAGTCCATTGAGATATCACCCAGCAATCCGGTCATCGAACTGGAAGGGGCATGGCAGCAGTTTCGCATTGTGGCCACATTCGCTGACGGATCGAAACGCGATGTAACTCGCGAAGCGTTTATCGAGAGTGGCGACGCGGAAGTTGCCAAAGCTGGCCTCAATGGCTTGATCCAAGCGATTCGTCGGGGTGAAGCGCCGGTACTGGCTCGTTATGAAGGTGCCTATGCCGCCGCGACGCTAACCATCATGGGCGATCGAACAGGATTCGAATGGGATGAACCAGAAGCCTATGGTCCAATCGATCAATTGGTGGCCAAGAAATGGGAGCGTATGAGGATTCAACCTTCGAGTGTGTGTTCGGATGCTGAGTTTATTCGACGTGTTTACTTGGATTTGACAGGCCTGCCACCCAGCGCCGAAACGGTCCGCAAGTTCTTGTCGGAACCCCTGCCGTCGGTAATCAAGCGGTTTGAAATTGTGGATAAGTTGATCGGCAGTCAGGATTACGTTGAACACTGGACGAACAAATGGGCCGATCTATTGCAGGTTAACAGTAAATTCTTAGGTAAAGAGGGAGCGGAAGGACTTCGCGCGTGGATTCGCCAAACAGTAGATGAAAACAAACGCTACGACAAGTTTGCCGCCGAATTGCTGACGGCGAGTGGTTCCAACAAAGACAATCCCGCTGCGTCGTACTTCAAGATCTTGCGCGATCCGGCAACCATGATGGAAAATACCACGCACCTGTTTTTGGCAGTTCGATTTAACTGCAACAAGTGCCACGATCATCCCTTCGAACGCTGGACGCAGGATCAATACTATGAGTTGGCTTCGTACTTCGCTCAGGTTGGCTTGAAGAAGGACCCAGCCAGCGGTGACCGCACAATCGGCGGCACAGCCGTCGAAGGAGCTAAGCCGCTGTTCGAAGAGGTTGCCGATTTGAAAGATGGAGAAGTCAAGCACGAACGCACCGGCAAAGTGGTAAACCCACAATTTCCGTTCGAAGCTAAGTACTCGGCTCAGGCCAATTCCACGCGACGACAACAGTTGGCTGCATGGTTGACCTCGCGCGACAATCCTTATTTCGCGCGCAGTTTAGTCAATCGGTTGTGGGGCTATCTGACAGGGACGGGCTTGATGGAACCCATCGATGATATTCGCGCGGGAAATCCACCCACGAATCCGGAGTTGTTGGATTATCTGACGAAGGAATTTGTGGAGAGCGATTTCAATATCGAACATATTCTCAAGTTGATTTGCAAATCGCGCACGTACCAGCTCTCGGTGGCGACCAATCGTTGGAACGAAGACGACAAGTTGAATTATTCTCATGCCAAAGCGCGACGACTGCCTGCTGAGGTGCTGTACGACACAGTTTATGCAGTAACGGGTGCGATTTCGAAGATCCCTGGCGTCGCTCCAGGTACGCGTGCCGCACAGTTGGCCGATGTGGCCGTGCAGTTACCCGATGGGTTTTTGAACAATCTTGGCCGACCGGTTCGCGAGAGTGCCTGTGAATGTGAGCGATCGCAAGATTTGCAGCTCGGGCCGGTGATGGCACTGGTCAGCGGACCGACGGTGGGTGCGGCGATCAGCGACCCACAATGCCAACTACCTCAGCTTGCTAAAAAAGAGTATTCGGACGACGAATTGGTGCAGGAAATCTACATGCGAGTGCTCAATCGACCCGCATCGAAAAAAGAGATTCAAACGGTCTTGTCCACTGCCGACCAAATTGATGCCGACCATGCTCAGATATCGAAACAATTGGTCGAGCGCGAGTCGAGTTGGCAAGTTGAACGCGAAGGACTGGAGAAAGTCCGTCAGGATCAACTTGCCAAAGTTGAAGAGTCTGCCAGAAAGCGCGAAGCAGAAATCGCGCCGGATCGCGCCAAGCAAGAGGAACAGCGAAAAGTGAAGTTGGCGGCTGCTGAGCAAGAGCTCGCCACTTACGATACTGGCGCGGTTCAACCAGCGAACAGATTTCTAAAGGAAAATTCCGCTGACTCGCGGCAGTGGTTTCCGGTCGCGCCTGACACGATCGAAGCATCTCTGCGCGGCGTAGATCTCTCTCGCCAAGCCGATAGATCGATTCGTGCTCGTGGCAAAGCAGAAAAAGGAACTTATACGCTGACCCTGCGCACGCCACTACGCAATATTCGCGGCGTGAGATTGGAAGCGCTTACCAGCACCGACCTAACTGGCAATGGGCCCGGGCTGTCCAGCAACGGCAATTTTGTAGTGACCGAATTTGAGATGCAAGCCGCACCAATTTCAAAACCATCTGAGTTGAAAAAGGTGGCGTTCAAAAGCGGCAAGGCAGACTTTGCTCAAGAGAGCTTTGGCATCGACCAGGCAATTGATGGCATTACGAATGATCAGCGCGGTTGGGGAATCGCCAACCGTGGCGGCTCGATCCACTGGGCAACCTTGCAAACAGCCGAACCGATCGGTTATGACGAAGGGACGTTCATCAAGATCACGATTTATCAGAACCACAATGCCCAAGATCATCGCCTGGGCAACTTCCGAATCTCGCTGACGGTCGACGAGGGTGAAGTGGGACTGGGGATTCCAGAGGAATTTTCAGCGTTGGCGACCATAGTCCCACGCCAACGAACTTTAGAAAATCTGAAGTTGTTGGTCGATCATCTCCGATCATCCGACAAGAAGTGGACCGATCTTCAAAATGCTGTTGCCTCAGCGAAACAACCTTTACCTGAAGACGAGCAACTGGTCCAATTGCGCGAGCGCATCGACCTACTCAAGATTCCCACACCTGACGATCCGAAGCTAGTACAGCTACGAAAGGACGTCGAAGCCAGTAAGGAACAATTACAACATCGACGATTGACGCTTGCCCAGGACTTGGCTTGGGCGTTGATCAATAGCCCAGCCTTTCTATTTAATCATTGAGAAGTTTGAACGAAATACCAGCAAACACGCACGAGACCGAAGTTGCGATTTTTGGGATGACACCGCACGAAATGTTTGCTTGGTAACGGAATTCCGTTTAAGATACCGCACAATTAGTAGTCCTAACCTTCCGGGGAGATTCAAATATGTGGCGTTTTCAAGGTGCTCCTGGTAAAGATCTTTGCGATTCTCATCTTTCGGTTTCGCGTCGCGACGTGTTACGCGTGGGTGGCTCAGGCCTGCTGGGCTTATCGCTCGGGGGCATGCTGCAGTTGCGAGCCCACGCGAATGAATCGAAAATCACCGGTGGTCCGGGCTGGAACAAAGCCAAGAGTATCATCATGGTCTACCTGCAAGGCGGACCCAGCCATCTGGACTTGTGGGACCCCAAGGAGAATGTTCCTGACAACGTAAAAAGCGTTTTCAAAGCGATTCCTACGAAGATCCCCGGTATTCAGTTTAGCGAGACACTGCCCAAGCTCGCACAGATCAACGATCGGTTCACGATGATCCGCTCGATGAGCTACACGCCCAATGGACTGTTCAACCATACCGCGGCCATCTACCAAATGATGACCGGTTATACGACGGACAAGGTCAGTCCTTCGGGACAGCTTGAACCGCCCAGCCCAAAAGATTTTCCCAATTTCGGCTCCAACATTATTCGGTTGCGGCCGACTGACCAACCGATGTTGCCGTTTGTGATGTTGCCTCGTCCGCTGCAAGAGAGCAATGTTATTGGCAAAGGCGGATCGGCGGGCTTTCTCGGCAAGGCATTTGATCCCTACACGCTGTTTCCAGATGGCGATGATATGGACATGAAGAAGTTGGAACGGATTAAGATCGACGATCTTCAATTGCGCCCCGATGTCTTTGCTGTGCGTTTAGAACGTCGAGCTAGGCTGCGCGAGTTGGTGAACGATCATATGCCGGACGTTAACAAGGCAGTGCAGAATTTCCAGCTCGATGGTTACTACGATCAGGCGCTGAACTTAATCGTTTCGGGGCGCGCCCGCGAGGCATTTAATCTCTCGTCGGAGTCCGCTGACCTGAGAGATCGCTATGGACGCAACACGTTTGGTCAGAGTTGCTTGCTCGCTCGGCGCTTGGTCGAGGCAGGAACTCGAGTCGTCGAAGTGATTTGGCCAAAGGTCGCGAATTCCGATAACCACTCTTGGGATCATCATGCGGGACTGAGTGAACGCATGAAGAACCGTTCCGCACCGATGCTGGACACCGGTTTGTCGACGTTGATCAGTGATCTCGACGAACGCGGATTGTTGGATGAGACGCTTGTTATTGCGGTAGGTGAATTTGGTCGCAGCCCACAGCGCGGGGTCAGCACTTCCGGAAATAACAATACCGCAGACGGTCGCGATCATTGGCCCTACTGTTACACATCCGTAGTTGCCGGCGCAGGAACAAGGAGAGGTTACGTGCACGGAAAGAGCGACAAGACCGCATCGGCACCGGTCGAAGATCCAGTGCATCCAATGCAGCTTTTGGCATCGATTTATCATGCGTTCGGAATCGAACCTGAAACCGTCGTGTACAACCATCTCAACCAACCTCGCGAATTGGTCAAGGCGCAAGCGCTAACTCAATTATTTGCGTAACTTTCTTGAGAATTTTTCGACGAGATAAAAAGAACTCGATCACGATCATAGAAGTTACTGCATGAAGCAATTGACAGAAAGGGTGCGAAAGCACCCTTTTTTATTTCGTACTTGTTAGAAAGCACGAAGCGCCCAAGCCGCTTATTTTTCGCAGTTGGCTTGCAGGCACACGGACATTCGTAGTTCTGCGACATTTACAGGCTTCAAACTCCGGGATGCCGTTCGCAGAGAAATTAATAAGTCTTCATGCTTGCGATGGAATTAATTCTCTGTATTCATGATTTGTCGTCAAGCTACCTGACACAGACCGTCAATCAGTACAATACTTTTGCGATGCTCGCGCCACGTCGGCGCGAATCTATGGCCAGCATTCGAGCCCCGCAAACCGCACCAGCCTGCGAGTTATAGATTTGGGCCTCGTACGAACTCGATCACGGCCAGGTGTTCAGATGAGCGTTCTCTTGCCGTTTGGAACTCAGCAGTTGCAACTCTGCTCGTTGAGCGCGTTATAATGTCTGCCTAATTGGACAGCGCCCCAAAGACCTTCCGACTACTTTAGTGACACTGTCCACCAGATTAGCCAGCGACGTTCGTCAAACCGTGGTTTTGCCATTGTCTCGCTGTCTAGTTTAAGCAATTCGCGGGCACTTTTTCGTTTGGACAGGAGACGTTGACATGATTCCTCATCCTCGAATGCTACTTTGTCTTTGCGCAGTGTGGATGTTGCTGGGCAAACCAGCGTGGGCAGAGATTTCGCTCGACAAGATCATGGCTTTGGTGCCCGATCAACGCGGCGTTGTAGCTCTGATCGGATTAGAAGGAGGAAACGTCAAGCTCGTCAATGACGTTGCCAAAGCGCGGGAGTTGACCGTCTACTATCAATCCCCAAACGCTAACGATGTGCTCTCGGTGCGTCAGCAGGCCGATGCCGTGGGTTTGCTTGGTAACCGCATCTTCGCTGATGTCGGGTCGCTCGATTCGCTTCACTTGTCTCACAATTTGGCCGACGCGGTGGTGATCGATCAGGGGCTGGTTGGGCGAGTAAAAGAGGACGAAGTTCTCAGGATTTTGAGGCCGATGGGCAAGGCAATTCTCGGTGATCGAGAAATCGTCAAACCAATTCCCGAGGGTATGGACGACTGGAGTCATCCCTACCACGGTCCTGACAACAATACGCAGTCCAATGACAAATTGGTACGCGGCGAGTTTCAGACTCAGTTTATCGGCGACCCAAAATTCAGTCCGATGCCCGAACAGACCGTCGTAGCCGGAGGCCGCATTTATAAAGCGATGGGGCATATCGCTCACAAAGCGAACCAAAACGACATGCTCAATACGCTTTTGTGCATCAACGCCTACAACGGTACGATTCTCTGGCGACGACCGCTTTCTGAAGGATTCATGCTACACCGCAACACGATGGTCGCGGCCGAGGACGCGCTGTATTTGGGAGACCACGAGGCCTGTAAAGTCATCGACGCATTCTCCGGCGAAGTTCGTCGTTCGTTCACAATTCCCAAAGAGTTATCCGACGGTCCGGTGTGGAAATGGATGGCGCTGCAAGGCGATATCCTGTATACGCTAGTTGGCAACCCCGAGATCAAGATCGAAACGTTGCGCTCCGACCGACCGGGCATCGGGCATTGGCCGTGGGGCATGTGGGATGGCCACGATTATCGGGATCCTCGCACGGCGTTCGGTCATGGTCGAACTTTAGTAGCCATGGATCGTCAGAGCGGCAAAGTGCTGTGGCATTATCGCGATGCGGAGTTTCTCGACGCGCGTGCTATGTGCATGAAGGACGATCGCATTTACTGTTTCTGCGCGGAAAAATTTCTCGCGTGTGTCGATGCGCGGACTGGCAAGTTGTTGTGGAAAAATACCGACGAGAAACTGCTAACTGCTATCGGTCCCAATGAGCGAGCTCAACATTACATTACCGGCTATGCAACGACGACATACATGAAGTGCGATTCCAATTATCTATTTTTTGCCGGTCCGCAGCGTAAGCGAATGGTAGTCGCGTCAGCCGCTGATGGCGCGTTGTTGTGGACGAACGAAGTCGGTAATTTGCAACTGGTGCTCCGTCCGGAAGCGATCTATGCTGCGGGACCACAGGGCACGCGCGGCATGTTGCTCGATTACAAAACCGGAGCGGAAATTGCCAGCCTACCTGCTCGGCGCGCGTGTACGCGAGCCACCGGGTGCGCCGACAGCATTTTCTTTCGCGCTACGGGAGGAACCGTGCGGGTTATGGTCGACGGAGTCAAAGCGCAGCATATCGCACCGATGCGGCCTCCCTGCCAGGATGGAGTGATCGTTTCAAACGGGCATTTATACTGGGGGCCTTGGATGTGCGGTTGCCAACTGTCACTGTACGGCAACATTGGTTTGCGTCCGGTTGGCGACGTTGCCCCATTCTCGCGCGATGATACCATGATCGAACGAGAATCGTTGGTCGTCTATCCAGGCGCTGACAAAGTTGTTGCGTTGGATGTTAGTGAGCGCGACTGGAGCACTTATCGTGGCACTAGCGCTCGAGCAGATCTATCCGATGCAACGATTTCCGAGCTAGTGGCACAGGCATGGTCGACTAAGGTCATTTCCGACGAACTACCTACGGCGCCCGTAACTGCGGGTGGCCTGGTATTCGTCGGTGATCGCAATGGCGCTGTTCACGCTTACGATGCGCGCGGAAATCGAGTCTGGCGAGCGTTTACCGGAGGTCCTGTCTACTATCCGCCGACGGTGGCGCATGATCGTGTTTACGTTGGTTCCGCCGACGGTAGAGTGTACGCTTTCGAAGCAGCGACTGGCCGACCATTGTGGCAATTCCGTGTCGCGCCCGAAGATCGGCGGATTACCGTATTCGACAAATTGGTATCACGCTGGCCGGTTGCGGGTGGCGTCGCGGTGCAAGATGGCAAAGTGTACGCGGCAGCGGGAATCACGCATTACGACGGCACGTACGTGGTGGCGCTGGATGCGATCACTGGGAAACTGCGTGCGCACAACGATAGCTCAGGCAAGATGTCGGATTTGGTCAACAGCGGCGTGAGCATGCAAGGCGAAGTTGCCATCGTGAATGGTGAATTGCAGTTTGCCGGCGGTGGCATCTATGAAGTCGCTCGTTATGACTTGGAGAATCTCAAATGCCTTAACGAAGCTCGACATCAACTTTCGTCGGACTACCGTACTGCGTTTTACGCTTGGTATCCGACGTATAACAAGTTCGTGTCGCTTGAGCACTCGTTGTCCGACGGAAAAGTATTGTGCTATGACTCAAGTTACGATGGCAGCGCGTTCGGTACGCTCGCTCTCGAGAATCCTCGACCTGTTGGCGCCATGGGACGAACCGGCAAAGATTTGGCCGGCGAGTTCTTGCGACGACGAGGCAGAGAGGCTCCACCCAAACACCTTTGGAAGGATGCTGAGAATCGACGCTTTACCAGTTTTGCAGTTTGCAAAAATGCCCTCGTCGCAACTGGGCATGTAGATACTGCGCCGGACAAATCGTTTGTGTGGGCAATCGATATTGCCAGTGGTCGGGATATTTGGAAACTCAACTTGGCCGCCGACGCAGTCAAAGGCGGCCTAGCGG
Source organism: Planctomycetaceae bacterium (assembly GCA_005798335.1). Lineage (GTDB taxonomy): Bacteria > Planctomycetota > Planctomycetia > Pirellulales > Pirellulaceae > Aureliella. The sequence goes on along the minus strand of SYJV01000453.1, from coordinate 21,376 downwards.
TGGACGCAGCAGGGAGAATTTACGCATCGCTCGAGAACGGGCAATTGCACTGCTTTGCGACATCCAAGTAACACCTGACGAAGCGCCTTGCACAAAAGGACGTTCGAGATATTATCAACGTTGGTTCTAGGAGATTGAGTTATCGTGTCGATTTTTGATCGATTTCGGCTAGACGGCAAACGCTTGTTCATCACCGGCGGCAGTCGAGGACTTGGGCGAGAGATGGCGCTGGCGATCGCGGACGCAGGAGCCGACGTGATCCTGGTTGGCCGCGATCGCGACAACTTGGATCGAACGTCTAGGGACATCGTCGAACTTGGACGCCAGGCCGTAGTGATCTGCGCGGATGTTAGCCAGATGGATCAGTGCGAGTCAGCTTGCCGAAGAGCGATATCCGAACATGGTCCCATCGATATCTTGATCAACAACGTCGGTGGTCGACGTCAGAACATTCCCACTGAAGATATGCCGCTGGAAACTTGGCGCGAACTGGTCGACTTGAACCTGACGAGCGCTTTTGTTTGTACGAAGTTGGTTGGTAAGGCCATGATCGAGCGCGGCGCAGGCGGCAGAGTCATTAACATCGCTTCGATCAACGCATTCGTTGCTGGTCGCGGAATCGCAGGTCGTCATTATGAGACTTGCAAAGCGGCGATGGTACAGTTTACTCGAGCGGTAGCGGTCGATTGGGCTCGGTACCGCATTACTGTGAACAGCATTTGTCCTGGTGGATTTATGACCGAGCCCAATATTCGCTGGTCGAGTCTACATCCGGAGGTCATTGACTCTTTCCGCAAACAGATTCCTCTTGGCGATTTCGGACCACCTGAAGATCTCGGACCGTTAGCGGTCTACCTCGCCAGCGATGCGTCGCGGTATATGACAGGCGCGTCGCTGGTCATCGACGGCGGCTATACGCTTCAGTAAACGGGAGCATCACCGTTTTACAACGTGAGATAACGCTTCTAGCTTGTCGGTATCCTGTGCGAGCAATTGCGTGTCGCGACTGCATGTTGACAAGCTAGCAGTTCGTCCCACGTTCGTTAGACGGTATCTTCCCTAGCGTTGACGCAAGAAAATTTTCGAAATTGTTCGGCGGGAAGATCCCCTTTCTACGTTTAGTTTCTAAAGAGCCGATCGAAAACACCGAAACACGACGACGCGTGAGCTCGTCTTGGTTCTTCTGAGTGTTAGGCGAAACACCTGCGTCGCCAGTTAGTCATGGCAAGCGCTGTCACATTGTGTTAACGCCATATTTCAAACAGTTTTCTTTCCCAGGAGTTCGTGATGCGTTTCCAACGTACAAAACTTGTGCATGTCGGATTCGTTGCGCTGGCATTGTTGATGTGTGGCGCTCCGAGTGCAACCAGGTCCTATTCTCAGTGTCCAGTTCTGCCGGACCTGGTTGCCAAGTTCCTTTGGTTGACTGAGTCGTCCGAAGCCGATCCACCTGACCCGGATTCAGTAGCGAGTCATGAGTTAGTGGTCTACCAAGGATCGTTCGAAGCAGGCCGTGTCTATCGCAATGTCGTTGGCCCACGATACACGGAACACTGGGTGCTGTATCCAGAGTTTCAGTTCGATTCAGGCGTGCGTGTCGGCCAGTCGATGAGAGTGGAAACCGTCGCTGGGATCGGGTATGCCAGTGTCGAAGATTTCTTAGCCAGAGTGCCCTTTCCTAAAGGGTCTCGCTATGTGATCGCCGACTGCCAGGAATTCGATGAACTGCCCATAGGGCGATGATCAGTCAACGGCGTGCTGCGTTGTTCTTCGGAATCATCCGGCCACCTGTAATTACTTCTCCAAGTTGTCCAAGACGAACGCCCAGGTATCAGCCGCCTGATCGATCAGCTTGGACACTGGCGTTCCGGCTCCATGTCCAGCTCGGGTTTCAATTCGAATCAGGGCTGGCTTGTTGCAGGACTGGCACGCTTGAAGCCTGGCTGCGAATTTGAAACTGTGACCAGGAACCACACGATCATCGCGATCGGCTGTCGTTACCAACGTTGCCGGATAACAGGTACCTTCGCGCAGGTTATGTAAGGGCGAGTACTTGTAAATATGTGCGAAGTGTCGAGCGTCATCGCTGCTGCCGAACTCGTTTACCCAGGCCCAACCGATGGTAAACTTGTGGTATCGCAGCATGTCCATGACGCCAACGGCAGGCAATGCGACCGCGAACAAATCCGGACGCTGAGTCATGCTTGCGCCTACCAACAGCCCACCATTGCTGCGACCTGAAATGGCCAGTTGCGAACTGCAAGTGTACTTCTGTGCGATCAAATGTTCGGCGGCTGCAATATAGTCGTCGAACACATTCTGCTTCTTGTCTAACATGCCCGCCTCGTGCCAAGCTCGACCGTATTCGCCACCGCCGCGCAGATTGGGAACCGCGTAGATTCCGCCGAGCTCCATCCAGACCAAGTGTGCTGGAGAAAAATTCGGCGTTATCGAAATATCGAATCCGCCGTAACCGTAGAGCAGCGTGCGGTTGTTGCCATCCTTGAGAATTCCCTTCTTCGACGACACGATCATCGGAATCCGCGTGCCGTCGCGAGACTCGTAAAATATCCGTTCGGTAGTAAAGTCTGCCGCGTTGAATGGCAGCTTGGGTGCACGCCAGAGAGACGATTCTCCGCCGGAAATTTCGTAACGGTACACAGTCGGCGGCGTGATGTAGTTGGTGAAAGAGTAAAAAATCTGTTGGCTCGATCGTTTTCCTTGAAATCCGTCGACGGTTCCCAAGCCAGGTAACTCGAGCAAACCTCGTGATTGGCCGTTGATCCCAAACAGTCGGACTTCGTGGCAAGCGTCCTTGAGGTAGGTGAGCAGCAACTGGTCCTGGAACAGACTGGCCGATTGAATCGTTTCGAGCGCTTGCGGCACGATCTCTTTCCACGCCGCGCGAGCTGAGCGAGTAATATCGACAGCAATGACACGTCTGCGCGGAGCAGCGCTGTCGGTCATGAAGTAAAACAGGGAACCATCATTACCAAGGAAAGTGTATTCGGCATCAAAACCAGCGACCAACTCGCGCACGGTCCAGGTGGCGTCCGTTAGCTCGATATAGAATACTTGATTGTTGTTTTCAGTCCCGCGCCAGACGCTGATGATTAGAAACCGACCGTCCTCGGTGACCTCGGATCGAAAGCCCCATTCCTTGAAATCGTCGCGGCGATACACCAGTCGATCTTCGCTTTGGGGCGAACCAAGCTTGTGATAGTACAGTTTTTGAAAATAATTTGCTCCGCTCAGTTCTTGCTTGGCAGACGGTTCGTCATATCGGCTGTAGAAGAATCCCTTATTGTCCGCTGTCCAAGCAACCTCGCTGAATTTCACCCAGCGTATCTCGTCTGCGGTATCGCGTCCGGTTCGCGTATCTCGAACTCGCCACGTTCGCCAGTCCGATCCGCCATCAGCGATTGCATATGCCAACCAGCTCCCATCGTCGCTCAGTTTCCATTCTGCTAATGCGATGGTGCCGTCCTGGCTGAGTCCATTGGCGTCCAGCAGCATTCTTTTCTCGGCGTGGATACCATCAGCGACATAGATCGAGCTTTGATTCTGCAGGCCATTATTGTGAGTATAGAAGAATTGTTCCTTGCGCTGGACGGGGAATCCGTACCGCTCGAAATTCCAAACTTCTGTCAGTCGCTGGCGGATGGTAGTACGTTGTGGTAGACCAGCCAAATAGTCGAACGTGAGTTTATTCTGGCTGGTTACCCAGCGACTGGTCTGATCGCTTTCGACATCTTCCAGCCAACGATAGGGATCAGCGACCCGAGTTCCATGGTAATCGTCAAGGATCTCTTGTTTCGCAGTGGGTGGATAGTGGAACCGGCGGCTGTCGAGTTTAGATTGCGCCGCAAGCGGCGACATGCACACGGCGACTAACACAATGGCAAACCAAGCAATTTGCGATCGACGTCCGCTGGCCAGTAAATTCAGGCTGTCATTCATGAAGGAAATCTCCAATTGGGGCGAACTGCTGGTTTCAACAGCGTAACGCATCATGATTTCGCGAGTCAACCAGTCAGCGAAACATGTGCTACGTCGACAGGGCTCGGCTAGGTGGTATATTGTTTACCGAGTTTGGTTGGATGTTGTTTCCGCCATCTCGATAGCAGACATCCAAACTTTATGAGTGCCCACCACGGATTGTGAATCATGAATCTTGCCGAGATGAATTGGCCCGCAGTTTCCGCACTTTCCAAAGATACTCCGGTGGTGATTCCAATTGCCGCATTGGAGCAGCATGGACATCACCTACCTGTTTTCACCGACAGTATGCTGCTGGGTGAAATTATTCGTCGAGTGAGCGAAGCGAAGCGCGATTCGTTCCTGTTCGCGCCTCTGATGTGGCTTGGGAATTCGCATCACCACATGGATTTCGCAGGAACCATGTCCGCAGAACCTCGAACGTATTTGGATTTACTGTGCAGCCTGATTGATAATATGCTGTTCCATGGATTCCGGAGAATTTTGCTGATCAATGGCCACGGTGGCAATGACACTCCGGGTAAACAAGCTACGTTTGAAATGCGTCAACGCTATCGTCATCGCGACGATTTGCTGTTGGCCTTTACAACCTATTGGGGACTCGGAACCGAACCATGGAAAACCGATCCGTCGTTTCACCAGCGCAAAATGGGTCACGCTTGTGAATGGGAGACTTCGATGATTTTGCGGATCGCGCCGCATCTAGTTGGCGATTACAAAAATGCCCCAGTGATTGAGCCCGGGAATCCTTTCGAGCCCGCAACTCGGGCGTGGATTACCAAAGACCGCAGCCAGATCGGGCACATCGGCTGGCCTCATTTGGCTTCGCCCGAAAAAGGTGAAATACTATTCGATCTTTTTTCTAAGGACATCATGGCACTGTTGCAACGCATTCAAAATTGGGATGGAAAATCCTGGAACGGATAGACTGCCGGCGCTATTTTGTATTGGGCACAAGCCAGTCGACGTCCTCGGTCGTAGCCTTGAAAGCAAACGCCCAGCCGCCGTGGTTGTAGTTGCGCGAGTTGCATATGCACTCGAGTTCCCGAAGACCGAACGCATTGCAATGTGCAAGGTCGATGGGGTTTTTCTTCGTTTACTCGCAACACCATTTGATCGTCCTAAACGTTCCGTAGGCAATGTCGTGAAGCGTTTTTTCCACGGAGATTTGCGTGATCTGAATTATTCCGTGTTTATTCTGTGTACTTCTGTGGCCGCCAGCAAATCTGTTTGGCATTCGCAATCCTTCGGCCATTGAAGGAACACGGACGCCACACGGAAGGTCGTGATGGCAATGCCGGGATGCGAACTAACGGAAACCCAGCAACTAGGCGGTCAACGGCGAAACCACTCCACTGCGCCCGCTAACACGGCGCTTTGCGTTGGCCAAGATAAACGGCGGCGAGCAAATAGACAACTGGCATTGCGGAGGCGCGCATGCGCATGTTGCTCCAGAATATCGCGTGCACCATTGTTAGCGTGACGAGCAATCCGATAGCAATCCACCATGTCGCTATTCGCGGATCATGGCATGTTGACTTCCAATTTCGAGCCACGACAGCACAACCGAAAATAGCAATCGAGAATGCGAGCAAATACCACAGTCCAACGCAGTAGGCTGATACGCTAATTTGTTCCTGGTAGGGAAAAAGTTGCCACAGCCAGATTACTCGGTAGAAACAACTCGACAGAAACATCGCTGGCTCGCGAGATATCGTGGAAAGCGCCGCTCGGTAAGCCAATCGATCATCCTCGACTTCCGAGAATTGGCTCGCCGGTACATTTTCGTTTACTGGTCCAGTCCAAAACTGCAGCGACGCCGGGTCGCCAATGGCTCTGGCCGCCCAATGCGCATGAAAGTCGGTTGGATCCCAACTCCTACTCGGTCCGGCAGCGAGAAAGTGTTGGTACAAAGAGGGGTTGTTCGCTAATAATAGCGTGTATCCTCCGTGCGTCGTCGACCAAATCGGCTTGTCGAATTGCCGCCAGTTTCTCACAGTCCACGGCATGAGGACCACCAAGATCGCGCTCGATGCGACGGCCACTACGTGCCAACGTCGAATGTAGATCGACTTGAAGAGGGGCAAGCTGACTAGGATCAAAATCGCCCACGGCGCAGCGGTCGGCCGCCCAAGGATTGCGAGACCCAGAGCGCATCCCAGCGCGAGCGCTAGTGTCGTTCCACGCCATCGAATTCTAGCCTTAGCGTGCGAATGGTCGGTCATGCTCCAGCGTGCAACGTGAGCGAACAGCCACAAAGTCAACATCGACATTAGCGCGGCCACAGTCTCGGTCATGATCTGTTGGCTGGCTCGAATCAGCAACGGATCGATAGCTACTGCTATTGCAGCCAACCATGCGGCGTTGCCCAAGCCGAGCATCTGTCCGACGCGAGCGGTCAGATACACTGTCGCCAGGCCCATGATGATATGCAAGGCACCAACGGCAGGCAGTACTAGTTCGTCGCCGCGAACTAACCAACTGAGCAACCAAGGGTACAACGGAGGCCGATAAGCGGTTGGATTTGGCGGCCCTACTTCGGCTTCGTAGCCAATGACTCCAGTCTTGGCCCAAGTTACGGCAATGCGTGCATAAGCATCTGGGTCTTCCATCAAGCTAGAATGGCCCACAAAGATCGCCGCAACGCGTGTTAGCACGGCAAACAGAACTACCATGCAAGCCAAATTTCGAGCGGCGAATCCGGTTGCGGTCATTTCGGTGGCGCGCACCAGTCGCTATCGTTTTCGGCGAGCAAAGCATCCGCTGCGCCTCGAATCTGTCCGATGGCGGCAACTAACTGCTGCACCCGAGTAGGCTGGCCGATTCCCTCTAGCTTTAGTTGAAAGACCTGCTCGGCACCGCCAGCTAATTGCACTACGCGACCTTTTGTTTGTTCGAACGAACGCGGGTTGGGAAATCCCGTACCAGGTTCGATACCGGTCACATAGCCATCGGCGCGCGCGACCGTGTTCTTCCATTGAGTAAAGAAGGGCAGCGTTGAAGTATTGTAGTGAACCGCGAAGCCTTGAGCGGCTGATTTGGAGGTCAACAACGCCGTAGCCCAACCCTTGGCGTCCGCCGCCGACTTGGAAAAGTACACTTGTTCCTCGTAGCCTGTCGTTGGCCCGTCATACACGTTCCATTGTTTCAACCCCTGAGCCGCTCGGGCATTGCGTGCCACGATGCGCTTGGCGCCCAGATGAAGTTGGCTGCCACTTTCCAGCAGCGGTTGTCCGACATTGATGTGGTACAGCATCTGCATTGAACCCGGATTCGCGCTGGCGTTTTTTACACGGTCGGTTACCTCGATCGTAGGTTGTCCGAAAGCGAACGTATATGCGACATTCAATTGCAGATCAAATTGCAGGAATCGCGATTCGACCACCCGGCCACGCACATGCAGCAAAGAATGTTCGGTATCGATATCCAAGCTGAGTTCGTCTGCAGGCAAGTTCCCGATACGCCCGTGCAGCGGATACTGCATTTGTCCATTGGCTGCGAAATCGGGTGCGCCAAAATTTCGCAGACCACAGCGCACGAGCAATTCGTCGAATCCGTCTAGCCACCCCAGTCCGCTCGGCTCGCTTACCGGCACCCACGTCGGATGCACAGGGCCATCTACCGGAGATCGCCAACTGCAATCGACTCCGTCCATGTGTGCTCGCCACAGGCTCATTCCGCGAGTCGGCAAGATGGCCGCGCGAACGGCGCCGCTATCCACCACCAGCATCTCCACGCCGTGGCGGCGACCTCCATTGAGTTCGAAACGATGGATCTTGAAAGTCCCAGCAGCCGTTTTTGCCTGAACTCCCTGCTGCGTCAATGGTTTGTCCAGCGCAGGTGGTAAGTTGGAAACGATCTTCTCAGGCAGATTCAAGTTCATTGAAATGCGCTCCAAATTAAAAGCTCGAATTGTTACAGCCACCTAGTCCAATGAATGGCGAATTGCCATAATTGCCGGTCATCGTCACACGTTTGGTACAGCATTGGGGAACTAGATTCTGATCGGTTCTTCAGTGTAGAACAACCACACTCGCAATTTCACGTACGTTGAAGCGTCGGCGTACAGTTCAATCGAATCAGAAAGCTCTGCCGAACCAGCGTCGCGGCAGTTTGTCCCACGTTTAGAGAAGACTATGAGCACAGCAAAACTAGATGAAGGCATGGTAGCAAAAGACAACGTCAGCCGGATTCTGCAACAAGCGATGGATGCGGGCGGGGGACTGCTCCGACTGACACCGACGTGGGTTCCGCGCAGTTTCCTGCATCCCGGGCGAAGAATCAAGTTGTTTCCGGGCGATCTGTACGCGTTCGGAGCGGATCGCGGAGGGATCGACGAGAGATGGTTCTCCAGCACGACCGAGGCCGCCAATGATGGCCGCGTTTGGCATGAAGGATTGAGCTTTTGTTTGTTCGAAGGGAAGAAATTCCTGCTGCGCGACGCAGTTGCAGAAGCTGGCGGGCGCCTGATCGGAACCGGGATGTATGCCAAGTACAATCGTTGGCCAGTCTATTCCAAGTTTTTTGACAATATGGGTCCGATACCCCATCACATGCATCAGAGCCAAAAAGATGCCAAATTGGTCGAGCAAGAAGGAAAACCTGAAAGCTACTATTTTCCGCCGCAATACAACAACGTAGACAACAATTTCTGCTATACGTTTATGGGGTTGGAACCGGGCACTACCAAGAACGACGTGCGCAAGTGTCTGGAGAATTGGAACAAAGGCGATAACGGGATTCTCGATCTGTCGCGAGCCTATCGACTGAAGCGAGGCACCGGCTGGTTGATTCCGCCGGGCGTGTTACATGCGCCCGGTTCGCTCTGCACCTACGAACCTCAATGGGGCAGCGACGTATTTGGTATGTTCCAGTCGATTGTCGAAGGACGTTATGTACCGTGGTCTTTACTAGTGAAAGACATGCCCAAAGATAAACATCAAGACTTGGATTTTATCATCGGACAACTTGACTGGGAAAAGAACGTAGACACGCATTTCAAAAACAGTAACTATATCGAACCGATCGTGGACCACAGCACTAGTGGTCGAGGCTTTACCGATAAATGGATCGTATACGGCACCATCGATGGTCAACAGTTATTCAGCGCCAAAGAATTGACAGTCGAACCGGGTGCCAAGTGTACGTTACGCGATCCAAGTGCCAGCGGCTGGATTACGGTGCAGGGTAAAGGACGAATGGGCAAGCTCGATTTGCAAACCCCGGCAATGATTCGTTTCGGGCAGAATACCGAAGACGAAGTCTTTATCAGCTACGAAGCCGCGACGACCGGGGTCGATATTGAGAATACAGGCAGTGAGCCGCTCGTTGGCTTGCGTTATTTCGGTCCAGACGCACATGCCAATTTGCCCGCCAACGGCGCTTGGATGAAGCAGTAGTCGGTCTGTACGATCGGACCGCGCCGCCAGCTTTTCAGATATTTTGAAGCATCTTTATTTCCCATCTTTGGAGATCGAACCAATGAGCTTTTCACATCCGAAACTGCACAATGCCATGTGGCCTGGCCTGGTCGGCAAAGGCGATGGCCCTGGTCAAGAACCGCCCATTAGCCTCGAAAAAATGCTCGATCTGACGGCGGCGGCTAGTGTCAACGGGCAGAAGTTTGACGGTATCGATTATTTCCTTTTTCTGCCGCATACCAACCCGGAAGCCAGCGATAGTGAGCTGTTGAAGATCGCCGATTTGATCGCTTCCAAAGGTTTTAAAGTGGGCTCTCTCGTGGCTCCAGTCTGGCCGGGAACCGTCGGCGATTCTGCGATGGGAGATGTGGCCGCGCGTGAGAAGTTCCTGTCCGCTGTGCGCATGGCATGCCGCATCGCAGGTATCTTCAATAAACATGGAGTGCGTCAGTACGGTGTCATCCGTATCGATTCGGCCGAGTTCGGGGTCGAAAAATGGCGGGCTGACAAAAAAGCCAATACAACCAAGATCGCCGAAACATTTCGCGAGGCCGCCAAGATCGCCGCCGCTCATGGGGAACGACTTGCAGCCGAGGGAGAGATCTGTTGGGCAGGCATGCATAGCTGGAAAGACATGCTCGACTTGCTCGAAGAAGTTGCCATGCCCAAGACAGTCGGATTTCAAGCTGATTTAGCTCATACGTATCTCTATCTGATGGGCTACAACGCACCCGAGCATGTGCTGTTGCAACCGAACTATACGCCTGCTGAATTCTATGCAGCGTACGAGAACATGACCAACAAGCTGCGCCCCTGGACTATCGATTTTCACGTGGCGCAAAATGATGGGCATGTCCACGGAGCCGGTTCGCATGACAAAACTGGAAAACACTGCCCAGCCGATGACCCCAACGGCAAATTAGACATCGTCAAGTGCGCAGGATATTGGCTAAAAGACGCTCCGGAGCGCGGCATCAAGCACATTTGTTGGGACGGCTGTATGTTCCCCAACAAGACGCTGGAAGACGGACGTACGTGGACCACAATTCTGGATACGATGCTAAAAGTTCGCAGCGCTCACGGCTGGAACTGAAGCCAATTAGCCGCAATACCAAGCTTAGAAATAGGCTTCTAGATTGCTAATACACTGTGTTATCGCTAGTCCGATTCTGAGATTGTCATGTACAATTTAGTTTAGCTCGAGATTTCGAACTACTAATAGCCATTTGTTGCGACAATTTCCGATGCTCCCAAAAATGGACGCCGTCTGATAGCGAAATCAATCGAGTACAGTAAAGACTATATGCGATTGTGTGTGTTGGCGTTCTAAGAATTTCTGCGCCTAGTTATTTGCGGGGCGAGCTATGATAACACGTCGGAGGTTCTGTGCATCTGGCCTAACGACGACGGCAGTGGTGCTGGGATTTTCTCGTTGCGTTGCTCAGCAGCGCCTCTTAGCTGGTACGGAACGTTATTTGGTAAACCTGCAGAATGGTATGCAGCTTGGACCTGGATTGCCAAAACTTGTCCAGACGCTGTCTACCAGTTCGCCAAAACTAGGTGGTATGTCAGGCGAAGTGCAGTCGAGTTCGATCGGCATGCTAGACGATGGACTGCGCCAAACTTATTTCAACAACGCTCCTCGAACGGTTGCCAATACGGTGCAATCGAGTGCACCACCGGAGGAGTTGATCGAATTGCCTGCTAAAGCCTACGCCAGTCAGGAGTCCGGCGAGTTTTCGTATCGAGGAGTGCTGCAGGCCACCGGTTTTGACGATTTTGGGCGACGATTATATACGATCGATGCTCATCGCGGACCCAAAACGATTTTGCAGGCGATGACTGAAATTACGGCTACCTATGTCAGCGTACAAGTAGTGCGCGATCAGAAATTTCCGCGTTGGGATATGCGTCTGTCGCCAAATTCCATTCCACCTCTTACCTTGCGCAATATATTGCATCATGAACTCGATCTAACGCGCCCGGGCGAATGGATGCGCATAGTCCGTTTTTACATGCAGGGGGAACGCTATGGAGAAGCGCGTGCTGAGCTTGAGCAAGCGATCAAGAAATTTCCTGAGCTCGCCGAAAACGCACCCATACTAGTCGAGCTAAATCAGCGTTTGGCCGATCAAGCATTGCGCGAGATTGAACTGCGCCGCCGCAGTGGTCAACATTTGTTCGCAACTAAGTTTCTGCAAAGTTTTCCGCCGGGTCTGATGCCTATTGAAACGGAATTGAAGATCAAGGATCAGATGGACGAACTGCAGCGCATGCTGGCGCAGGTCAGCGAGATTCGGACCGCGCTCACAACCAGCGTGCAAGGATTGCCGGAATCCGATAAACAGGCAGTGCAGCCAATTGTCGACGAAATCCTAAAAGAAATTCGGTTTGATTCGCTCGCGAGATTAAATGACTATCAACGCTTACGCGGCGACGATTCCCTAACGGCACAGCAAAAAGTCGCGTTTGCGATCGGTGGTTGGCTACTTGGTGAAAACGCGGGCTTGGACAATTTCGCGGTCGCCAAATCTTTGGTACGAGTTCATGCAATGGTGCGAGAATACCTCTCTCCGGCAGCCGAACCGCGTCGAGTGGAAATTCTCACCGAACTAGCGAAGGAAGAAGGAAGCCAACCGGACTTAGTCGCCAAGATTTTGGCGAACATGACTCCGCCGATGAATGCTCCGGAACATCAATCTGAAGATCCTGCGGGTTTGTTTCGGCTGTCAGTGCAAGTTCCCGCAGCGGCGGGTGGCAGCGTGGACTATGTGATTCAGGTGCCGCCTGAATACGATCCTTATCGCAAGTATCCTTGCGTACTGTCGCTGCCGGGGCTAGGAATGTCGCCGGAGCAGCAAGTCGATTGGTGGGCGGGTCCGCAAATCCCCAACTCCACCTTCCGGCAGGGACACGCCTCTCGCAATGGATACATTGTTGTGTCACCGAAGTGGATGATCGAGCAACAAGGGCAGTACAATTACACCGAAGGCGAGCATGCGCGCGTGCTGACATGCCTGCGCGACGCGATGCGTCGATTCTCGATCGACACTGACCGAGTGTTCATCAGCGGGCATTTCGACGGTGCTACTGCCGCCTGGGACATTATGCTAGCGCACCCAGACCTTTGGGCCGGTGCCATGATGATTTCTCCCTCAGCGGATAAATTTATTATTCAATGCGCGGATAATGCCTACCTGGTTCCGACGTACTTTGTGTATGGCGAGTTTGCAGCAGGTTTCACGCAAACTCTGGGGCAAACCTTGGACAAGTACATCACTAGGTCGCGGTTTGATTGTCTGGCAGTGGAATATAAAGGACGAGGGCGCGAACACTTTTACGAAGAATTGCCGCGTATGATCCAATGGATGGAATTGTCTAGTCATCGGCGAGATCGCTCGCCTGACGAAGATGTCGAGCTTCAGGTCCTGCGGCCGGGCGATCGATTCTTTTACTGGCTTGAATCTCCGGAACTGAATCCTGACGCAACTATAAATGCATTCGCTTTCGATCCCACCAAGAAAAGTTTTGTCAAGTTCAAAGTTGAAAAGGCGTCAAATTCCCTACGTATTTCGACTATTCCGTCCAGAAAGATCTGGGTTTGGCTGTCTCCCGATGTCATTGATATGACCAGTCCAGTTAAGATCATTAACAAGGGCAAGTCAACGACATTGAAATCGATTTCACCCGACTTGGGCGTCATGCTGGAAGATGTGCGAACTCGAGCGGATCGCATGGCGCCATTTTATGCGAAGATTGAGTTGCCCTAACCAGGTCTCCGTCCGTTAATGCGCACTTCCATAATTCGAGCATGGTCAATTCCATGAGTTGCGATAACAGTGATGCGCAAGCGTCGCGTAGACGTGACTACGCTGGGGTTGGCTACGTGCCTTCGCAGTCGTTGGTAGTTTCCGCTGACGTCGGCCAGTAGTTTCCAAGCGCCCTCCTGCTCGAACTCGATGCGATAGCTGGCCACAGTTTCTACTTGAGGTCGGCCCCATTGCATGCGCGACGTATAGCCGTCGTGATGGCTGAGAGTCAAATGCCGATGTTGTCCTGTGTCAAACGCTAATTGCACTAGTACGATGCAGACAGTCTCAGGCCACAAGAATTCGATCCAAGCGGGAAAGCCTAATTGTGGATCGGACATCCAGCGATGAGTTCCTGGGCGCGCTCGGTGTGGAGGTGCACCGCGAAGACCATGCACCGCGCGAGTTTGCGACGAGATCACGTTGGACTCGCTCCCAAGTGGCTGTGAACTGGAAGCGAGAATCGTCGCCGATCGCGCCAGATCATTTGCGTCTTCGTTTTGGCGATTGATGAGGAACAAATCGTCGCGCAAGAGTTGTTGTTGGATTTCATAGACCAAGCGTGCATCGAGCACGATGTTGCCTGGCAAGGTTGCACGCGCGACGGCAAGCGCGGCGGCCGTGCCAACTCCCTGACCCACTGCGGCGCATGTTGCCATGACTCGCGTAGATGAGAACGCGACATGGGTCGCGGACATATTGCGACCAGCGAACATTAGGTTTCGGATATCCCGTGAAATACAAGAGCGCAAAGGAATATCGTACAACCACGGAACGGGATGTTGCTCACACGGTTGTTCACCGGTCGCGTCGATACCCTGAGGTGGGTGCAAGTCCAGGGACCAGCCGCCAAAAGCAATCGCATCGCCGAACTCTGTGGATTGCAGAACATCTTGTTCCGTCAAGACGTGTTGTCCGACAAACCGCCGGCTTTCACGTTTACCAGGAAGAAATCCGATCCATTCTAGCGCCCAATGAGTTGCTTGAAACGGGTCACCACCCTGTTCGGTTCCGGGTGGACCGTTTTTGACGTGGTCCCAAATGCCAAGTGCGATTGACAGCAGCTCGTCACGAATTGCTTCATTGTCCTTAATGGTGTCGAGGGTACCTCCCCACTCGGCCCACCAATAACCATATTCATGAGTTGGTTGTTCGTGCCCTGGCGTGGCATACAGTCTGTACCGAAGCTCATCTCGCGAGAATCGGCGAGCCCACGCGGGCGCGCTAAACGGCATGGGGACAGGATGCTTGCGAGCTTGCAGTAGGATCGTTGATCCTAATCGATAGTTATCACCGATTGTTGGCGCGAGAGTTTCGCCGAATCGTTCCTGGCTCTCTCGACCTTCCATGAAAGGTGCGCCTGTTTCAAAGCCAAGACGACCGTCGCCAGTACAGTCGATGAATATTTTTGCGTAGACACGAAAACCTTGTTCGGTGCTGTTACGCAGAGCGTAAGCAGACTGAATATTTTGGCCAGTCATTTCCACACCAACAACCGCTGTATTCAACAGCAATCGCAGATTGGGTTCGTTACGGCACTTATCGTACAAGATCAAGTCAAACACAGACGCTGATCGCTGAGGATTATTCACGCAATTGTCTAGGCGAATTTCTTCGACGATCCCACCTTCGCGAGCTTCGGTTACAAGTTCTTCGCCCCGATCAAAAGCGCCTGTGCCATTTGCACCGACGATGTGCATGCGCACTTCGCTGGAGGCATTACCGCCTAGCACCGGCCGGTCTTGTACGAGAATCACTTTCGCACCGAGGCGCGCTGCGGAAAGCGCACAGGGAACTCCAGCAGCACCGCCCCCTGCAACTAGAATATCGCATTCCAGTGTTTCGAAACGCTCGACGTTTAACAACAAGTCGACTCCAATAGCAAAGACGAATTACTCCACTGATATATCCGATAGTTGTTGCTAGTGTATCTTGCAGCGATAGCCGTTGGTTCGCTTTTCGATCAAGCGCCAGCGTAACGGGCGAAACACATTTATTCTCAAAGTTGTCCGCGACTGACAGAAGTTAATCAGTTCATGAATTGTCCACTATGTTTGCACCAAAGCACAGAAGTCTTCACGGCTCATGGATATTCGATTCTTGACTGCAATCATTGTGGTCATCGTTTTGCGGACGTTGAAATTCCCGCAGATCATACGGATAAGATTTATAGCGACGGGTATTTTACCGGAGGCGGAGCGGGATACCCCGATTATTTGCGCGAAGGGCGTATCGTGCGCGACCACGGCCGCTGGTACGCAAAAAAGCTGGCTGGCTATATGCAACCTGGGCAAATGCTGGACGTTGGTGCCGCGGCGGGATTCATTCTCCAAGGATTCGTCGATAATGGGTGGCAGGGGAGAGGTATCGAGCCCAATGCGGCGATGGCTCAATACGCGCGTGAGTCCTTAGGAATGCAGGTACAGGTCGGTGCACTGGAGTTGTTTGCTACATCCGAACGGTGCGATTTGGTCAGCATGATTCAAGTCGTAGCCCACTTTGCGAACATTCGCGCGGCACTTGGCGTGGCTGCGGAAGTAACCAAACCATTGGGTTTTTGGCTCATAGAAACGTGGAACAAGAACAGTATCGCTGCTCGAGCCTTTGGTAAGAACTGGCACGAATACAGCCCGCCGAGCGTGTTGCATTGGTTCAGCCCAAAGACACTTTCTGCGTTAGCCACACAATACGGTTTTCGAGAGATCGCCCGCGGCCGACCATCAAAATGGATCAACGGTGGGCATGCCAAGTCACTAGTGAAGTACAAGTTGAGCGGTTCATCTGCGGGCCGTATCGTTAGTAGGCTGCTCAATGTAGTGCCCGATTACGTGCCGATTCCCTATCCAGCCGACGATCTGTTTTGGATGCTGCTACAAAAATCGTAGATCTTGACTAGCGGCAAGATGATCAATTTAGCGACGACCGATCATTTGACGATTGACCACACCCGCCCACTCCCCCTTTCATAATTCGCCATTTCTAACGAAGATGCTATTAAGAAAATGGTGGGCGTTTCAGCTTTGCATCTTTGGTTAGTCGACACAAAGGGAACGACAGTTGACGGTAACACCTTCGCGCAGCGGAGTTTTTTCGGCTGCTACCGATAAACGCTTAGAGGCTTTCAGCGAGAGCATTAGTTTTGATCATCGCCTGTACAAACACGACATTCGTGGATCGCTCGCGCACGCGCGCATGCTTTGTCAGCAGAAACTGATCTCGCCGATCGAACTGCAGCAAATCGAAGAGGCTCTGGCGGCTATTCAAGAGCAAATCGAACGTGGCGAAATGGTGTTTCGGCCCGAATTGGAAGATATCCACATGCATATCGAACAGGCGCTGATCGAGCGCCTGGGCGATGTGGGGCGAAAACTTCACACCGCGCGCAGCCGCAATGATCAAGTTGCTACCGACCTTCGATTGTGGACTCGGGATGCTCTCGATCGCGTAGATCAATGGTTGCTGGCCGTGCAGCGAGCATTTTTGGCCAGGTGTGATCGCGACCTGCCGATAATCTTGCCTGCTTATACCCATTTGCAGCGCGCGCAACCGGTCTTGGCTGCTCATTATTGGCTGGCATACATCGAGAAATTCCAGCGCGATCGGCAGCGCGTCGCTGACTGTCGACGACGACTCAACTCATGTGGTTTGGGAGCGGCTGCCTGCGCTGGCACCAGTTTGCCGATCGATCGCCACGCTACCGCTCAGGAGTTAGGCTTCGAATCGGTCGCGAGCAACAGCATCGACATCAGCAGCGACCGGGATTTCGTGCTCGAATCGGTATTTGTGTTGGCGATGATTGCGGAGCATCTCAGCGGTTGGGCGGAAGAGTGGATTTTGTGGTCGACGGTTGAATTCGGATTTATCAAACTGCCTCAACAGTTTTGTACGGGTTCGTCCATCATGCCTCAAAAAATCAATCCAGATACGCTTGAACTTACGCGCGGCAAGTCGGCTCGCGTGATCGGTAACCTGCAAACCTTGCTAGTGCTGATCAAAGGACTGCCACTGGCATATAACCGCGACTTGCAAGAAGACAAACCGCCTCTGTTCGATTCATTTGATACCGTCGAGGCCTGCTTGAGTTTGGCTGCACCCATCGTCGAGGGGGCCGAGTTGTGCCGCGAAAATATCTCCGGTCGCCTCGAAAAAGGCTATTTGGACGCTACCACTTTGATGGAACATCTCATCAAAAACGGAATCCCGCAGCGCTCGGCACATCACCTAGTGGGAAAACTGGTCGCAGTCGCGACCGAAGCTGGGTTGCCGCTGGCTGGTTTGAGCGATACCCAGCTAATGAGCGTCGATTTGAGCCTTGATGGGACCATTCGCGAGGTGCTTGGCGTGGAAAAAGCGATTCAATCGTACCAGAGCTTTGGTTCAAGCAATCCAGAACAGGTCAAATCCCAGATTCAGTTCTGGACAGACCAATTACAATGAAGCGTTGGAAAATTCGAATTTCGCGGCGAATGTGGATAATTTCGTCGACATAAGGCGGTCCGTGGACCAAGGTTTGGCCTCCGCATCTGCCGGTGTTTCGAGAGTGGTAATGGAAAGTCAATTGGAGTTGTGGTGTAGAGTTGCCACCAGACAGTTAATTTTCGGCGCCGGCTGCCTGCTGTTTTGGGCACCTTCTGGATTCGCGCAGCAAGATCCATTTTCCGCCACATCTGATGCCCCTGCCGCGGAGAATCCGTTAGATGCTGTCGATCCGAATTTGGCTCCCACGTCAGTAGAAATCGTTCCAACAGAGACTGCTGCTGAATCATCCACCAAAGCACCCGAGATCGTCGAACCACTTGTCATTGCCCTGCGTGAGCGTCCGCCTAGAACTCCGAAAGAGATGGCTCGAGCTTTTCAATGGATGTCAAAACTAAAACACTGGAGCGAAGTTGGCAACCTACTGAAATTGGTTGAACAAAACGGCTGGTCCAACGAGCAATTGGCTGACCTAGCGCGAGAAGGTGGAGCAGGCCTATGGATTCGCTTGGGAGGCCAAGACGAATTGACTTCGGAACAAAAGACGCAACTTTCTAATATCATGGCCGCACCCAGTCGACTAGCTCGCGACCCAGCCTGGATCGAGCGAGGAATCGACCAACTCGCAAGCTCGTCGCCTTCGCATCGACGGTATGCTCAAATGCGGCTGCACGATTCCGGCATGGCGGCTGTTGAGCGAATGGTCGAGCGATTGCTCGAGGGCGAATCGAAAGTAGCTCCGCTTACTTTAGTATCGACGATTGTGCAGTTTGGCGACGATGGATTAGGGGCTTTGCGCGCTGCGTGTTTTGCAAACGACCCGGATCGCGTGATGCGAGTGCTGGCGGCGATGGCGCAATGGAAGACGAACGAGTTCAGTCCCGAGATCGCTGCGGGAATGGTTGGCTTGGGATTGAATGGTGCTCAGCATTCACAGC
This sequence comes from Planctomycetaceae bacterium, assembly GCA_005798335.1. Lineage (GTDB taxonomy): Bacteria > Planctomycetota > Planctomycetia > Pirellulales > Pirellulaceae > Aureliella. The sequence goes on along the minus strand of SYJV01000453.1, from coordinate 2,734 downwards.
TTAGCAATGACGTGATGAAGATACGTGGTCGAGTACCAAACCACACTGAGATTCGCAGTTTTCTAGCCGATCAATTTTTGAAGCAGCTCGCCGTGTATCAGCGAGCGCGGGTCGAAAAGCGTGGTATCACGGATTTCGTTTGGCGACCATCTCAGGATGAAGCGGGCATTGTCGGGGTCGAAGGAGCTTTTGAACAAAGGTCGCTTGAACGTTTGGCGCAATTAGCGGCTCACCGACTTTATTGCGAGAACTCTACTCAGCAGGATTTGGTGGAAGCTACGGTCGTGTTGCTCCAAAGAGCTTACCAAGTGTCGCCTGGGGTATTACCGGCCGTTGCTGCAGAAGGGCACGCTGACTCGGCGAACACTGTCCCCGGTTTGCTCGTTTCGCTGCCAGTTGATGTGCGCCGCGATTTTGGATTGTGGCAAAAAGTAATTTCGCAAAGTGAGAGCTGGCAGATGCACGGTGCAGCCATTCGCGCCGTCGAGATTATCGGTCGCGGCATCCAGCTTGAAAATGGGATGATCGCTTCGGGTTTGGAGTCGTTGTCGGAGTCACTGAAAGATGCTCGACCCGCAATTCGCTACGTGTCGTTCGAAGCGATATCCAATATCGATCCCAAATCTCAATATTGGGGTGCTGATCGCCAATTACGACTCGCAATCGAAATGAGCCGGCTGGCCAGTGGCCCCACTGTTTTGGTGCTCGGCTTGCGCGAAGCGTTTCGGGGAGCGGCGATTCAACAGCTCGAGGCACTCGGTGCCAAGGTGCTAGCCACCAACTCGCTGGCCGAAGCGTTGCAGTACCTTGATCAGCCCAATCCGATCGAATCAATCATGATTGTTGACCGACTGGCCGAACATTCGCTGAGTTCAGTGATCCAGCGGCTGCGCAATTCGCGACGAGGCAGCTCGTTACCGATTGCGGTACTGACTAACGATTTAGATGATGTCGAGCGCAGCCGCATCGATTCGGCCGGAACAGTCACATCGGTGCTGACTCGCGATCCAGCGAATATGACTCGCATCTTGACCAGCTTGCAAGGCCAACTCGACACCCGCGCTTTGACCGAACAAGAGCGAGTGCGATTTGCAAGCTCCGCAATGGCGTTTGTCGCGAGAATTGCCGCCAATCCAAAACAATATCACTTCTACCCATTGCGCGAAGTAAATCAAGAACTGGCCGGCAATACACAAGTTTCGGTCGAACTTCAGCGGAGCCTGCTGTCGGCGGTAGGTTCGTCTGAAAATCAAGAGCGATTGATGCGCATGGCGGCTGATCGTGCACAGGAGGCGCATCATCGATTAGGAGCGGCGCAAGCGTTTAAACAATCCGTTCGGCAATTTGGTGTGCGTATGGGGCGCTCCGCTGTCGGCGCGGCGTATGAATTGTACAATGAGCAGGGACCGGTGGATCCCGTGGCGGTACAGGCCATCGGCGTGATTTTGGATTCACTCGAGGCAGGAGCTGGATACAAGAATTGGTCGGATATAGAGTAGTCCAGTTTTTGCTAGTTCGGGTTTCATAGTGCAACAACGAAACCTCTAGGAAATAATGTCTCGGTACGGACTCCAAGCACTCAATCGCGATACTGGTCCACCGGTAGCCGGGATAATTGGAACGAGTCCAGCCATGGAGGAGGTTTATCGTCTGACGCGTCGCGTCGCGCGGAGCAATGCTTCGGTTCTGCTGCTCGGCGAAACCGGAACTGGCAAGGAGTTAATTGCCGGGGCGATCCACAAACTGAGCCTCCGTTGCAATGGTCCGTTCGTAAAAGTGAATTGCGGCGCGCTGAGCGAGAGTTTGTTGGAGAGCGAGCTGTTCGGACATGTGCGTGGCGCTTACACCGGTGCGGTCAATAATCGTACCGGTCGTTTCGAAGCAGCTCATACAGGAACCATCTTTCTCGACGAAATCAATAGCACGTCGTTGCTCCTGCAAGTGAAGCTGCTGCGCGTGCTCCAAGAACGAGAATTCGAGCGCGTCGGAGATACCACTACGATCACGGTCGATACTCGCGTGATCGCCGCCAGCAATCGAGATTTGGCCAGTGAAGTACAGCACGAACGATTTCGCGAAGATCTGTACTGGCGTCTCAATGTTGTTCCCATCCCAATCCCAGCCCTTCGCAAACGACGCGAGGACATTCCCGATTTGGTCGCCCATTTCTTGAATCACTACAGCGAAGTCAACGATCGATACGTGGTTCACATTCAGCCGCGAGCCATGGAACTACTGCAGGATTATCATTGGCCAGGCAACGTGCGCGAATTGCAAAACTACGTCGAACGCGCTGTCGTGATGGCGGAAGGGGACGAGTTGACGGTCGAACTGTTGCCACCGGTCTTGGTGGGTTATACACCCGAACCGGAAAAAAGTGACATTCGCGTGATCGATTTCGATTCGCTGGCCCAGGAAGTCGTCGTGCGCGGAATCGAATCGGCACCCAGCGACGACAGCAACTTGCATGGCCGCGTCGTTGACCGAATCGAAAAAGAGTTGATCGCCCAAGTCCTCAAGCAATGCAACTACGTGCAGACCAAAGCCGCCACGCGACTAGGTATTAATCGCAATACGTTGCATAAGAAGCTGAAGGAATACGACCTGGAGCACTTAGGTCAGGCACCTGGGACGGAACCCAATTAGTTTTCCGCAGTAAGCGTCGCGCGTTCAAAACTCAAAATTGGCGGGAGCAGAACACCGCGGTCATTGAAACGCCTCTGCCGCTAATTTT
>SYJV01000452.1 GCA_005798335.1 Planctomycetaceae bacterium | reverse complement strand
CATCAACAAAAAAGCCCAAGGCCCACCAGGATCAAAAACGATCTGGCGTGGAATGGGCCGCTTCGAAATCATCGTCAAAGCCTATGCGGCATTTGCTAAATCGACTTGTGGGGTATAAAAAGGCTGGAAGCTTATCCCACGGCTGGAAGCTTATCCCACGTACGTTGAACGGTATTGCGCCTAACTGCGCTACGAGACTGAAGACGGGACTCGAATTATAGCGGTAGCGAGTCGAAAAGACACTTGAAGCTTGATCGTTCAGACGGAACGAATGGTTGCCAAACGAAAAAAGGCGGTCAGATGTGCCTCCATGGCAATCCGACCGCCTTTGCTTAACTCAACCAGATCTACTTCCAAGGCGGAAGTCGAAAGCTAATTTGCATCCACTTAGCATCCGCAGTTATTGCCGCGATTGAGCAAACGGGACAGGAAACCACCACGGCTGGGTGCTGGGCAGCATACTTGTACCGGAACTTGTTCGCAGACAACGCGTGGTACGCAACGGGTATAGGTGTAAGGTACACATACCGGTACGCACTTCGCAACTTTGATCGTCTTGCAGTAGTGAACTGGCTTGCAGACGGTGTACGGAACAGTTCGTGTGACGTTCTCGCATACCATGCGGCAAGTTGTATAGCAGAATGTCTGGCACTTGGTTTCAGGAACCATGCGGCAGGTTGTGTGGGTGCAATCCTTTACCCGTTGTTCGCAAACCATGTTGCAAACGGTGTAGGTGCAGGTCTTGCTTCGGCACTCTGGAACCATGCGGCAGGTCGTGTAAGTGCAGGTCTTGGTACGGCACTCTGGAACCATGCGGCAGGTCGTGTAATTGCAAGTCTTGGTGCGGCACTCTGGAACCATGCGGCAGGTCGTGTAAGTGCAGGTCTTGCTGCGAGGCTCGCAAACCATACGGCAGACCGTATAGGTGCAAGTCTTGCTTTGGCACTCTGGAACCATGCGGCAAGTTGTATAGGTGCACGTCTTGGTGCGGCACTCTGGAACCATCTTGCAGACGGTGTAGGGAACCGTGTTGCGGACGCACTCACGTTCGTGACGAACGCAGTTGATCGTCTTTTCTTCGCAAGTTGGAACCCAAACCTTCTTGCAGATCGTTCTTGGTGGGCACTGTACGCATTCAACTCGGCATGCGCCTGGGCAATATACGTTGCGGCAGGTGCTTTCGTCGAATGTCCAATGACCTGGCTCACGCACATGACGTTGCACGGTTGGGCCGGGAATTTCTTCAGTTACCGTATCCCAATGCCCACCGCTGACGGTAATTGTCTTGGTGAAATGCACCGGCTTGGTTACGTAGCTGATCACTTCCCGCGTGCGTGTCTCTTGATGAGGCACCATCACGGTGTAGTTGATCACTCGCTCGTGAGTCTCATGCACTGGTTTCATGACAGTGTAGTTAATGACCTTTTCACGGGTCTCGTACACAGGTCGCGAAACAGTGTATTTGATCACTTTCTCGTGTGTCTCGTACACTGGCTTCATGACCGTGTAATTGACATTGCGAGTATGAGTTTCGTACACAGGCTTCATGACCGTGTAGTTGATGTTTCGGCTGTGAGTCTCATACACGGGCTTCATCACGGTGTAGTTAACGACCTTTTCACGGGTCTCGTACACGGGACGTTGCACATTGTAGGTCACTTGCCGAGTGTGTGTCTCGTACACAGGCTTCATGACTGTGTATTGCCGAGTCCCCGTCTTGGTTTCGTAGACAGGTCGGCTCACTGTGCTGGTCACTTCGCGATGCTGCGTCTCTCGCTCGTAACGCACAGCGTTTACCTGACGATCTTCGTAGACCGTCTGGTACTCAGTTCTTGTAGCCTGTACGGTCTCTTGTTCGTGGACCACACGGCGTACGTTTTTCATTACGGTATGGCAAGCTGGCACTTCACAGCAGCTTACCACACTCCCTTCGCAATCTTGGTAGCTGATTGCGCCGCAATACGCGGCGTTGGCTACCTTACCAGCCGCGGAGGCCAGGATGGCCACCAAGACCGGTATGACAAACAGCCTTCTCATTTCCCGTTCTCCTTGGAATCCGTTAAAACTCGCTGGATGCAGTATCTGGCAGCGGACCACAATCCGCTTAGCCACAACAGACAATTCGAACAGTCTCCACCAGCTCAGCCCCCTACAAATGTGCTACACTAGCCTTTCGTCATCATTCCTCCCGAAGTTTGACGATTGGCTAGGAGCATCCAGCCGTATAAGCTGGGGTGTTCGCATAGAGTCTGCTCAAAGCACCTGTTTCATCGTCTAGCTAGCCTTGGTCGAACAACAAAAAAGTGAGAGCTAGGAAAAATGCGACCCATGGGTGATTTGAATCGTCTGGGAGTATCGTCTATATCGGCTTTATGGACTTTGGCGCTGGAGTGCGCCGCACAATGAATTCGAATCACCAATTCAAGCAACAGGAGTCGGTCGACGGCGACCAAGAAAACGGGATAAGCGAACCGTTGATCAATTCGATTCCAGCGGCTACCGCGCACCGACTTGGGTTATATTTGAGAGAGTTGCAACAGATTCAGCGAACTGGAATAGCCACCGTCAAGAGTACCGACCTAGTTCAACGACTTGGGTTGAGCGATTCGCAAATACGACGAGATCTGGCTTTGTTTGGGCAATTTGGCAAGCGAGGGGTTGGTTACAACGTCACTGGCCTGGTAGGCGCGCTAAGAAAATCGCTGGGAACCGATGGCCAATGGGGAACTGTCTTGGTCGGATTGGGAAACCTAGGAAGTGCGCTAGTGCGCTACCGAGGATTTGCTCAACAAGGATTTCTAATCCGCGCAATCTACGAATCCGATCCCCAGAAGATCGGCAAGAATATCGGTGGAATTCCTGTGCTAGATTTTCGCCAAATTGACACGACCCTGCCGAGTCTTTCCGTCAAGCTGGCAATTATCGCGGCCCCATCCGATCAAGCTCAAAATATCGCCGAGAAATTAACCGCCCTTGGAGTCCAAGGAATACTAAATTTCGCACCCGTGGTCCTGCAACTCGACCGAAATGTCTCTGCAGTCCATGTAGATTTGGCAATTGAACTGCAAAGACTCGCATTCGCTGTTGTCAATCGCGAACGATCCCGGTAAATTTCTACTCTTTCAATTATTGTGGCTTCATGGAATTCGAGGCGCTACAAGCTACTACCCTGTGGTGTAATGGTAACACAGAAGATTTTGGATCTTCTATTCTAGGTTCGAGCCCTAGCAGGGTAGCTTGATATTTCAAAACGCGGCACTCGAGAAGAATGTCTGGTTTCGAAATGCCTCGCGCCGACGAATTTCCGCTATAAATAGTCTTGGTTAGGCGCAATACCGTTCAACGAACGTGGGATGAGCTTCCAGCTTGTCAATATCTTGTGCAAGCAATGGCGAAACTCCGCTACAGGTTGACAAGCTGGAAGCTTATCCCACGTTCGTTGAACGGTATTGTGGTTAGGCGAGCGGCAGATGGGAATTTACCAAGGCCTAAGCGAATACAAGCCCGAAGCGCAAGCGAGTGCGTCAATCCTGGCATACACTCGCTTGCCCTTCGGGCTAGTATTGGTAAGAAACTATCTGCCGCTCGCCTTAGCACTCTCTTCATGCTTACCCTCGGCTGCAAGTTTGAAGTCTGCGAGCCAACTGGCAATTCTGCTAGCGAAAAAGTAACAGCCGGATTCCATGTGAGGTGGTCACCCTCTCGTGACGGACGGCACGTGGAATGTGGCCGCTGCTTTGGTAAACTCGAAAATCCCGCTTGACTTATTGTGAAATTTAGGGAATCGACCGCATGCGTGTAGCAGGTTACCGACTGGTACAACCTCTGGTCAGCTCAGAGAGCCACTATGCTTATCTTGCGCTATGCGAATCTGGTTTCACGCATCGAATCTACGGCTTGCGCAATCCCGCTGGCGCATCGATAGAGCGTTTTGAAAGAGATCGAACGCGCTTGCGGCGGGCGATGTTGGTCAAACACGCCAGCGTTTTTGACGGACAGATCTTGCTCGATGTACCCGATCATATTCAAGTTGCAATTCGAATTGAGGAATTGAAATCGATCGAACTGATAACTACCCAAACAGTCGGTTCTGCCTTAGGCGGTCAATTCGCCGAACTGGCCAGTGGGTTGGCCGAGGTCCATCGTATGGGAGCAGCTCACAACTGCTTATCAACACAATCGATTTATCTTGGGCGGGCACCTGACCCGAAAATCGGTCTGGCTGGAAACCTGCAAGTTGATTTGCTCGAATGGATTCTTCGATCGCAAGACGGCGACGAATCATGGCGAGCCAGTGACGCCGAGCTGATATCGAGTGATATATCCAGTGTCGGTTTGTTGATCGATTGGCTAGCGGGAAAGTTGGCTATCAGTAGCGATTCGTTAAACCAGCTCACGCGCATCGCGCAGTCGTGCAAGTCGGATGATTGGACTGCGTTGCCCAGTATGCAGGAAATTGCCGAGTTGTTGCACAATGCCGTTGCGACGCCCGTTGTTTCTGCCATGCAATTCGAACAGACGCAAGTTTCTGAGCTTGCTTCACAATCTGCAAAACATGTTTCAGATGCCAATGAAGCTACGATGCCGAGCGAAGTCCCTGACCTTGCCCAGAAGTCATCGCAGACAGAAACGCCATTGCGTTCGGTTGGTCGCTTTGCCATAGAACGGCGATTAGGCGAAGGCGGCATGGGAGCCGTATACTTGGGAACCGATCCAAGCGACGGTTCAAAAGCGGCGATCAAGATCATCGCCCAGCGGTTCAACAGAAATGATCGGGCCGCAAAGCGATTCGCCAAAGAAGCCCGCATGTTATCGACCGTACGGCATCCGTCGATTGCTCGTCTGGTCGAATTCAATGGCCAGCACGACCCGATGTATCTGGCAATGGAATACGTTGAGGGAGGATGCCTTGCAGATTTCTTGAAATCACGCCAACCTCTGCCTGAGCGATTGGCGGTAGCGTTGATCGCCGATGCAGCGCGCGGCTTGAGTGCTGCCCATAACAGCGGCATGGTGCACCGCGATATCAAGCCCGCCAATTTATTGTTGACTGAACGCGGACGAAATTCACTTGTGAATCTTCAGTTGGACGAATCGACTAGTGGCCCACTGGTAAAACTTGCCGATTTTGGATTGGCTAAACACCATGATTCATCCGAGTCAATTGCGCTGACCCAAACTGGCATGATTCTGGGAACTCCGATCTACATGTCTCCCGAACAATGCCGTGCGTCGAACGTTGACCCAGGCACCGATGTCTATGCGCTGGGAGTGACATTATTCCAATGCTTGTCCGGACGACCGCCGTTCGAAGGTGAATCGACGGTCGCGGTGATTCGACAGCATTGCGACGCAACGATTCCCAACCTGCGATCGCTGAACAACGCCGTTAGCGATGCAGTTCAGCAAATCGTTGAAAAGAGCTTGCAGAAAAACCCGCTCATGCGGCACCGCGATGGTGGTGAATTGCTCGCCGACCTTCAACGAGCGATCAATGGTGAACCATCGTCGATGTTCATCCATCCAGCATCGATCGATACCAAGGTTCCGGGGGTGCTGAGCTTTCGATACGAGTGGCAACTTCTGTCCGGACCTGCCGCGCTGTGGCCCTACATTTCCAACACTGACCGCGTCAATCATGCGATCGGATTGCCCGCGGTTAAGTATCGAACGTTTGTCGATCCCAAATTGGGCGTGCGACGCATGGCCACGGTGAAAGCCATGGGTGTAACCATGGAATGGGAGGAGCATCCCTACGAATGGGTCGAGGGACGAAGATTGAGCGTACTGAGGCAATTCCCCAGCGGACCGTTTCATTGGTTTGTCAACGTTGTCGAGTTGCGACCACTATCTGGAGGTGGCACACAGGTAGTGCAGCAACTGTCGATGCTCCCTCGCAACTGTATCGGGGGATTGTTGGCCAAATATGAGATTGGTCGCAAGTCGGGTCGGAATTTTGGTCGCGTGTATCGCAACGTCGATCAGTACTTAGTCGAGCATTCCAAGGCTCAATCGCTCGACGATCCGTTTGCCAAGTCGCGAGCGCTATCGTCGCAGAAGTCGCGCCTGCTGGCTAATCGAATCGAACGAGCCCGAATGGATGCTGCCGCAATTGATCCCACGGTTTTCGATTTGCTAGAGCAGTTTATCCAACATGCATCCGATCTAGATGTTGCGCGCATGCGCCCGATCGCGCTCGCCGAGCGACTGGGCTTGAGCACTCAGGATGTTGTACAAGCTTGCCTCTTGTTGGCGCGCGAAGGTGTGCTGGTACTGCTCTGGGACATCCTCTGTCCAACATGCCGCATTCCTGCAGATGTTCAGGAAACACTCAAGAGTCTGGCCGACCACGGGCATTGTGAAGCCTGCAATGCGGACTTCGAAATAGATTTCGCCAGATCGGTGGAACTCGTTTTTCGAGTTCATCCAGAAATTCGACCGGCTGAGACGCGAACATATTGTATTGGTGGTCCTGCCTTCTCGTCGCACGTCGTTGTTCAATCGAGGTTGGCCTCGCAAGAGCGATTAGCAATTGAACTGGACTTGGCCGACGGACAGTATCGACTGCGTGGTCCCCAGTTACCATTTGTAGTGGATTTGCGAGTATCTTCGTCGGGACGTACGGCGCACTTGGAATTGGATCTGTCGCGTCCCACGCCACGCAGCGCCGTGCCTGTGCTGAGAAGCGGTACCCAAGTTTTGCTGCTATGCAATCACACAACCAACGACTTGCAGGTTCGACTCGAACGCATGGCTTCGCGAGCCGATGCGTTGACTGCTGCCGATGCTTCGCGAATACCAGAGTTCCGCAAGTGGTTCCCAGGTGAGGTGCTCTCGCCAGGCAGGATGGTCTCCTTGACTACAGTTACTTTGCTCGCCTGCCGCATCGATTGTGCCGGCAAATTGTTGGACTCCTTGGGCGATGCAGTCGGCTCGGCAAAGTTACTCGAATTTCTACAAACGCTCGCACAGCAAGCCACGCAGTGCCATGGTTGTGTTACCAAGACCATGAACGATTCGTTGTTCGCTGTCTTTCCAAGCGTTGTTCATGCCATGGAGGCTGCTGCTCAGATGCTGTCCTGGGCGAGCAGTCCGCAGGGTGTCGAGAGCGTGCCGCTTCGGCTTGCAACTGTGCACGGTCCAGCGATTATCGCGACGATTAACGATCGCCTCGACTACTTTGGACGCACCGCGCAAGACTTAGTTGACCTACTTGAACGTGGAGCGTCCCAGACGGTTACAATGTCCGACAGTTGCTTGACCGAACCGGGCACTATTGCAGCTTTGGATCTCAAGTGGCAGCTCGTCACTCAAGAGAATTGGCACACAGCACGCTTACGACAATAATGTTGAATTCGCTTTTGATACGCAAAGCACATGACGCAAATTGAGTCAAAGAAAAGTACCGAAGTAGCTCGAAGTTGCTCGTTTCTCTAGCGTCCCTTCATTGCTGTAGCGAAACGGACGGCCAAAAACACACGAGCGCGTTACAGGATTTTCGCAACGGAATCTCGTGTTCATACGGAGTTATCGAGCGTCACTCAGGAGCACGCAATAACCGTGAAAGATACCGACCCCGCCAACTTGTTGTCGAACAACCCGTACGCCTCACCGCCACTGCCAAAGGAAAATATCAAATTCGATGATTCAGTTGAATTTGATACAATCGTCGTCGAAGACGATATTGTGCGAGGAATGGGCAAGCGATTCTGGTTATTTGTTATAGTAGTCATCCTGTTTGCTCCAGAGGCCTGGTTTTATTTCAGATTTCCAGTGATGCCTGTGCTTGTTCGTCCAATCATGGGTTGGGCAGTGCTTCTGGTGTCAGTGATGGCAGGCGCATCTTTGATGTATCTCGTATACTGGCGACTGTCGCGCATAGTAGCTCGACGGCAGACTCGCAAGAACCCTAAATCTTTAGGAGCTGTGAAAGGAACCATCACTCGCGACTGGTTTGTGGTACAAACCACTGACTGGAGTGCAAAGTTTCCAACTGGCTCACTCCTCGGCGCCAGAGTCAATGGCGACGTATTGTCGGTCTGGTTCAATTCGTCGTTGCCATCCAACTACTTCCTACCGCGACGAGCTTTTGGCGGAAATCAATTTCAAGAAGTCGCAACGTGGTATTCGTCCACAGCTAAAGCCAATAGAGGATTGAGAGGAATTCGTGCACGGCTATTGGAACGTAGGGAGTATGTGGAGCTTGAATGCCTAGATGAGGGCATTCCATTTGGTGGCGAACTATCCTACGTGAACAGGCGAGCCTCGCAATCATTTATTCGAAATGGCAATCTTCTGCCGTTGATAATCTCTTCAATCATTCCCAGCGTCCTGCTGAGTCGGTTGATAGGTAGCGTCACAAGTATCCCCTTCGCTTGGTTGTTACCAGTGATTCTCCTGGTTGTTTTACCGGTCGTTTTCGCAATTGCAGTACCATACTCTGTTTCCCCTGTTTTGGACCGAACTACTGAGCAACGGAAGGGCAGAGTCATGGCCAGCGGAGTATATGTGGCGACTCCGCATGGAGCGGCGATCATCCGATATAGCGCGTTTGTTAAGATCACAGTCAGCGAATTCGCGATCACTCTTGAGCAGCCCGGTGAACAGAAAAATCAGATCGTATTGAGCCGACATCTATTCCAGTCCGATGAAGATTGGTCGCAAGCGATCGTACTGGTGCGAGAATCAGGACTTCCAAGCACCGGCGCATAAGCGCGGCGAATGGCAGTCGAATATCGAGCAGTTCCTTACCCAATGTGCAAGGCTAACGATTTGCGGCTGACTTTCGAGAACTTGAATATTATGGTTGGGGGACAGAAGCAGATTGAGTAGCAGCTTGTTCGAATTGAACCTCCAATTTGCGCGCGATGTCCTCTTGCAAATACTTCTGCAGGGATTCTCGGGTGACTTGAAACATGCGATCGATACGATTCTTCGAGGCCAATGGGATTGGATCGTTAGTTTCGTCCAGCATTTTGCGCTGCAGCGTTTCCAGAGCATCAGCCATTTCCGTATAGGATCGCAGCGCGCGAATTTGCGAGATTGCGGCGCGGGCTTCGTCCAGCTTCTTGTCGGCGAAGAGTTTTCGAGAGCGTGCAGCCAGCATGTTGCGCATGCCGATCAATTCAAGCACTTCTCCCTGAAACCCTTTTACGAATGCTTCGGCTTCAAGTCGGCGAGTATCGCTGGGCAGTTCCGCGACCTCAAGCTTTGTTAGACCTAGCACCAGAGGTAACCGCGCTAAAACGTTGTCGCCGCTCTTGACGTACAATAATGCCAGCGGTTGACGCAATTCGATCGCCGGTTGGAACGGCTGCTCCGCCGGTTGCACTGCTGGTTTGGATACTGACGCTGGGCCCTGCTCTGAGGCCGAGTCCGCATCACCGGTTGCCAATTCATCAGTCTGTTCAGCGTTCTTTGCGGACGTCTTTTGACCACCGTTTGATTCCTTCGTCGGCGTACTCTGCGTTGCATTTGAGGCACCGGCACCGGACGTATCCGCGGACGATTGAGACTTGTTGTCGATTTGCGAATCCGGAGGTGAGGAGCCGGTTGCGGCGGCGTCTTTGGCGCGCGCTTGAGCGATCTGATCGGGGATGATGCGGTTGCTGGCGTGATGCGAAGCGACGTTAATCATTCCGCGCCAGTCGGTGCGTCCGATTGATTTCAAGTCCTCAGACGCAAGGTCGCGCGCAAAGACTGTGCAGCCGCTTTGCGGCAACTCGTTATTGCCTTTTACCACTACCTTGATATTTGTGGCGTCCGCAGTTGGGCGTACTCGCATGAGAATCCGTTGGGTGCGATTATTTCGCTGGCCCTGCAAAGCGCCTCGGATTCCGGAATAAACATTTGCATCTAACTTTATTCCGTCGGTGCGGGTGACCACGGCGAACGTCCATGGCAAGGGCTCCAAAAGCGAAGGGACTCCATTGCGGTCGTCGCGACGAATGACCGGCTGCAAAACATCTCCTGGATGAAGAAATGCCGGGTTCGCTTGATCCATGATCAGGCCTCCAGCTCGCAATCTCAACTTGGCAGTACGAGTCTCAAATTGTTCCGCCCGAGCAACTGGCGCGAAAGCGCCCACAATTGCGTCGCGAACACAGTAGGAAAGAAAGGCAGGATCGCTGGTCGAACGACTAATCACAGGTCCCAGCAATCGCATGGGACAATCTAGCTCGCGCGCATCGACAATCAGCCCATCGATAGTCTCTCGCACTGCCACGAAAAATGTTTTGTCGACTTCGCGATACAAAAATTCGGTTTGCCAAGGTAACGGCAGAAATACAGATCGAGTGGACTTTTCGAGTTTTCGTGAGATAGCGCGCGGAATTATGGCGGCAGAAATCGATTTGTTCTCAAGGCCTATCGCTAACTCGTTGTCTGTCCCCTTGTCGGCAACGCACTTTGAACACAGTTTCTCGACCAATTCTTGCGTTTTCGCATCGGTGCGCCAATTCTTCTTGGCTTCGGTCAGCTTGGTTAATTCCCGCGTCGAAATCGCAATCGCATCCAGTCGTTCCAGTGCAGCTTCAAAGGTTCGAATCGCATCGGTCTCCTCAGAATCCTTGTGCAATACTAGCTCGATTTCATTGCTGACCAGTTCCGGCAATCCCGCTGTATGCAACCCTCGAGCATACAACGAATCCAGATGATGTGGCGCCAATCGCGTGTCCACGGACCATGCCGCGCGAAATGCAGCATGCAACTGATTGTTGATCGACCCTAACAATCGCACCTGACTTTCGTCGTCCGATTGCAGGCTCGCATCAAACGCAATCCAGACCTGAACGCGATAAGGAGCAAACTCCCAAACCTGCTGGCCAAATACGTGCGAATTTCCACTAATCATCGCCGCCAGCAACATCAAGAAAAATGCGCTAACGCGAATCGCCCGTACAATCGGTAAATCGACACTTGAGCAGTTGATCATTGGCGAGTTACCGTGTCGGCAGTTAGGTGGTTAATGCGCCATGCTGCGATATTCTGGTACAGTGTAAGCGGTTTGTCCGACAATCCTGCCAGCGATGACGCGACAGCAAAGCGATCCGCGATCTGCCAAAGTGGCAAGACAGGCAAGTGGTAATCAACTAGCTGATGCATATCTTGCAAGTAAGTGCGCACTTCGCGCCAATTTCTGGCGCTGCGCAGGCGTGCGAGCGCTTGAATGATATAGGGATTGTTGGAACGAGCGATGCCTTGTTCGCCAAATAGGCGTTCGATGTCGGTCAGCGGTTCCCACATTGACGCAGTTACATAGAGTAGATCGTATTGCGTATTGATGTCAGTAACTTTTCCGCGCGGTAGGATGACCATCTCTGCATCGATGCCAACTAGTGCCCACTGTTGGATAATCGCCTGTACGGCAACTTGAGCCAATTCAAAATCAGGAGTCGCCACGACGATCTTTCTCTTTTGAGGCACTGGCTTGCCAAGTTTCTCGGCCTTCTCAGCAAAATCTTGGTCGACCATGAACAGCAGCAGTTTGCTTAACCTAGGCTCGAATTCGATAGGCTTAACTGCTGAGTTGTAGGCATAGCTGAGTGGATCCGATGAATCGATGCCACTGGGAAACGGACCGCTGATGATCCGACCATCATTACTGCTGGTGCTCCCCAGCAATTCTTCGTTGAGAATCGACTCTCGATCGCTCGCATACATCAGCGCGCGTCGAAATCGCTGATCAGCCAGAAATTCGTACTCTGACACCGGAACTAACATGTGGACGGTCGGCAGCGCATAACTGCCAACTTGGATTTTCGCATTGTTTGCCAATCGAGTCGCATCCGCTGGGAACAACTGATCGAGCACTTCGAGTTCACCTTTGAGCAAATCGTTTACGGCTGATTTGGGATCGTCATAGAAAATTTCGATGATCTCGATCGGAGCGTCTCGCTCTGTGGGAGGTTGTCGAAGCTGAAAAGCGTTTTCATTCTCGACCGAATCGACTTGTCGAAAGCTGCCGTCAAACGGATTCGTCGGCGTGCTCGCAAGTTGACATTTCCACTGCATGAGCGCTTGGGGCAACACGTTGGGACGCTGCAACCTGACACGAATGGTGGTCGGTGATGGAACGCTGACCGTATGAGCAATCGCAGCCCACGAAGGGTCATAATCTGCATGCTGTGGATCGGTGCGCTGAAAAATACTCTGCGCAACCGTGAAGGCATCCAGCGAACCGGCTAGGGACGGTTCCAGCTCCAAAGTCAGTTCTTGTCGATCATCGCTGTGCCGAATCAATCCCAGCGAGAACCCGTAACGTCCTCCTTCTGCGCCAGTCTCCAGAAATTCGACCAACGGTTTCTCAATCAGCGCGCCGCATCTGCGAGCGGGCCAATTCGTTAGACTCGCGGGATCTAATTCTGAGCTACTTTGCATCACTCCCACGCGCACCATTGGGTGCCGACGATTGATTTCGTTGAAAACTTCCTTGGCTTCTGCTTCGGCGGGGAAAATACTTAGCATGGCGAGTGACGCGCGGCGGGCATTGCGATAGTCGCCGGCTTCCATCAATTTCACTGCCTCCTGTTTCTTCTGCGCGGCTAACGATTGCAGTTTCGCTCGCCAGGCTCGCACGGAGCTGAGTTTGTCGCTGAAGTCGTTCCGCAAGCGTTCCAGCATGGCCCGCGCACTTATGAAATCGTTCTTGTCGATATATTGCTTGATGATCGAGTCGGAAACTCGATTCAATCCATTCAAGACGCTGTCTGGCTGATAGCCAGGAGCAGTTTTATACAGTTCCTCCAGCGTTGCCAGCGTCTGAGTAAATCGCCCAGAGGCAAACATCGTCATCGCACTGTTAAATAAAAATTCCTCGCGCAGTCTCTCCAAT
Source organism: Planctomycetaceae bacterium (assembly GCA_005798335.1). Taxonomy (GTDB): domain Bacteria; phylum Planctomycetota; class Planctomycetia; order Pirellulales; family Pirellulaceae; genus Aureliella. The sequence continues at coordinate 12,511 of SYJV01000452.1, read as the reverse complement.
CCAACGATTTCCGGATACTTCCGCATGAGAAAACTGAGATTCTGAAAAGCAGTAACGAAGTCCTTTTCCTTCAACTTCCTGACCGCTTCGTCATAGATCATTAATTCGTACAGTTCGAGCTGGGCAATATCCGACCAGGCGATTTCGTATCTGCGATCCTCATGGGACAGTAAGATAACTTCAATCTTCTTGCCTGCGACTGGACTAGGTTTTATCATACGATTTGGCAATGGAATCGGCGCGATCTTCACCGCTCGACCTCCAGCGGCGTCGTTGAGACGAATGAGATCGAATGGCGGTTGATCGATCAACGGTAGTTCGCTGGCCCCCGCTGTTGCTGACGCGTTGGATTTCGATTGCGCCAAGACCGGCGAATCACTAAGTATTTGGCACAACAGCAGGCACATACCGACGATCAGCGCAGCGCGACAGCGAACTGGTTGCAAGAAACGTGGAAATCGCAAGGCCATCATTTCTTGGCCTCCGTTGGGCCCAGCCAGGGAGTGATCAGCACGCAACCATCTTTTGTTCCCAACAGCACGCGACTGGGTGTGACTAGCGGCGTAGCGCTCAAGGTTTGGCCGATGTCGGATTTTGCAATAACGTTGCCATTGGTCGGATCGAGCGACCAGAGCTTGCCCGAAACCGAAGTGACCAAGATGTTTTTGCCGATCATCACTGGACGACCAGCGATCATTTCTTTGGTGAATTCCTGTGACCAAAGTTGCTTGCCATCGGCACCAAACGCTTGAATAGTCTGATCAGTAAATACCAAGGCAACACCTGCGATGGAAAATGGGCCCGCTAGCAGTCGACCATCCAGCGCATGCGTGAATTCCAATTTTAGGCTCGAACTATCAAAAGTTTGAACTGACTCACCCGATGTTGGTGCGGCGATCGCAAGTACTTTTGTGCCAATAGCAAGCAACGGTCCACGCAAAGGAATCTCCAGTGCTGCTTCACTCAGTTGTCGCAGCGACGTTCCCATGCCCAGGCGAACCAATTTTTGCCGATCGTAATACGCCACCAATGTTTGCGAGTCTGGGAAGTAAGCCGGCTGACTCCAAATGGTCTTCTTGCCCTGCTCCAAGGGAATTTGGTATGGCAAAACCGGTTGCGAGCCATTCGTTGGATCGACTATGACCAACTGGCCGTTGTTCAAGCCTATGGCGAAGTTTTTTCCAACGCTGGTCGGAGTACACGTAGTTTCGCCGGAGATATTCATGGCCAATGTCGTCAGCCGCTTGGTGGGCGTCCCAGGGCGATACGTTGCAATTCGACTCTTGGTGGAACTGTTAAGCATCGCGCGGACGCCGTTATCTAAAAGTTCCGGATTGGTGTAATGCATTGCCACGCGATCGGATTCAGGATTCTCTTCAGCCTGATTGCGAATCGGTTGAGGACTGGCAATATTGAACAGCGCGCCACTGGCCGTAACAGCGTCGTACGAATTGCCCACGCCCGATGTGCTGACGATGGACACTGGGACGGCAACATCAGTTTGCCAAATCGGAAGGCCAGTGGCAGCCGCGACTGCTGCGACTCGTACGCCTTCGGTGCCGCGGACGGTCCGTACATGCACAATGGCATCTCCGTGTTTTTGGGGCATGCCGTGGAATTGATCACCCGGCTCTTTGTTCCAATCGTTGTTCAATTGTCCTTTGGATACTAAGACTAGGAACCGAGAGAATCGATTGCTGGTCGTCCACAAGCCATCGCGGTCGATGATTCCCCAACTGACACGCGGCGAAGTTTCATTGGCTCGGATCGAGGCAATCGTGGTAACTTTGTCTTTGGAAGCGGTGGGTTCAATGTCCAGCACGACGATTTCGCCGAGGTCGGTAAACACCACCAAACGACGCCCTTCGGATTGTGGCGACACGACAATATTGCCCTTGACCGTGATCGGCGATTGCAAGGCCTGTAGTTGCAGACCGTCGTCCGCGGTTTTTAGGACGTGGACTTCTGCCGAGCCCGCTTTGGAGTTCTCGAATACGAACAAAAGCCCCATGGCCATCATGGGCGCTACGGCGATTGTGGAACGCGAATGGCCTAGGTAGTAGACTTCTTTGCACGTCCCGTCTTGTCGTGATAGTGCGTACAAGTTTCCTTGGTCGCCCGGCACATACAGCGGCCGGCCTGCAGCAACTCCCGGCGCAACTTCCAGCGGTTGAGGTAGTTTAACGGCCCATTTCGTTTGGCCAGCTTCTAGATCGACACAAGCAATCGTACCATCACGCAATGCGATTATGCCATCCTCACCTGCCACCTGCGCAGGCAGTGCGACGCTCGATGTTTCGAGTTTCCATCGCGTTTTGCCAGTTTTGCTATCCAGTCTTGCAAACTGTCCTTTCTCTGTTCGCGAGACAATCAAGTCGCTTGTGCCGGTCGATTGCACGCGAGCGGGATCGTGGTTGAAGTCGGTGCCTACAAATTGTCGCCAAAGGACGTTCCCGGTCGGACCATCGATACCAAAAACTGAACCATTGGCCCGCACACACAAGATCCGTCCTTTCAGTGCCGGCGCTTCTTTGCCAACGCGATTGGCTAGCAAAACATTCGGCCCAGGTTGAACTGACATCGGGTCCGTTGACAACTTAAAACTTGGGCTGGTGGCGACCACCAGAGATTGTTGGATGGTAGCGGTTTGCTTTACCAAGTCGACTATCGCAGGATCGGTTTCGAGCTGAGGATACCGATCGATCAATACTTGCCGTAGTCGAAAGGCATCTTCAGTTTTCTTAGCGGCCAAACTCTCGGTGATAGCCGCGGTCGCTTTGCCCAGTTCTTCGTCCCGATTGATATCTCGCAAAATCCGCTGCCGATCTTCCTCAATGCGATTGATGGTCGGCAGTTGTTGATTGCGCTGCGTACTCCCGACGAATTGAGGGTTGTTGATCAATAACATTAGTTTGTCCATTTCGGACATCAAATCTTTTTTATTGGCGGTCTCTTTTTCGCTGTCAGCGCGGTTGTTGAATTTTCCCGCCAAAGTCAACAGCACCCCCGTAAGATCGCCTTGCTCGGCCGAGAGCGCGCTTTCACCTGCAATTGGTGGGAGCAAAGAACTCGCGGTCTGCAGCGCGATTTTGGGATCGGGCGCCTTGTCGGTCTCATTGCGAATTTGAGCGATCGCAGCGCGAACTTTGGCAAATGAGACTTTGGGATCGCTGGAAAACGTGGAGACAAATTTCTTATAGTTCTCTGCAGCCGTTTCATAGCTCTGCTGTTCGTAAGCCTCGTCGGCTTTCTTCAATACATCCTGGGCGCTGCCGCGGATAAAGTACCAACCCAACGAAACGCCTACGACAATCACCAATGCCAAGGTAAAGCCGACGCCGAGAATTCGGAACGAATCCCAAGGATTGGCCTTGGGCATCTTGATTCGCGCGACCTGCGGTGCGGAAGGACTAATTTCATCTAGCAGCGGTTGGTCGAGCGGGACGGCAGGCCGCGCCGATTTGGCTGGTGCTTCATCGATCACGTCATGGTCGTCGATATCCACGACTTCTTCTACGATATCGACATCGACGATTTCCTCATCGGGAATCTCAACGATCTCATCACCCAAGAAAACAGGTGCGATCGGTTCAGGCGTTTTGTTTCGAGAGTTCTTGGTATTGACAGGTGGATCGTCAGCGAACCCAAGCAAATCGTCATCCGATGCTACGGCGATCTTCTTCGGTGGCTCCTGCACAGGTTCTGGTTTGGCGGTAGATGCCTTGAGGTTGGCGATGATCTTGGTAGCTTGAAACTTTGTCAAGTGTCCATTGTCCACCAACAGTTTGGCGATCACTTCTGGAGTCAAACGCGATTTGCTCTCGGCAACCTGGCGGTTTAGTTCCTCGACGATGTCAGGTGCGAGTAACCCCTGACTTGCTAGTTGAGCGATAAATTGCTTGGCCAACATGATCTGACTTTAATGAATCGGGTGCACAAAGATGTAAATCAATCGAACTGTTCGACCGTTGTCACTTCGAAACTTTCAAACTGAGCTTCGCGTCCTGCGTCTAGTGCATCCACTACTGCCGCGTGAATGCATTCCTCATGTGCTTGGATCACCAGTTTGTTGGCTGTTGAACCATCGCCACCGCTGGCGCGGGCGTCAGTCAATACACGAATGAGGTCTTGTTTGCTGGAGGCAGTCTTCTCAGAATCAGGCGTGATGACATTGAACGCGTTGAATTCGTCAACTTGTACCGTAATTCCTTCTTGATCTTGTTGCTCGGGCTGGACCACGGCGTTGGTGCTCGGATCGTCCTTCCGCTGAGCCGGCCGCTGGATACTCTTTTGCACACTGAAGGAGGCAGTGATCATGAAAAATATCAGCAACAGGAATGTCACGTCCACCATTGGCGTCATGTCCATGTCGTCTGCGGATGATAAAGCGCGACGCTTAAAGGCAATCGGTGCTGGCGCAGATTCCAGTTCATCCAGTTCAGGTGGTGCAGTTGTATTCACGACCGCCTCGAGTGCGGGTCTGGAGGCAACTCGTTTTTCGACCACAGGCTTGGATTCTACGGCCGCAGCTTTGGTTTCGCGCTGTTTCTTGCGTTCCAAAGCGGCTCGAGCTGCATCGATCTGTTCTTGCGATGGAAGTTTGACGGGCTGACCGCATTTTGGACAGGGAATCTCCCGCCCAAGCGCGCGATCGCTGGCCGTTTTTACAGTCTTACAAGCCGGACATTGAAATCGAAAAGCCATCGCCAGTTTAGCCGCTTAACTGTAGAGAAATACCTATCGATCAGTTTTGTTCCATGACCGCCAAATTGATCAGTGACCCATCCTCCAGCGATTCCGAAATCGCCTCGCTAACGCGGCTGATGTCTCCTTGCCGCACCGCTCCTTCGGCTCGTACGACGACGTGCTTCTTGCCTGAATCGAATCCCAGCTTGACGTACTCAGCGATCTCAACTGCCTGTTGCTCAATATCGCTTGAGAACGATGTACCATCCGCCTTTAGAACTTGGGATTGGCTACCCTCTCCACGCTTGACCATAATCACTACGGCTTCCTTCGCTGCCACGACACTGCCGTGCCGAGCCTTGGGGACATCGACGTAATCTTCCGCATTCATCTTCGACGAGACGATAAAGAATATCAGTAACAGGAATACGATGTCGATCATCGGAGTAATGTCGATCTCGTCGTCCATCGAGGCCGGTCTGGGTTTGACGACATTACGAGTATCCTCGTCGTCGATATCGTCGTCGTCGATATCGTCGTCGTCGATTTCAAAATCGTCAGCGGTATTGACCACGCGTCTGTCCTCTAACAATCGTTTGCCGTGGGTGAGCGTTTTCAAGCGGTGTTCCGCGATCCACGTTCCGTTCGATGAAGTCCAATTCGCATCGCGTCAAGGAAACGTGTCAGGCCCGAGCCGACCAGTGTTTCCATCTGGCGAATACGGTTGTTGACTGCGTTGAGCGCCATCAGCAACGGAATTGCGATGCACAAGCCAATTGCCGTGGTATACAGCGCAACGTTGATATCCTTGGCTAGCTTGGTTGGTTCGATACTCTGTGCCGAAGCGAGTGTCGCGAAAGCACCTATCATACCGACCACGGTTCCGAACAGGCCTAGCATCGGCGCTGTCTTAATCACCGTCGTGATCCAACTGATATTGATGTTCAAATCCGCAATTACGTCACGTTCAAATCGTTCGGTCAGCAGTTGCTTGACTTTCGTAAACCCTAGCTGCCGATTGCGCAGTCCCATCGAAATCAGCATGGGAATTGCGCGTTGATCAGCGTCACAGGCTTGAACAACCGCATCAAAATTACCCTGACGCAAATCGGCGTCCAACGAATCGAGGAATTGATCCTGTTCTTCCTCGGTTCTAAACCACTTTTGCCCGACACGCGTCCAGACCAGTACGCAGCAATATGCACCGTAAATGGCCACTGCCGCGAGCGCCAGATAATCTGCCAGCCCAATCCAGTCCCAAATCGTATTCAGCGGTAATCCCAAGAGGGACAGCCCCAACAGATTCGGCAACCCTTGAAATTCCGATAAGAAAAGTGGGATCGCATTCAACATATTTGGAGCTTTCTTTCACTTGGGCCGTAACATTTTACTAACGATCATAACCGACACTTGGTCGAACAGGACGTTCGCATTTGTAAATCAACACAATTACTCGATTACTTGGCAATACGATATCTTTGGTCGACCACTGTGAACTCAAAACCGCTTTGCGCAAGTGGCTGCGAAAGGAAAATTGTTTTGGCGATTTCCTTGACACTCGAATGTCCATTCTTGGCGGCGTGTGTGAGTTCGATCTGCGCCAGTCGGTTCTCTAACTGCGGCAAAATGAATTTGAGAATTTGGCGATTCTGGAATTCCACACCCGCTTGAGTGAGCAATTGGCGGTCAAATACAACCAGCGGCCCGTCTTGCCGCCACATGAAGTACAGACGTTTTTCAAGGTCCCCTTTACCGCTGCGACGTTTTTTCGACGTCTTGGAAAAACTGGCCGCGTAATCCACATTTTCAACTCCACCACCAATGCAGCCCAGTTCAATGTTGAAGAAATCGAGCTGCATCGCATAGGACGAGAGGCTCTTGGCGGCAAATTTCAACTCCCAGCGTTCGAACCTGGGAATGATGTCCTCGCCCTCGCCAAGTGGACCCGGCGGGCGGCTATCGCCTCGTCCTGCACCTTTGGGTATCGCGTTAGCTTGCGATTCAATATTGTCAAACGTGGCCGCCACAGTCGATGCTGCGGTTGTCACTGCTTCAAAGGATCTCTCAAGTGGAGGTTCCGCAAATTCTTCGACCTCTTCGGAACCTGGTGGCTCCAGATCGCGTTCATAGCCTTCTGCATGGTCGCCGCGTCCAGCGATGGCTTCTTCGATCTTGATGTCGCCTGGCCCCTGCGTCCAAGTCTGAGTCAGAAACATCACAAAGAGCAAAAAGACGATTCCGCCGATCACAATCAGCAAACTCAAGAGCCAACTTGCTGCGACATCAACTCCCGTCATCTTCAAGCCTTTGACTTGAAGCGAACGAGCGGTCGAGACACTGTTGCGCTTAGGGTCGGTGATCGTGCTCATAGTAACTCGCCAATGGGACTCAGGGCTCAACAAAAACATAGTCGGGCCGGATGCTCAAATACCACTTCTTCCAGAATTCGCTTGCCGACTTCTTTTGGTCGGGCGTCGCATTCATTTCTACGTTGCGGACGGTCAGTTTGCGGCTGAGTAGTCGCAGGCTCTCTTCGGCGATCACGGGAACCTCGGGGTCTTCGTCGGTCAAGGCAAAAATTAAATCCGGTACTTGGTTAAGGTCGTCGCTTCTCCCGATTAACCGAGCGGCAACACGGCGCGCTTGCCAGTCCTTGCCGTATAACAACCGAGACAGTCTCGCTACCTGTGCCGCGCGAATAGTTGGATCATTTGATAATCGCAAGTTTTTTGGGACCAACCCAACCTCGACGCTGTCCGTGTTCGCACCCTCCAATGATTCGATTAACGTTTCAATAGACCTTTGTTCGCTGCTGACAATGCGATCGCCAATTCGCTGAACAGTTCCAAGATTTTTGGGCAATCCATAGCCGCCTGACATCACTCCCTCTCTTAGCTTGCCGATCGCTTTCTGCGTGCTGCGAATCAAATACAGCACGGCGAAGGCGGTACAAATATCGTCGGGACACATATCGAGGCTGCCATGCGACCAACTGCCATTTTGCGTCTGCAACCTACGCAGGTCCTCAACTCCTGCGTTATACCAGGATGGACTCTTCTGAGTCCGATTGTCCCTGATCTCAAGAAAACTCTGGTACCGTTCTTGTGAGTAACGGTAGTAGTAGTACCAACCCAAAGACGTTGGCGGATCGTTCTGATGTTGATTTTGCCACAGGTTTCCACGCTGGATAGAACTTTCGATATCGCCTACCGACATTGCGACATCTCGCCGCGCGACCGATGTGTGTTGCAAATCAATGCGCACGAACGCTTTGGGGATATCCAGTTCCTCTTCGTCACCTAAAGCCTTCCGCCGACCGAAGAATCCTAGAATGTCGCCGCCGATAAGTACCGCTCCCAAGCCTGCAGTGGAAAGCGATTTAGTTACAGAGTCCTGAGCAACGAGCTGCCCCTGCGAGATTTTTCCTTGGTAGCCCCAACCACCCGACGGGTCTTGCGTTGCACGCAGATACTGCAAAGTTGACTCGACGGTGCGCGCCGGAACGTCTACGCCGACGACATTCAAGGTCCACAACGCCAACATAGCATACTGAGTTTGCGAAGTGTCGCCGGTTGGCTGGCCCAAGTAACCATAACCACCATGAGATTTCTGTACCGATACGAACCAGTCGCGAATCGAATCCAATTGAGGCCGATACTGTCCCGAATCGGCGTCTGCCAACAACAGGCATGCAACGGCGGTTTCATAAACAACTTTGCTATCACCAACGTCGCGTAACGATGGAAGCGATTTGACCAATCGTAATGCGCCTGCAATCGCTTGCTTGACCATCGGATGTTCCGGGTCGCCGGTCACTTTTAAGAAGGTCAGGCCAATCAGCAAAACTCCACCGGTTCCAAATTGAACATCGCCAGCGAGTGCTTGCTGTCCTGATTTCTGCAAATAGTCCAGGCCTCGGTCGACCATTTTCTGTACCGTCGGATGCTCCGGTGTGTATTGAGCAAACGAAGCAACTGGGCACAGCATCAGCAGCGCGATTGCAAACCCAATCCGAGCTGGTCTTGCAGACAATGATCCCAACGGATATTTCCTTTAAGTTAGCTCAGGTTGAATTGCTGTTTATCCCGCAGCCGTGAGCGAGGATTGCGTCAATCTGTCGCTAAGATTGATATTGAACTAGCCCAAATCCTCGCCTACGGCTGCGGGTCAAACGACATTTCAACCGGAGCGTCTTGGCACCGGCGATCGTCCGGAATTTCCCCACGTCGCGCACTGGTCTTTTCCACCTTCACAACGCAGATCTCATTGTAATGTCCGGATCGATCTGTGAAACGATGCTAGACAGGCAACTTGGGGCAATTGCCACCGCGTTTAATATTCTTAACGATTATTCCGGTAGGTATAGACCAGCAGAGTGGGCTTAGCTCGAGGCAAGGATTCAGCAATTTCTGAAGTTCATTCTGCGGAACATCCAAAAGCAAACGCCAAGTTGCAGTAAATAGGTCGGCGGCGCCGGAAGCTTGTCCCACGCAAAATACATACTTTTTCATGTTTGCTCTTTACCGATCCGCCCGGCGTTTGGGCCTACTAATTGTTACTTTCGTTGCGACCATTTTGTTTGCTCACGATGTAACAAGTCGGAAATAGTGAATGAACTAGCGTTCGCCATTCATGAGGTACATTTGCTCGTAATTTAGTTTCCAGATCCGAGGCATTCCGCTGGCGAGAATTGAGTTTCGACAGTAGCGATTGACCCCGATTGGGAAAATTGCAGACTTTGAGCATGGGTGCCGTATGAATTCCGCGCTGATGAACCCTATCATAATTCATTTGATCAAATCTTACTGGCGATGGAGATATTTGTGGGTCGGTACGACCGTCATGTTCGGCATGATTGGCATGTGCTACGTCGTGTTTTTGAAGAAGGACTACTGGGTCGCCAGTCAAGGCATGATTGTGCGAGCAGAAGCCAATTCCGCTGCGCTCAAACCAGGAAGTTTCGACAACCAGTCCGAAATGAAGGCGGCTCAAGAAACGATCCTCGAAATTGCTCGCAATCGTCAAGTTGTACGATCTGCACTTGAGAAAGTAGGACCAAGAGCATCTTGGTTCTCTGGCATGAGACTGCTCAAGCCCAAATGGCCAAGCTCAAGCGAAGTTCAATCAACAGCAACCAGCGCGATCAGTATTAATGCTCCCAAAGGGGCTCCATTTGGTACCACGGAAGTGCTCTACCTGGCTGTCAAGCAGGACTCACCCGAGCGAGCAATTGCGCTAACGAACGCGATGTTCGATGCGTTGGCTCGCAGTCTCCAAGATGTACGTAGATCCCGTGCGATGGGAATGATCGATGAACTGGAACTCGCTCGCGAAGTAGCGCAGAAAAAATTGGGGCAGGTTACCGATCAGATTCAAATTATCGAGCGAGAAACTGGCGCGGATCTAAGCGACTTGCGCGGGATGACGGACAGCAATTCTGGCGGTAGCAGCAGCCGCCTTCAGCTTGACGCGCTCAAGGCAGAAATTCGTCAAGCTGAGCACCAATACCAGATGTTGCTGACTGACTTGAAACTCTTGCAAGAGACGCTCGACAAACCGATGCAATTGATGGTTGCCCCCAGCAGCCTGGTAAACTCGCAACCGGGACTGAAACGATTGAGAGAAGGCTTGGCAGATTCGCAATTATCCCTGTCCTCGCTGCAAGGCCGATATTCCAACTCGCATCCGCAAGTGATCGCGGCCATGAACGCGCGTAAAGAAATCGAAGCCAAATTGCAAAGGGAGTTGGTCCTTTCCGTTCAGTCCGTTCAAAACGACGTGGAAATTTCGCAAAAGAGAATCGAGAAACTCAAAAGCGATCAAAGTCTCCAGGTTGCCCGCTTGGATAAATTGGCCGCAATTCGAGCCAAGTACGGTAATTTGGTCAATGAACTGCGAACGAATTCCGCCATCTTGCAAGATACTGAGCGCGAACTTGCGCGCGCTCAGGCTCGTAGCGACGCGGCGCTTTCTACCAGCCTGATCACGCGCTTGGACGCTCCTGTCTTAGGTGAGCGACCGGTTGGACCTGGAAGGACCACGATTCTTGGAAGCACTGTATTTTTGGGGCTGTTTTTCGGATTGGGCATCGTGTTCCTACTGACACCTCTGGATTCAGGAAATAAATTCGGGCGCCGTGCGCAAGACGTGGCGGTTGGAACCGGTCGCCGGCAATCGGATCGTGACAGTCGGTCGCGAGATCCGCTCAGGACGATCTCGGCGAATTTCGCGCAGTCGTCCAGCGAATCTGAAAACAACGACCGACGATCATCCGCGCAGCCAATCTCGCCCGGTCGTGTTATTCTGGACGCGAGCGCCAGCCAGCCACAGCCCAATGATGTCGCCAATTCCATTCCAGCGGCGCAAGCGCGTTTGCAAATGCGCGCGGCAAGACCACCTTCACAAGCAATCGAACGACGCAAGAAGTCTCGGGAAGAACCTTCCAAATCGTTTTGGTCGAACTAAACCAATCCTGGTTCTTAACAACCCTTGCCATCCCGTACAATCCATCAAAAAGCCGAGTATTTCCTTGTGTTGAGAATCGCTCGAAAATTAGCGGACGCGTTGAGTTCGCCGTCAGATCCCATCTGCAATCGAGTTTGTTGATGATCGAAGTCAGCCAGTTGACTAAGTCGTATGCGGATATCGCGATCGGACGCTTCGTGGCGATCGATCGCATCAGCTTTCAAGCCAAGCCCGGCGAGATATTTGGATTGCTTGGTCCCAATGGCGCTGGAAAGACGACGGCACTGCGGATTCTCAGCACGGTTCTGCGCCCCACCAGCGGAACAGCGCGAGTGAATGGATTTGATGTAACTACGCATTCTGATGAAGTTCGGTATAGCATAGGATTTGTGTCCAGCAATACAGCGATTTACGATCGCATGACTGCCTGGGAGATGGTTGAGTATTTTGGCAGGTTATACGGAATTCCGGAACCTCAACTGCAAGATCGCATCCAGCAAGTCTTCAGCGATTTGTCGATGCTAGATATGCGCGATGTCGCCGGAGCTCGCATGTCGACCGGCATGAAACAAAAAGTCTCGATCGCACGCGCAATCGTACATGACCCGCCCGTTTTGATATTCGACGAGGCATCGCTGGGCTTGGATGTATTGGTAGCGCGTGCGCTGTTGCAAATCATCGCCAAACTGCGCGACAAGGGTAAGTGCATCATATTTTCAACGCATATCATGCGCGAAGTCGAGCGGCTGTGCGATCGAGTGGCGATACTCTACCGTGGTCGCATACTGGCGGCCGGTACGTTGGGCGAGCTAGCGCAGATTTATGACCAAACAGATTTTGAGGAACTGTTCTTCGATTTGCTTAAAAGTCATGACGAGCGTTGGCGAGATGCGCGTAGCGCTGCTTCGGCCAGCGAGCATGCGAACCAGGCGGTGGCCAGATGAATTGGAGGCACGTCCATCTGATATTCGCACGCGAGATGCGTGACCAACTGCGCGATCGCCGTACGTTGTTCACGATTACGATCTTGCCGTTGCTGCTGTATCCACTGATTGGAACCTTGCTCATGCAAGTGGCGCAGTTCAGTCGCGAGCAGGTCTCGCGGGTGCACATCGTCGGTGCCGAGCATTTTCCGCGCGACTTGGCGCTGATCGATCAACAGGATCAACTCGTCATGCAACCTGGGCTGGAGCGCATCAAGGACTTAGTCACTCTGGGCATAGAGCCTTGGCCAACAGACGCAAGCGACACTCAACAAGTGATTGGTTGCTTGCGCGAGCGAATATCCCAAGACTCTGTCGACGCAGCAATTGTAATTCCTCCCAGTTTCACCGAGCAACTTGTCCGGCGGACGCGCGGT
>SYJV01000451.1 GCA_005798335.1 Planctomycetaceae bacterium | reverse complement strand
CAGTCGCAATTCGTCAACTCTAAATACCGATACCGCCTCGGTATCTGTCGCACCGCTGCCCAGTGTGTTGAGCGAGGATAGCTACTTCCCTCCCGAACCAACGAGTCTGGAGGATGCGGGTCTCAGCGAAGTCCTTGTCGAATCGCTAATTTGCCAACACTTGTTGGCCGCCGGAACGCTCAGCGGGCGTAAAGTCGCCGAACGCTTGGGATTGCCCTTCGGCATTATCGATCAGCAGATGGCCGCATTGCGCACCCGTCAATTGATTGCACATGCTCGTACAGCGCCGTTGAACGACTATTACTATAGTTTGACCGAAGCCGGTCAAAAACGAGCAATGGGGCACCAAAAGATATTTAGTTACATTGGTCCCGCTCCAGTTCCGTTGGCCGATTACATTACCTCGGTCGAAGCCCAGGCCAGCCAGTACGAACCCATTCGTCGCGACCAGTTAATGGCCTCTCTGTCGAATATATCGTACGAGCCAACATGGCTCGACTTTCTCGGACCGGCTGTGAACAGCAACAGTGGCATATTCCTGTACGGACCTCCAGGCAATGGCAAGACAACTCTCGCCAAGTGCTTAACCGCTTTGCGTGGCGAGAAAATCTGGATTCCGCATGCGCTGTTGGACGACGGAATTATCATCAAGCTGTACGATCCCGCCTATCATCGAGCGGAAAACACGAGCCACGACTCCAGCCGAGTTTGCAATTTCCAGAGTTTTGACCGCCGCTGGATTCGCATCGAACGTCCGACGGTGGTCGTCGGCGGCGAACTTACGCTCGACAGTTTAGAAGTACGGCACGATGCGCGTAGCAATACGTGCGAAGCGCCATTACAACTGAAAAGCAACTGCGGCTGTCTGCTAATCGATGATTTCGGTAGACAACGCGTTGCGCCAGAGGACTTGCTGAACCGCTGGATCGTACCTTTGGAAAGCCGTTTGGATTTTCTCACGCTACCAACGGGAAAGAAAATCTGTATGCCTTTCGAACAGATCATTCTATTCTCAACAAACTTGAAGCCAGAGGACTTGGTGGACGAAGCATTCTTGCGTCGAGTCCCTTTTAAGATCGAGATTACTAATCCTTGCGAAGCGGAATTTACGGGCCTCTTCCGGCGAGCATGCCAGTCCTTGGGTTTTCCCTGGCGCCCGGAAGTTGTACAGCAATTCATTCAGAGTTTCTACCGACGCTTTGGCCGACCCATGCGGCGTTGCCATGCACGAGATTTGCTGACTCAAGTGAAAGCGTTCTGCGTGTATCGAGGCGAACCGCTGGACCTAAGATTGGATTTCCTGCAGCATGCATGTCGCAATTACTTTGGCACGTTGGGAGCTGAGAACGTTGTGCAGGCCCCAGTCGCTCCGGAGCGCACGGCAAACTGTGTAACTCTGCCTCGAAACGTGAGCGTGTCCTCTCCCGTGGCAACTGCTGTCTTGGGGAATTGATCGATGATAAGCCACGTTGAGGTTAGGCCGAGCAAGTAATCGGAGCGAACGATGGTCGGAGTATGCAGCGTTCCACAAGCTGGCGTTGAGCCAATTCCGGGCTATGTGCTTAAGCATCGCCTGGGTGCGGGCGGCTACGGCGAAGTTTGGCTTGCCGACGCGCCAGGTGGATTGCAGAAGGCCATCAAGCTGGTATTCGGCTCATTGGACGACGATCGCGCGAGTGGTGAACTGCGTAGCTTGCAGCGAATTCGCTCAGTCCATCACCCATTCCTATTGTCTCTCGAACGTATCGAAATTGTCGATCGCCAACTGGTGATCGTGACTGAACTGGCCGAGAGCAATTTGCTGGAACGCTATCAGGCCTGCCGTCGCAAAGGTCTGGATGGAATTCCGCGTGACCAACTCCTGGATTTCCTGCGCGATACCGCGGACGCGTTGGACTTTTTGTGGCAAAAACACAATTTACAGCATCTCGACGTCAAGCCTGGGAATCTCTTGTTGATTGCCGACCGGATCAAAGTCGCTGACTTTGGACTGATCAAAGATCTGCACGAACAAAATCAATCGATGATCAGTGGGCTGACACCGATTTACGCTGCGCCAGAAATGTTCGATGGACGGCCGGACTTGCGTAGTGACCAATATTCTCTGGGCATCGTCTACATCGAGATGTTGACTGGCAAGGTTCCTTTTCCTGGCCGTACCACCGGTGAACTTGCACGCCAGCACCTCTCGCAAGCGCCCGATCTGGAATCGCTGCCACCGCCGGACCGTCCTATCGTGGCGCGAGCATTGGCCAAGCATCCTCGCGACCGTTATGGGAGTTGCCGCGAGTTTATTGACAAACTTAGGCAAGTTGGATCTACGTACATCCCACCGAGTCAAGGACGGCCTGGGAACTGGCCTGGGGTCACAACGGATGACGATTCAGAGAGTAAGTCTCTGACTGCCACATGCCATTCAAGCATGCTGCAGACTGCCTGGGCTCAGACTGCAATCCAACAACGAGGCGCGCGAGTGTTGGCTCCACGACTACCAGCAGCCGAGTCCGCGATTGGTTGGCAAGCTCCACGCTGTATGTTTATCGGCTTGGGTGGCATTGGCTGTCGTAGTCTCAACAGGCTTCGCGAACTAATGCACTCAAGAGTCGACAGTCGGCGCACTATCTTCGATCATGGTTGGTTGGGAATCGATACCGACCCGGAGACTCTTGATGCCTGTGTTTCCGAAGATAAGACGGGACGCCTAACTTCTGTCGAGACTGTCTTGTTGCGATTGCACAAGCCTCAGGAGTATCGGAACCGCGACTTGGACCGCTTTGCTCCTATCTCACGACGATGGTTGTACAACATCCCTCGTACGCAACGAACCGAAGGCGTTCGTCCTTTGGCCGCATTGGCACTGCTGGATAACTACGAATTAGTTGCCAAGAACGTTGCACTGCAACTAATGGAACTCACGCGCAAGAGGAAATTAGATGCTGAGGATGTCAATGAGCCGCTGCGCGTCTACGTTGTCGGTTCAGCGCACGGCGGAACTGGCAGCGCCTTGGTGTGTGAAGTCGCCTACATCGTTCGACAAATCATGGGAAATCTGAAGTATTCCGATTATCGCCTTTCGGGATTAATATCCCTGGCGACGATGACAGGCGACGCGAGCAGTAATCTGCGCGCAGCAGCCGCAATTTCGTGTTTATCGGAAATCGACGAGCTGATGTACCCGGGAGCGGTCTACGCGCCGCTGTGTCCCAATTTGTCCACCGGCAGCGAAGCTGGACGCCGACCATTTGATTGGATCTCATTAGTGGATGGTGGTCTCAATGAAGGTGGCTGCAACGCCCAACATGCACCGGAGACGATCGCCGACGCTGTGTGGATCGATAGTCACACATTGGTCGGTAGCACATTGGATAAAATCAGAACGCACGCCACAGAAACGAGTGACGATTCGCAAAGTCGCGTTTGGCTGCGCACGGTGCGTACTTCGAAGATTCGCTTTACACAGAATGCCAACTTGCATCGCTTTGCGCGCTGGTGTTGCAATAGCGCATTGCAACGCTGTATCGGGTTCTTGGCCCCCGTTTCCTGTGGAGTAAAGGACTCGACAGTTGCATCGCAAACTGAAGTTTCGTTCGATAGTAAACTGACGTTGACTCCTGATATGGAGCAGCTCTACATATCGAGAATTCTGCGCGATCTCGACTTGCATCATACCACTGACACCAGTTCCGACGATGCAAATGCTACCGAATCAAGCGCGATACATCGCGAAACGAATTCGACAGCCTGCACCACGATCGCGCGCCGAATTTCGCTAGATCAGACCCTGAATGCGCAGCAGATTTCGCACGAAATAACGTGGCTGCGCAAGTGGATTCGCGGCCTGTTCGAACAACGGCGATTGAGCTGGGAGAGCCTTGAAAAGCTGTTTATTCGGTTCATCGCACGTGTCGTGGATTTATCCGAGACCGACGGGGAAGTCCTATCCAATTATATTACCGATCGCCGCGAGCAGTTCGAGCGTCCCGACAAACTAGAGATTCAGGCGCTTCGAGATCATCTGCGTCGTTTGTGCCAAGTGGCGCTGGTGGAATTGCAGAACCTGCGCAAGTCGGTGGAGCAACTCACGCGGCAGCTTCGCAATTGGGCTGGTTCGATCGAAGCCGAACTATCGATGAGCGATGGCAAAACAAAAATGCACGTATCAGCGACGGTTGGTTTGCCTTTTCAGTGGAAGCAGCTATTCGAACGCATCACGTCAGTACTGGACTCGACGGTGCTAAAATACGCCGCCGGACAGTGTTTTCAAGAGCAACTCGCGTCCATTATGGGTCGCAATCCGGCAGACTCTTCAGCGAAAGGGAAAGCGGCGGCGCAGGCGATCCACTTGAGTTTGCCCGAACTGCTACAACTGGCGTCAAACTTAGTTCGACGTATGATGAGCGAAATGAAACTTAAAGAAAGCGATTTCGAATCCCTTGATAACGCGCAAGGGGATGCAAGCCAATCTCTCGATGAACTGCGCGAGTTCTATCCACAATTGACCGAATGCGGCGGCCGGCATCATCGATTGCTTATGCTCGATGCGGAACAATCGAACGACGCAGTAGGTTTTCTGAAGAACCAGGCTGTCGAAGACCTGACCACTCTTGTTCCTTCTTGCGCAGGAGAGCCCCCGTACGTGATCTGCGAGGCCACGGAATTAAACTTGCCCGCAATCATCACCACGATGTTGCGGCCAAACGGCGAAACGCTGCGGTTGGCCCAACGGTTGCACATCCGTGTCGATCGAACATGGCTGAGCGCAGACCGACTGCTGCAATCAGAATCCCAATCGGTCGTGTAATTCGCACGTCGAACTTTTGAGAACGCGAAACTGTTCATCAACCGTTGGTGTGTTCTCATCGATATGGTGCAACTGTGGCTCCGGTCTCCCTTGCATACTTGGCTATGCTGGCGATACATTGCAAGATCGCGGACTATTTGCCGCGCATCAATTCAATCTCGGCCAAACCTGTTATGCGCCCTCGTATCAAGACCATCAATGTGGAACTCACGGAAAGCTTGGCCAACGCCAACCATAAGTTTGGGCGCGCAATGCTCGCCGAGAACGCACTGTGGAAAAACCTGGTCGGCAATTCTTCTGTGATTGAATTGGAGATCGGATCTGGCAAAGGCCTGTTCTTGCAGTCAGCGTCTGAGCAACGTCCCGGAAATCAGTTTATCGGCATCGAGCTGGCTGCCAAATTCGCGGATCGTGCGGCCCAACGATTGACTGCCGCGGAGCTTGGCAATGTGGTTATGCTCCAAGGTGACGCTGAGGCATTTGTGAGGGACAAAGTCCCCGCGGAGTCCGTTACCTGTGTGCATGTCTACTTTCCAGATCCTTGGTGGCGACGCAAGCACAAAAAACGTCGAGTACTAAACGAGGATTCTCTTCACCACATTCAGAGAGTTCTTACTGCCGGCGGCCAATTCCATTTTTGGACCGACGTATTGGACTACTACGAACTAATTTGCGGTTTCTTGATGGACCACACTGAGTTGATTGGCCCACAATTCGTTCCGGAACGAACTCCGCAACACGATATGGACTATACGACTCATTTCGAGCGGCGTGCGCGCCGCCACGGTCAGCCGATCTATCGAGCGATTTTCACGAAAGCTGCGACCGTTACCGATAATCGGCCCCGGTAAGACTTTGCAACACGGATGCTTGCCAACTGCGCAGTTGACTAAGCAGCGCTTTGGCCTGCTCGGGCTGTTTATCCACCAAGTTCGTCCGCTCGCCCGGGTCGTCCGTTAGGTTGAACAATTCGTGTTTCGGAGCAGCCTTGTTTTGATCGTGAATGACCAGCTTCAGTTGGCCATCGATGATCGCTCGCGGTCCCAAATAGTCGTCGTCCGTGATCGTTGGATGGTGATAGTTATTGAAATCGCGCGTGGCTTTTCCGCCTGCCAGCTTTGCCAAGGGAGTGGTACCCTTTTGAAGTTCTGGATCGATGTATGGGACTCGATCGGAGTTCGCCAAGCGTCCGGAATTGAAAGCCCAAAAGTATAGCGGTTTGGCACGCGCAGTAACTTGGCGATCGATCACTGGTAGCAAATTGATGCCGTCGATCGGGCGCTGCGGCAGCACTTGGCCCACCAGTGCGCACAGCGTCGGCAGCAGGTCGCTGGTGGTTGCGCGAACTTGTACGGTAGTGGGTTTGGCAATTCGAGCTGGCCATTCAATCAGTCCGGGCACCAGGACACCACCTTCGTATACCTGTCCCTTGACGCCGCGGTGAGGCGAAGCCAGCGAAGCATCTGCCGACGTTCCATTGTCACCACAATAGAACAACAGCGTATTGTCGCGCAGTCTTTGCGATGCCAAGTGGTTTCTCAATTTGCCAATTGCTCGATCCATCGCCGTGATTTCAGCGTAACGTTCGCGCAACACTTCACCCTGACTTCGACTGACCTGCGAACCGGACTCGTTCGAAATCAAACGCACTTTCTTTGTGGCGTACTTTTTCGGTAGATCGTCATATAATGCAAGATCCGCAGGCAAACCGCTGTACGGTTCGTGTGGCGAACCAAACCAGATGATCGTGAAGAACGGCTTTTTATCTTGCCTGGCCCGATCGATGAACTGAATTGCTTCGTGAATGATGACCTCGGAACTCTCACCGGAAATAACCTGAGGTGGCGCTCCGTTGCGCGACAACGACGGATTCAACTCAAAAAAATTGTCATGAGACAGCCAATAATCGAAACCCATGGCGCCTGGACTAGTCGGCGATCCTGCTTTGACTGCTCCGACATGCCACTTGCCAAAGTGGGCACATGAATAACCGGACTTTCGTAAAACATGGGCCAGCGTAATTTCTTCGGGGCGAAACGACCAACCCGGAGCGAAGGTCCCATACCGATTCGGATGCCTCCCAGTCAGAAAACTGCCTCGCGTCGGCGAGCAACTGGGATGAGCCGAATAGAAATTCTCGAACCGCAGTCCGCTGGCCGCAATTTCGTCCAAGACTGGAGTGCGAACATGAGGATGTCCGTTGTAACCGGTTTCCTCCCGACCATGGTCGTCGCCCATCATCAAAATAATATTGGGAGCCGCCTGTGCAACGTTAGCAACGGCAATGGCGCTGGTTAGCATCCCAGCTGCCAACAATATCCACATGTGGAAAACTGAGCAACGATGGTGTGGCGAAATGTACGGCGGCATTGGAGCTAGACTTTGCGAAAGTTGTATGACAAATGACACGTTGTGATCATGTTACTCTGCTGGCCGTCACCTGCAAATCACGCTTGTTGAGCTTTCTGACCTCGCATTGCATTCGAATCAGGCACAGCCGAAAGTGAGTGACTTTGCGAGAGCCTACGGACAATTCCGATTGGTCGGTGCTGGAATGGTTGCTGGTGGAATATTGGGTCGCGTCATAGAATGTCGCCACTGCACCAGCTTCGTTTTCCACAATAGAAGTAGAGTATGAGTTCATTGATTGAGCCTCGAACACTCAAGGGTTTTCGCGATTATCTTCCCGAAACGATGATTCCGCGTGAGAAGATTATGGAAATCTCGCGGCGGGTCTATCGGCGATTTGGGTTCAGTCCGATCGATACTCCTGCGCTTGAGTACTTGGAGATCTTGACCGGCAAAGGAAGCGACGAAACGGACCGCCAACTTTACCGGTTCGAGGATCACGGTGGTCGGCGTGTAGGCATGCGGTTTGACTTGACCGTACCGCTGGCTCGATTTGCCGCCCAGCACATCGGCAGCCTGGGGACTCCGTTCAAACGTTACCACATTGCCCCGGTGTGGCGCGGAGAAAACACTCAAGCTGGCAGATACCGAGAATTCGTGCAATGCGATTTCGACACCATCGGCACCGAGTCGGTCGTGGCCGATATCGAAACGGCCATGGTAATTCAGGAGCTGTTTTGTGAGATTGGGATCACTGAATTTTCTTTGCGAATCAATAATCGCCAGGTCTTGAACGGGCTGCTGAGCAAACTGCATCTCGATGAAAAATCGGTAGCGATATTGCGATCGATTGATAAGCTTGGCAAGATCGGTACCGGGGGAGTCGCCAATGAATTGGAACAGCAGGTTGGCTTAACGACCGAGCAGGCCAGCCAAGTTCTAAAACTCGCAGCATTGGAAGGTGATTGCGGCGCGATACTCAAAGAACTGGATCAACTTCTGATGGGCAGCGAACTTGGTCAAGCTGGCATCGAGCGCCTGCGAGCGGTTACATCCGCGATGCAGGCTGTCGGCATTCCGGAGTCTCGATATCGCATCGACGTTTCTATTGCCCGCGGTTTAGATTACTACACTGGGACCATCTACGAAACGATGCTGGACAAGCTGCCTGCGATTGGTAGCGTTTGTTCGGGCGGGCGATACGATAACTTGGCGGGACTATTCACCAAACAGCATCTACCTGGAATCGGTGCGTCGCTGGGACTGGACCGACTGCTGGCGGCAATGGAGAGCCTCAATATGCTTGAACCAGTGCGCACTCCGGCTCCAGTTTTCATGGCTTATTTCGACAAAGAGCGACTGCACGATTATTTGCGCATCGCCAGTTGGATTCGTGCGGCAGGGCTGGGGGTTGAGTTATTTCCAGAGCCCAAGAAATTGGGAGCACAGTTGAAATACGCTGATCAGCGAGGATTTGCAGTCGCCGTCATCGCCGGCAGCCGAGAATTAGAACAATGCACATGCCAAGTCAAAAACTTGGCCAGTCAAGCCAGCGAAGAAGTTGCCTTTACCGATGGCGGTGAATCGTTAATTCAAGCAATCAAGCGGATCTTAGCCCAAATTCCCCAACGTTGATCGTTGGAAAAAAACTTTTGGGCGGCGATAGATCCATTGTATAGGTGCAATCCCGTCATCATACCATCGGCGGATTTGCATGATTCCTCCAGTTCCCAGAAAGGCTCCTTGTATTCTACTGGATGCAATATGGTCTATGAACTCCGGAGCACCTGGAGACAATCTTCATCGGTATCTCGAGCGTGCCCTCATTGCCAGGCGAAAACAACTGGCAGATCAGCTTTGACGTCCTCCGGCATAACCCATTCCTCATCTGAAACTTGTTCTGCTAAAGCGAGCACCGGCTTCCAGAGGCGCAAGAGTATCAGCGCCAATCTGCACATTGAGCAGTTACCGACTCGATCAGTTAACTTCCTCGCAATCGGCCGCCCATGAGAATCCCACTGAAGGCCATCATTGGCAAGATCCATGCGAACCAATTCGGCTGGCGTGCCAAGCCAGCTCGATCCATTGCGGACATAGCCGCGACCTGATCGTGCGACAATGAAACAACAGGCTTTTTCGTGTTGGCAAACGCTTGTCCGACGCCGAACACCAACACAATAAATGCAAACAACACCACTGTCCTGCTGCACTGACCTACGAGTTGGCAAACGTAACCGCCAATCAACGCGGACAATAGGCTCACGACGAGTGCATAAACCAACCAAGCGTTGGTCACCAAACCGATCCGCACCGCGCTGTAGGTACAGCAGATGGTCGTGCCAACAATGGCGACCGGCGACAAAAAAGGACGCGAAATCGTCCTTCTCGTAGCAGAAGGTAAAGACCCCGATGCCAATGCCGCTTTGCACGCCTCCGCATTTTCGACCGGCCCACCTCGAAACTGCGATCAACGCTGGCAAGCATATTTTCTGCGAAAAACCAATAGCGACCGACCCAACGGGCGTGCGCAAAGTTCTCGAACTGACGAGAATTGCTGAAAGCAAGAAACTTAACCTCGTATCGGGATTGTGTTGGCGTTACGACTTGGGAGTAAAAGCAACAATTAATCTTATCAAGGATGGAATGATTGGGAATATTGTCGCGACTCAGGAGAACTATCTCACCGGAACGCTGTGGCAAAGGAACCGCCGCGATGGATGGACCAACATGGCTTACCAATTGCGCAATTGGCTGTATTACAATTGGCTGTCCGGAGACCATATCGTGGAACAGTTCATTCACAGTCTTGACAAGTCATTGTGGCTGCACAACGACGAGCCGCCCAAGCTGGCCTACGGCTTGGGACGTCGCCAATAGCCGAACGTTCACCGCGAAAGGCTGAGCTAGCTAGTAGAACCAATCTCGCAATTCCATTTCCTTCCTCAAGATTCGATGAACGCGTAAAGCTCATTAGCAGGTTTCAGAGGTCTCATGCCTGAACGTGAATTGAACCGACAGTATCAAATGCTAAGTTTCCTGGTTTCGCGTTGCGATTGGCAAACGCTGGCACAGAAGTGCGTTAAATTGCTTGCACATGATCCTGAGAATTTTCACCTCCATCAACTTCTCGCGACGGCGTACGTCGGACTCGACTGGCAGGGAAACGTAGAGCCTTGCCTTCAGGCTCTACTGCGGCTGGGACCGAATGAAGCTTCGACTCATCGGTTTTTAGTAAAGTACTGGTCGCATCGCAATAAACCGGACTTCGCTTACTGGCATGCGGTTAGGGCGCTGGAATTGGACCCGGAAGACGCCGAGACGAGTTTCATTATGGGACAAGCATTGCTGTCGCAAGGAAAGATAGGTTTGGCACTGCAAATGCTTTCTAGGGCAAGATCGCTTGCACCTGACGAAACTTTCTATGGAGCGATTGAGTTGCAAGTCAGGGCAATCGTTCAAACTTCCGCAGAAGACGCCGTTAAACAAAAGTCAGATTTGAACGAGCTTTTGGCCAGGGATCCAAACAATGCCTTGCTGCTTGAAATGCTCGGCGATTTCAATGCCGACCAGCTTCAAAATGCCAAGCGAGCCATCGAGTTGTATAAATCCGCTTTGATGTGCGACCCCTCGAATATTGAATGCCAACAAAAACTGGTTTCACAGATACCCAAACAGAATGTCTTTACGCAGTCGTTGTTCTTGCCGCTATCGGCTGCTACATCGGCATTCAACACATTGTGCCATGGCGGCTGGCTTGTTTGGATCGTTTGGATAATTGCGTTTAAGGGAGTGCTGGTGTTCATCGCCTGGCTGCTGATAACGCTCCCCCTGTTTGCGATACCAGCACTATGTTTCCAACTATTTTTCTTGGCCGAACTCTCGCTCCTCTCATTCAAATCGACGCCAATACAGCGAATCATGGTTACGCTCAGCAAGCTTCCATATTGGCTTCGCATTGTAATCGTCTGTTTTTTGATTTTGGTTTATTGGGCGAGCATTATGGGTGTTTTTCGAGCGAGCGTACCTCTTGGATTGTCTATCGTTGGGGCGCTTTATGCTTTCCACCTAATGATTGCCAGTTTTATTATCCTGATTAAACGCGTCGAGTTTTGGCACGCAGAATTACAAGCTGGAACGCCGTTGAAGACTCAGTTGTTTCGCATCTTACTCGTGCTGGCGGCATGCAATCTCGCCATGATTTTTGCTTTCACGATTTCGATACTCATGTTACCGTACGAATGGATCGCCATGCTTGTTTCTGCCGCTATCGTTGTTGGCGGACTCCTTCTCAACGCTTTCGGCATCCTGAAGATCCTGCAGTTTTCGCTTTCGGCGATTCGTCCGACCTTCCAATCCACGAAACTGCCTCAGGTTGGCCAACCACCACCGATTCCACGTGCATTGAAGTAAGCGGACAATTCAGTTGGCGACCATAAAGAGATTGAGGACAATCGGCTATTAAGTCCTAGTGGTGGCAAGGATGAATTTGGATTTTTTTGTTTTTATTTTCGAGCCATCTGGTTTCTTTCTTTGGGCTGGTTGAGTTGATCGACCGGTACTGTGGCCGAGGGCGTTCCAAAGTCCGCGGAGCGATACCCGGTGGCGTTCATCGCATTGGATGAGTGCTCCATGCCGTTACGCTTCATCGTATGGGAAAGCTAGATGATGCCGCCCCCGAGTACTTGCCAAACTCGAAGACGCGATTGACGAATGGACGGCACAAATTTCCTCGGGCACGATAGGAAGAATGCCGATCAGTTGTTTCGATTGGTTGGAAGCGCTCCCCTATTTCAACCAGGCCAAGTTGGAAATCCATGGTTCGCCTGCTGTCGCCCATCCTCGGCTGGTAGCGATCCACGATCGAGCCCAGAATGCCATCACTGCCGGTGATACTTTTTCGCTGATGGAGGCTGGGCGAGCCCACACAACTCGGGGCCAATGGAAGGACGCTGCTGCCAGTTTCTCCAAAGTTCTTGACCAACTGCCGCCTGGATTTCGCGCATCATCCCAGGAAATGTTTTTTTGCGCGGAAATAGCCAGCCAGCCGGATCTGTTCAAGGCAATTCTAGAAATCAGACCCGACGATTCAAGAGTGTGGTTCGCGCACGGGAGGATTCTCGCCAGCAAACAGCAGTGGCAGAATTCTTGCGAAATTCTCCATAAGACGCGACGACTGCTTTTGAAAGCTGAACCAATTCGACCGAATCAACCAATGCAAGAGGGACCACAGCGCAGTCCCACTTCCATTTCGCATGAATTGGCCGCAGTGCTTTTGCTGGCCGGAGACAAGGCGGGTTACAACGAACTGAGAACGAGCCTATTGCAATCGGAGCTTGTCTTTACCGATTCGCATTGCCGGTAAGGCCTAGGCACGACGGTATACAAGCACTGCCCTAAAAAACGCTACTCAAAATTGCTCGTCTAGGTGAAACAAAGACTAACTTGGCGGACGGCACCGCGTTTCTGAACCAAGTCGAGTTTTGATTGCCACACTGGTGAGTCAATTCTCGGTACTCTCTGCTGCCAGCACGAGAGTACGGTTGCGATGCAGATATGCCGATAGCTACAATAACCACTGCAAGCGCCAAACGACTGAGCTGTCAGGTGGAATTTAGGGACTTCACTTCCGCCGACTACTAAATTGATTTGGTGCTAGGCGAGCGGCAGAGGAGAGTCTACCGTAACCCGACGCGTGAGCGAGGTGATTCGCGTTGACTCCTCGCTCACGCTTCGGGTTACAATTGGTAACCTTGCATCTGCCGCTCGCCTTATCGAATTTTCCGGCAATCGTCCGTCCAACATCTCTGCTTAAATCCTCACCCATAATTCAGAACTGGGAATCCGAATGAACGATCAAAACAAACCCAATCCTACAATGGAGCCCGCCAAAGCAACCAGACGCGGTGCAATCAAGTCTGCGGCCGTTGGGATCGCTGCGTTATCGATGGCGCAAAGAATGGTACACGCCCAAGGCAATGAGGTATTGCGAGTTGGCCTTGTTGGCTGTGGTGGCAGGGGTACCGGTGCAGCACAGAATACGATGAACGCCGACAAATATGCTCACGTCGTTGCGCTGGCCGACGCCTATGAGGACCGATTGCAGAGCTGTCGCGAAAGCCTTTCGCGCCGTTATGCGGAACAATCTCCGATCAAAGACGAGCACTGCTACGTCGGTGTGGACGCCTACCAGAAACTGATTGCCGAGGCGGATGTGGATATCGTGCTGCTTTGCACACCTCCGCATTTTCGACCGGCCCACCTCGAAGCTGCGATCAACGCCGGCAAGCATATCTTCTGCGAAAAACCAATTGCGACCGACCCAACGGGCGTGCGCAAAGTTCTCGAACTGACGAGAATTGCTGAAAGCAAGAAACTTAACCTCGTATCGGGATTGTGTTGGCGTTACGACTTGGGAGTAAAAGCAACAATTAATCGCATCAAGGATGGAATGATTGGGAATATTGTCGCAACTCAAGAGAACTATCTCACCGGAACGCTGTGGCAAAGGAACCGCCGCGATGGATGGACCGACATGGATTACCAATTGCGCAATTGGCTGTATTACAAATGGCTGTCCGGAGACCATATCGTGGAACAGTTCATTCACAGCCTGGACAAGTCATTGTGGCTGCATAACGACGAGCCGCCCAAGCTGGCCTATGGTTTGGGAGGTCGCCAAGTTCGTGTGGGAGAAGAATTTGGCGACGTCTACGACCATTTCTCGGTGGTCTATGAGTGGGCTGACGGAACGCGCACGTTTGCGCATACTCGTCAGATGGCCGATTGCTTTAATCAGACTGAGGACTTTATTTACGGAACCAAAGGCACGGCCAAAGTACTGGCCAATGTCGTTGATGCCTACGATTCGTCCTGGAAATACGACGGCCCCAAGCCAAATATGTACGACGAAGAACATCGTGAAATGTACAAAGCCATTCGTTCGGGCACGGCGATCAATAATGGCAAGTACATGTGCTACAGCACATTGATGGCGATCATGGGACGCGAAGCTTGTTACAGTGGAACGGCGATCCAGTGGGACAAGTTGCTAAATTCTCCAATGGATCTTTCGCCTCTAAACTACCTTCGCGAAACTGCTCCACCCAAAGTCGAAATCGCGATTCCTGGCAAGTACAAACTGGTCTAACGTAGCTAGTTTCTTTCGCAGTTGTGTGCTAAAGCGAGCGGCAGATAGTTTCTTACCAATACAAGCCCGAAGCGCACGCGAGTGTATGCCAGGATTGACGCACTCGCTTGCGCTTCGGGCGTGTATTCGCTTAGGCCTTGGTAAATTCCCATCTGCCGCTCGCCTAACCAAAGTCCGCTGCGTGATAATTCCTGTCGGAACGTTTCGTGCAGCAGTCATCCAGCACCACATTAACTTGCAGTACAGTTGCGTGCGCATGGCGTGGCAGGACTAGGCTCTGTTTCTAAACAACCAGATTGTCGACTTTCGCTCCGCGAAAGCTCTGTCTTTTCCAATCTTTCGCGGAGCGAAAGGCGACTTTAGAAACAAAGCCTAGAGTCCAAACTAGCCCCAGGGTCTACTTTACATGCCATGTATCGCCGCTGCGAAACAGTTTGTTGAGATCGCCTTTGCCTCGAGTGAGAATCGCTTCCTTGACTTGATTGCGCATTTGCTCTTCGAATACAGTGGACTCAACATCGCGGAAGACGCCGATTGGTTCCGGAAAATTGGGATGCCGCATGCGTGCGAGCATGTAAACTAGCGTCGAATCGGCTTTCTCGTCGTGAAACAGCAAATCGTCTTCGGCAATGCCGCCCTTAAGCTCGACAACTTCTGGCTGAAAGCCGTTCAACCGAATCCCCTTATCGCGATTCTTACCAAAGATCATCGGCTTGCCATTTTCCAGCTCAAGCGTAGTGTCCTCGCGAGTGGCTTTGTCTTGGGCATAGCTCCAGGCGCCATCATTAAAGACGTTGCAGTTTTGATAGACCTCGACAACCGCTGTACCCTTGTGCTCGGCAGCGCGTTTCAGAGTCGCAGACAGATGCTTGATTTGAGTATCAACACTGCGCGCAATAAAAGTAGCTTCCGCGCCGAGTGCCAGCAAAATCGGATTCAGCGGATGGTCGACGACACCCATCGGCGTGCTCTTGGTAACGGCACCTTCCAAACTGGTTGGCGAATACTGGCCTTTGGTCAGGCCGTAGATTCTGTTGTTGAACAACACCAACGTAATATTGACGTTGCGCCTTAGCATATGAATGAAGTGATTACCGCCGATGCTCAGCGCGTCGCCATCGCCTGTGATCACAAATACCTTCAAGTCCGGACGGGCAACCTTGAGGCCGGTTGCGACCGCAGGTGCTCGACCATGAATGCTGTGAACTCCGTACGTATTCATGTAATACGGAAATCGGCTTGAACATCCGATGCCCGAAACAAATACGATTTGTTCAGTCGGCAAGCCCAGCTCTGGCAGCATCTTTTTCATCTGCGCTAATATGGAATAGTCGCCGCAACCTGGGCACCAGCGAATCTCTTGATCGCTCGCGAAATCATTAGCAGTCAGTACGGGCAAAGCGGTGGCAGTACTCATGGTTAATTGATTCTATGAATATTGAGTATTGGGTGAAAGATAATATTTCGTGCTAGAATTTCATCGCAATCATGTTATGCCGATGCTCCGGCAAGAACTTCTTCCTGGGTGACAGTCGTCATGGCAGCGATCTTGCTCACCAGCTCACTGACGGCAAACGGCTTGCCTTTGACTTTATTGAATCCTTCTGCATCGATCAAATAGCGCGAGCGAATCAACATCAATAGTTGTCCCATATTCAATTCTGGAACCAACACTGATTCATATCGCGACAGAATATCCGCCAAATCCGATGGAAATGGATTTAGATGTCGCAAGTGGCAGTGAGCGACTCGCCGGCCGGCAGCGATTGATTCAATCACGGCTGTTCGACAAGCTCCGTAGGTGCCACCCCATGACAACACTAGCAGTTCGCCTTCGCGCGGTCCAAAGACTTCTTGGGGTCCAATCATCTTCGCGACATTGGCAACCTTTTGTGCGCGGATGTTCACCATCTTCTGATGATTTTCAGGATCGTAACTGATGTTGCCCGTACCGTCCTGTTTCTCGATGCCGCCGACGCGGTGCTCCAAACCCTTGGTGCCGGGCAAAGCCCAAGGACGCGCCAACATTTCATCGCGTTGATAGGGGCGAAATTTCTCGTCCTTCGAAATTGGCCCTGGATGTTCTATTTCAATTGCAGCGAGCTTGTTCATGTCCGGGATTTCCCAAGGTTCAGCACCGTTGGCAATATAGCCGTCGGACAGAATGACCACCGGAATCATCAAACGAGTTGCGATGCGCCACGCTTCAACCGCTGTGTCGAAGCAATCGCCGGGGCTGCGAGCTGCCAGTACCGGGACGGGCGCTTCGCCATTGCGTCCGAACAGGACTTGCAATAAATCGGCTTGCTCAGTCTTGGTCGGTAATCCGGTGCTTGGGCCACCGCGCTGAACATCGATCACTATTAAAGGCAACTCTAGCATCACTGCCAAACCCATGGCTTCGGCTTTGAGCGCAATGCCCGGTCCGGAACTGGTCGTTACTGCCATCGAACCACCATAGGCTGCGCCAATCGCGCCACAGACCGCCGCAATTTCGTCTTCCGCCTGAAACGTGATCACTCCGAAATTCTTGTACTTGCAAAGTTCATGAAGAATGTCGCTGGCTGGAGTAATAGGATAGGAACCGTAAAACAATTCCTTCTTACTCAGTTCAGCGGCCGCCATCAGCCCCCAAGCTAGAGCTTGATTGCCCATCACATTCCGATAGTGACCCGGCGGTAGCGCGGCCGCCTCGACGCGATAACTGATGTCGAGCTGTTCGGTCGTTTCGCCATAAGCCCAACCAGCTTGCAAGGCACGTTCGTTCGCCTGTTGTATTTGCTCAGATTTAGAAAACTTGGAACGGATAAATCGCAGTGTCGATTCGGTATCGCGTCCATACAACCAATAAACCAACCCCATTGCAAAAAAGTTGCGGCATCGATCTGCCTCTTTAACACTCAAGCCCAGCGACTGAACCGCCGTTCTCGTTAGCTTCGTCATCGGCACTTTGACCAGCCGATAATTTTCCATCGCAGGATCTTCAAGGGGATCGGTCCCAAGATTGGCAAGTTTCAGATCCTTGTCCTCGAAACTATCCTCGTCGACGATCAACAAACCACCTGGGCACAAGTCGGCAATATTGGTCACCAAGGCAGCAGGGTTCATCGCCACCAATCCGTCCAGCGTATCGCCGGGCGTATGAACTTCGTGAGACGCAAACTGAACCTGAAAACCACTCACGCCAGCACGAGTACCTCGAGGAGCACGAATCTCTGCCGGAAAATCAGGAAACGTCGCCACGTCATTGCCCGAAAGGGCTGATGTATTAGTTAACTGAGTGCCGAGCAACTGCATCCCGTCACCCGAATCGCCGACCAATCGCACGGTAATGCCGCTTACCTGTTTTACCTGCTTTGCCCCATTTGCTTTAGGCGCGACGTCCATAGACATATCGTTTTTGTGTCCGTAATTGAGGTTGTTTGGGTTGAAACGATGGCCAGGATTGTATCGAATTTTCCAACTGCTAGAGTAAATGCAAAGTTGACAAATGAACAGTGGTTGGGTCACTAATTTGCGTTCAAATTCCAGATCGTTTCGATAATGCGGCAATTATAGCCGCCCGCTTTGCTAGTTTTGCGGCGGATTCGCCGACATAAGCCGCAGTGTGCATCATGCTATCGCTAGCCGCAGTCGTCATTTCGCAATTGGTAGCAATTACGATTGGTGCATTGCCGTAATTGGTAAATAATCGCGATCAAAAATTGCCTCAATTATTTGCGAGTTGCTGGTGCCAATGGGAATTCAAAGACAGATGAGCAACTAAACGCAATACCGTTCAACGAACGTGGGATAAGCTTCCAGCTTGTCAATATCTTGTGCAAGCAATGGCGAAACTCCGCTACAGGTTGACAAGCTGGAAGCTTATCCCACGTTCGTTGAACGGTATTGCAACTAAACGCCCATTACTCAGGTTCATGCGATCTTAACCACCGAGCGTCCAACAACAGCGCCGGCCATGTATTCGGGAAATTCACTAAGCAATTCGTCAAAGGCGATCGTCTTGTGTGCAATTCGCAAAAGATTGCGAGGCATTAGGTCTGAGGCTAATAGACTCCAGATTGCCTGTCGTTCGGACGGCTTTTGCGCAGCAGCATTGATCCCCAGCAGATTCACTCCGCGCAGAATGAATGGCATGACTGTGGTTGACAGTTCGTGGCCAGCCGCCAGACCAATAGATGCGATGTTGCCCCCATCCGACGTTATTCTTGTCAGCCACGCTAGCATATTGCCACCAAGATTATCGACAGCACCAGCGAATTGAGCGCTTTCCAGAGGCTTGGTGCCAAAGCTGATTTGATCGCGGAACAGTACACGATGCGCGCCGATCGATTTTAGATATTCTTCTGATGACGCCTTGCCGGTGATGGCCACTACTTCGTAACCTCTAGTGGAAAGCATATCGATGGCCAAGCTGCCGACGCCGCCAGATGCTCCCGTCACCGCGACTGGCCCACGGGCAGGCGATTGTCCGTTACGCTCCATTTTCTGGATTGCCATCGCAGCGGTAAAACCTGCTGTGCCAATCGCCATGGCCTTGAACGCTCCCAGGCTGTCCGGCAGCGGAACGACCCAATCTGCATTGACTCGCGCGTATTCGGCGAAACCGCCATCGTGCGTTTCGGACAGGCCACAGCCAGTGACCAGGACGTGGTCGCCAGGATGGTACCTTGCGTCATCCGAAGTTTGAACGACTCCCGCTAAATCAATTCCACCCACCAACGGAAATCGACGTAAGATTCGCCCCGCACCAGTCGCGGCCAGGGCGTCTTTGTAGTTAATACTGGAGTACAGGACTTTGATAACAACGCCACCTGGATTCAAATCTGACAACTGCAGCGAATCAATTCGTGCCACAATTTTGCGATCGATTTCGTAAATGCGCAGGGCCTTGAATGTCGTCATGTTGGGTCCTTGGGTCTGGTTCAATCATTTATGTGGACTGTGGCTGATAAAACCATAACTGCCGTCGAAGGCTTATGTCCAGAGCGCTGCATATCACTCAACGCCGCAATTTCACGAGCAATTACTTAGGACGACCAGTTGCGATTCGCTTCCGCGTTGCGCTGAATGTGCGATAGGACTCGCATGTGGATGCGATGAATAATCCAGTCCGTCCAGATAGTCCAATAGGTAACTGGCCGAATATCCAGCGTGTACCAGGTACTGCCCTCAAGGCGCGTGCGTGCTGGGCTGAGCGATGTTAGCCGAAACTCTCCGCGTACGCTGCGAAAAGCGCCGTCCAAATGCGGCGGATGGAGATGCCGATAAGGTGATAACTCGAACATCGGATCGGGTTGTTCCGTTACATCAAACGACAGCCTGGTTGGCTTGCTCCAATTCGTAATGGGCTCGACGAACACACCGGTTGTAAATTCACAATAACGAGTCGCCCCTACGCCTGCACCGTCGATTCTCGCTCGCTTGGGATACGCAATCCCCATGCGAAAATACCAATCGGGCGTTTCGTTGATTTCCGGAAAATCAATGACGTTGTTCCACACTGCTTCGATAGGCGCAGCGATTTCCACCACAGAGCGAACCTCGTATTGCGGTGATGGACTCAGTTGGTTTTCCAACGGTATTAGCAGCGGGACGATGGTCATGCAACTGTACAGTCCGCGCTGAGAGGAATCCCAGGAGTTGTAACTATCGATCGCAATCGCGCGCCCCACGACCGCGCCGATCAGTCCCAGGGGAACGACGATCGGGATGGCCATAAAGATACAAATGATGCCCTCGAGTCCAACAAATAACAACACGCAGCACGTGAGCGACATCGTTGCAAACGAATGCAGGATGGTTGCCAAGATGGAAACTGGTTCTAGCCGGTTGAGAAAGAATGCCGCAACTGCTCCAGTGACTATCGGAGTGCCGAAGAAGAGGGCTGCACCGTAGCTGCCGAACAAGTAGACCGACAGCAAGACGATTGAGACCATGTAGACTATGCCTGCTACTATTCCCATGACCGCCGCGGCGAATCCTCCGCCGGTTATGCCCGATGGCTCAGGCAGATCGGCCGTCATCGTTGGTCGATAAATTTCGTGAAACTGCTGCTCCGAGATTTCGATTTTGTCGCTGTCGTGCGGCACTGCGTTGGCACTGCTTGGGTCGCCAGATTGCGGCACAATGCGACTTGTGCGCCGCAAATTTGTCGGCAACGCAGCCCACATCGCAATGCAAACAAAGTTGGCAATCGGGACAACGATCAGCAATCCCAACCATGGCGAAAAGCCAATATCCTGTGAACGCCGAACACTCATCGTGACTCCAATCCATAGAAACGGGAGCGTCCACAAAACCCAGACCATGCCGAACCACGTAGGTGCGTCAGCGGTAAAATACTCGCGCCCCGATAACCATGGATTAAAGAAGTCGATTGGCGTAAAGAACTTGCCAGATAAACCGTAGATTGCGGCAGCTTCGACGCAGTACTTTAGGGGTGCCAAAATCAAACCAGCCACAACATATGCGGCTCGCGACACTGACCCATGAAGACCAAACAGGTTGCTCAACGCCTTGCAGCGAGTACGAGACTGCATGATGGTTGCGACCGAACTAGGCTTGGACATGTGACAAAAATGAAGCCTGTGAACTTGGATTGCCGAGCAAATAAATGTCGAGCGTACGAAGCGACAGGATCTATTCTACTGCAAAACGTCAAGCATCGTTCGGCTTGCCAGCGGACGTTATCGACGTCTGCCAGAAAACTACGAACAGAGTCTCGTACTTAGGCGAGCGGCAGATGGGAATTTACCAAGGCCTCAGCGAATACAAGCCGGATGCGCAAGCAAGTGCGTCAATCCTGGCATACACTCGCTTGCGCTTCGGGCTTGTATTGGTAAGAAACTATCTGCTGCTCGCCTTACTATCGTTATTGGGACCTATACTGGTCAGAAGTAATCAAGCCAAATACAGATTGCCGGTTGCTCTTCGCGCGGTAGAATGCGTCCACTGGAATCACCGCTATGCCCTCGTAGCTCAGTTGGATAGAGCACAGCTTTCCTAAAGCTGGGGTCACAGGTTCAAATCCTGTCGGGGGTACTCTCAGTTTACCAAGCGATTCGTTGATAAAAACGTTACCTCACGCCGTTGTGAGAGCGCTGTTTTCAAAAGTCCAAACCCGGTAATTACCGAGTTGTGACCATGAAAGGCGCTCAAAATGGCAAAAATTCCAGGGTATCGCAAGCATAAAGCCAGTGGTCGGGCTGTGGTGACGTTGGCCGGTCGGGATTACTACTTGGGGCAGCACGGCACGCCGGAAAGCAAGCGGGAGTACAAGCGACTCGTTGGCGAATACTTGGCTTCCGATCCGAGTGCGTTTGGCAAACCCAAAGATTCGCTAACCATCGTCGAGGTCATGGCGGGCTACTTGAGCCATTGCCGGAAGCACTACGGGGAGCGATCGCGGGACGAACTGCAAAGGATCAAGCTGGCGCTAAGACCTGTCAAACAAGTCTATGCCACGAATTTGGCGGCGGAATTCGGGCCGCTTCAATTCAAAGCGATCAGAGAAAGCGTGACCAGGGACCAATGTCAAACGCCATCCGAAACGGCAACCGGGAACCCGGTACGACACCGCGTCTTACCGTCGAGCGATCGCACGAGGTTGCGTGAAAGCCAGTATCGAACCCTGGGCACCAAACAGACTAAGGCACGCGACCGCAACCAAGATTCGCAAAGAGTATGGGCTTGAAGCGGCAAGCATCATCCACGGCCATAGCGAAATAGGTGTCACGCAAATATACGCTGAAGCAGACCACGCTAAGGCCATCAAAGTCGCACGGAGGATTGGCTGATGAACCAGTAACGAAAGCAATTTCGACTACCGAAAGCACTGGCTGGAGGTTGAAGCTACGATACGCCCGGCCATCGCGAGTGTTTTCGAAGACGGCTGCACTGATGCCGCCCGGCAGGATTTTTCTGAAGACCGGCTTTTTCGCAGTTGACGTGGATGTGTTGGTGTTAGACATGAGGTAGTTCCTTTCTTTGGGTTGTGATATCCGGCTACGAACTGCCGCAGCCTGATGGCGAGCATAGAAACCCGTCACAGGCGGGAGCGAAGCGTGCGTGCAAGAATCAAAATTGGCGGGACCGTCCGCTTGCGGACGGGGGAACCGATTTTGTTCTTGCATGCCCCGCCGACGGGTTTAAGCACGCCATAAAGCTGGCTGAGGCATCGTCGGCGGATCAGTTACAATCGAGAAGGAACAGCATCGCGTATCACCGACACTGCCAAGCCAAGTGACTGAATTCGCTTTAGAAAAAACCATATTGCGGCGCCAGCCCCTTCATGGGAAACCGTTAACTTGCCGGACCGTTTGTGCCAGAGTTAACCAAGGATGCCGCCAAAGAACGGAGCGAGGGGACAGCAATGCAAATCGAAATCACCGGCGAAACAGAACGACTCATTCAAGCAGCTCTGGCAGTCGGAAAGTTTGCCAGCGTGGAGGAATTCATTAGCAATGGAAACGGCATCAAGCGGGAATCAGTCGCGATACACTACCGCCGATGCCCGATCGAGTTGAGTTATCCACGATATTGACTGAGCAGAATGTCAAACCTTGCACAAACCCAGAAGGCCTGAAGACGGATCTGTGGCCGAGCAATGAACCAACCGACGAGTTTCTGGCGTTTCTGAGAGAATCGCGTCGTGACCGCGTAGAATCAATTGGGAAGCAGTGCCTTGCACCGGTACCACTGGCAGAAATTCATTCGGCTATGCCGGGCATAGTTGGCAAATTATCCGATGACGTATGTGACGGTCGCAACGATCGCCTATGAACGAACGTCAGAGCAAATCTTCTGGCGTCAACACAATGATGTGAGGGTAGCGGGTAAAGTCGGACTTGTTGAACGTGAGAATGTGCGTGACGCTGTGCCTTTGCATCGCGGCGACAAGCCGAGCGTCATGCGCGTTGCGGCCTGAAACTCCATTGCAAACCACCGGTGCATTCCATTGTTCAAAAATGGCTCGTTCGTCTTTCAGAAAGTTGAACAGGGCTTTCAACCGTGAAATATCCGACTCCGCTTGAGCAATGGTAAACCCCAATCCGTTTTGTGAAGTTGGTCGAGTGCTAACGACCCAGTACTCGTACAGTTTTTGAGGCACAATGCAAGGTTGCAAATCTCTCGACGACATGTTCCCAAGGGCTGTCAATGCGGAAGTGCATGCTTGAGTACCAGGTTCAGCGGTACGGACGAGGATATTGGTATCGAGCAGAATCCTCACAGACCTCGACCTTCATAGATACTTTCGCGGCTATCATCGACGAGCCGCTCCGCTAATCATTTTTCGACGATTTGAGGGGTGCCAGCCCAAATGCAAGGGGTCGAGATTTGCCTGGGCTGGCATCAGACACTCGTCGCCGCTGGCCAACTCGATAGATCGGCAGCAAACCACATCGTCCGCTGCCCCGCGCAATCAAGTCGGTAGGTGACGTTGCGCAATGACGCGCCCGATTCAGGGCCTCAACTCAAGTTGAAGACCACTTCGCGGAAGAACAACCGGGAGCCTATCGCTTATCGCTTCGCCCTAAGTGTATGCAGAAGCTGGCCTTGGCCGGCCAGCAAGTAGCGTGTTGAGTTCGAATTCTATCGTAACTACCGAATTCTGCTACGCTGAACTACCGAATTCTGCTACGCTGATCCAATTCACCCCTCAGCGTTCGCCGGCCAGCTTGAGGTCGAAGTCGTGGGTATTCGCCTTCCCAGGGGTGACAGTGATGTTGAGCGTCGTCTGGTCGTTGTAATTGGCGGGAATGCACTGGATGACCTCGTCGATCATCGTGCCGGGGGGTGAGGGACTGCCTGCGGGGACCTTCCGCCCCGTTGCGCGCATTCCGACGATACGCACGATCTTGTCGCCCGGCATCGCTCTCTTATCGCCGGTCAACTCATACTTGCCGTTGGCAATCATTTCGCCGGTCGATGGCCCCTTGCCGTCGGCCGGCTCGAATGTGATCATTCCCTCTTCGAGCGGCTTTTCCTCATACTGGACTAGGCCCCGTATTTCCACCTTGCCGTCGTCACAACCAACGAGCAATGCGGCACCGCAGGCCAGGGACAACGAAGCCCGTGCCCAGTTCCATCGCATCAGAATTGTCATATTCGCCTTTCCGCGAAGGGTCTTAGAAATCGCTGCCGAGCACTTCGCCCAGGCTGGGCGAGGACAGTGCCCGCCAGGTGCTCAGGTTGATGTTGTTAGAGACGAAATGCACGCTGCCGTCGCCCAGGAGCACATTGACTCCGCCGGTGTGGTTACTACGGGCCGTGAGGGTGATCCGCTTCGGGCTAAAGCTGGTCGTCGTCGGGATGCAAGGTGCCCGGGGAATCGTAAGACACATGTTGCGGCGGAACTCGTCAGGCACGGGACTGTTCGGCGTTTGGTTGTGGTGATACAGTGCCCCCTCGGGGTAGTGCATTACTCCACGCCAGTCAGCGGCTCCCGGACTCTTGAGCAATTCGGACACCATTACCGTGTTCGTCGTGCCATCTTTGATGTCGGTCAAGCGGTTCTGGCTGTTCATCATGAAGACGCCTTGCGGTCGGGTTAGGACCGGGGCCGTGACCTCGGTCATTGGGCCGATGCCGTTGTTGGCCGCGTAGTTGCCCCGAGCCCAGGCCACCGAGGCACCCCAGGCCGACAGCTCGACGTCCACGTCCGAAGGACACTTAAAGAGCGGCAGGAACGTGGAGGTGATGCGCGTGTTCGGATGCGTCGCGGAGCCGTTGCCAAAGCCGCGCGTGAAGTCACCGGTCTTGAACAGGTTCTCCTGTTCGACAAACGGCAAGAGGTGGGTAATCCAGGTGGCCTCGGTGCCGTTGCGGTCGCCGCCTGAGCCCAAAGGCCAGTAACTGCCCGAGGGCAAGCGGTTTCTGGTGTCGTGGAAGTTGTGCAGACCCAGCCCCATTTGTTTAAGGTTGTTCGAACACTGCATTCGTCGTGCCGCCTCACGAGCAGCCTGTACGGCGGGCAACAACAACCCAACCAAGACTCCGATAATCGCAATCACGACTAACAGTTCGACAAGTGTAAATCCAGACGCACGATTCGATCGCATCTTTAACTCTCCATTTTGAACCTTGAGCTGCGCGAAGATAATTCGAAATAAACCATCCTGCTCTGCGCGTTCGAAAGAGTGTATCGCTTGTATGCCTGGATTCCCCCAACTTCATACATAGCGTAATGCTTATGTTTCGTTATTCCGCTAAATTCCTGGGAATTCTGCGATTCAGATTTCTGATTTAAGCGCAGTAACAAGATCTTGAAGTGGCATTTTTTATCACTAGTCGTACTCGAACGCAAGAAGTGGGGGTCGGCGCGTCTTGCGAATAAACTCGCCAAGAAAATTGTCCTTCAGCGCAATCACGGCGGGCACGTCATTGCTCAGTCGACGCATCAGCTCGATCCGAAGTGTCGTGTGGAGAACTATTGTATAGGAATTTGAGCGGGGTCCTCGTGGACAACATGAGCCAAAAGGCGCGCGACCGAGACCTGGTGTGCTCCGCGCCGTTCGCCGATTTTCTGGCTCAAGAGCTAGTCTCCTGGGTCCGCGCCAAGTACCGAATCGGCGAACAGCCGACCCAAGTCGTCCTAGCCAGCTCCAGTGATGGCGGCCTCTGCGCGGCCTACACGGCGTGGAAGCACCCCAAGGTGTTCGGCAACGTGCTGTCGCAGTCCGGCAACCTACCGTACTTTCCAACCCGAAGCCGAGCGCCAACGTCTTTACCCGGGAATATGGATGGCTGACCCACCAGTTCGTGGCGACACCCCGCTTGCCGCTGCGGTTCTACCTGGAAGTGGGCACGTTCGAGGCGGGTTCCGTCGTCAACCCGGTCGCTGAGCATCGGCGGTTTTGCGACGTGCTCGAAGCCAAGGGTCTTGATCAAAGGGATCACAGGTTCAAATCCTGTCGGGGGTACTGATCCAGATTGGGGTTATTGTGCTGAATTAGATAGAGGTCTGCGGAAACTGCCGACCTGAATCTAAACCACGCGACCGCGTGGCTGCGACTCGAGTTCTTAATTGCTGACTCGTTCGACGTATTCGCCCGTTCGCGTGTCGATCTTGATAACGTTGCCCTCTTTGATGAAACCAGGGACGATGAATTCTCCGCCGGTTTCAACTTTGGCTGGTTTGGTGACGTTGGTGGCGGTGTCGCCTTTGGCCCCCGGTTCGCATTCGACGACTTTCATTTCGACGTGATTGGGCGGCGACATAGTGATTGGGGCGCCGTTGAAAAGCATCATCGTGCACAGCATGCCATCCTTGAGATACTTCCAGTTATCATCTACCTGATCGGCAGATAGCTCGTACTGCTCGAAACTGGATGTATCCATGAACACAAAGGAATCCGCTTGCTTGTAGAGGAACTGCGTATCAATTTCCTCGACATCGGCAGCTTCGAGCTCGTCGCCCCCCTTATAAGTGCGATCTAGGACGGTGTTCCGAACTAAGTTACGCAGCTTGCACTTGTATAATGCGTTGCCTTTTCCGGGCTTAACAAAGTTCATTTCAACCATCAAGTAGGGTTCACCGTCGATTTGTACCTTTAAGCCTTTGCGAAAATCGTTAGTCTTGTATGTGCCCACGGATGATTTCTTTCAACAAGTTAATTTCTATTGCCTGAACTTATGTCGCAGATTGTAACGACCGGCTCTACCTCTGTCGAAGCCACTTTCCAGATGCAGGCGAAGAACGAAAATCGGGTACCAAGTTGGCAGGAATCGCTGCGTACCGCGATTCGAACTTCGCGGGAATTGCTCGCCGAGCTCGGTTTGCCCAACAGCCCACTCGAAGAATCTTGCGAGCTTGATTTTCCGGTCTTTGTGCCGCGAGAGTTTATGCTGCGCATGCGGCGCGGCGATCGGAACGACCCGCTACTGCGCCAAGTGCTCGCTGCCCCAGAAGAATCATTGCATGTGGATGGATTTTCGAGTGATCCGGTCGGGGACTTGACAAGTCAAACGCAGCCAGGCTTGCTGCGGAAATATCGTGGGCGTGCCCTGATGGTGCTCACCGGTGCCTGCGCGGTTCATTGTCGATATTGTTTCAGGCGCCAGTATCCCTATTCACTGGTGCCCAAGTCACCTCTAGCATGGATGCCGTTGATCGATGAGATCAAGGCAGACGAAACTCTGGAGGAGATAATTCTCAGCGGCGGCGATCCACTGATGTTACCCGACGCGAGCCATGCATGGTTGGTCAATCAAGTTAACCAAATTCCGCACGTTCGGCGACTGAGAATTCACACGCGGATGCCGACGATTGTTCCCTCGCGAATTTGTCCGAGTCTGCTTGAATGGTTAGGCGCGGTCCGCGTGCCTGTCTTCATTGTGCTGCACATCAATCATCCGCGCGAGTTGGATGCCAACGTTGAGCAATCTGCAAACGCTCTTCGCCTGGCGGGAGTTACGCTGTTGAATCAAGCCGTTTTGCTAAGCGGAATCAACGACGATCCTCAGGTTCAGTTCGACCTCTGCGAGAAACTGCTCGACATGCAGATTTTACCTTATTACCTGCACCAATTGGACCGCGTTGACGGAGCCGCACATTTTGAAGTGCCGGTCGATCAAGGACTACGAATTATCGAGTTCTTGCGTGAACGCTTGCCAGGCTATGGAGTACCAAAGTATGTCCGCGAAGTAGCTGGCGAAAGTCACAAACGACCTCTATTTCACTAGCGCGACGTTTGTTGTTGCGGCGGCGTGATTCAAGACCAGTGCGTTCTCGAATGCTCATGAGGTTGCGTCACGTTTTGTGTTAGGCGTCGGGTACCAATTCGTTCATCGCTTCCCGATCCATGAACACTTGAGGACAAGATGTTCTACTATCTCTTGCGGCTCGACCTCGCTACGCATAGCCCACGCTCTGCGAACTGAATTTACGACGACTAGAATATTGTGCCGTTGCTGGAACCAAACGAGTCCACTGGCAATTTCAATTCTCGCAACATTGAAACAAAGAGATTGCTCAGCGGAGTATTGTTGGTGGTGTCGAAGGCCATGTGCCGACCATGGGGCAAGCTGCCGCCGGCCAACAAGATTGGTAGATTGGTATTGTCGTGCGTGTTTGAGTCGCCCATATTGCTGCCGTACAAGACCATGGTATTGTCAAGCATTCTCCCAGTACCATCGCGCTGTTCGGACAGCGAGGTGAGCAGATCGCGTAGCAATATCATTTGCCGACGATCGACCGATTCAAGCTGCTGGACTTTTTCAACAACATTTCCATGATGACTAAGGTTGTGATAATCGTTCATGGATTTAACTTGTTGGTCGATCTGAAAGGCTGGGGTGGCAAAGCCATCGATCATCAGCGTGATAATACGAGTGGAATCTGTTTCCAGTGCCAACCGAGCTAGCGACAACATCAGAGATATTTTTTCGAAGAACTGCGAGCGATCTTCGATGTCCCGCGGCGGCGGAATTTTGACAATTGGCTTGGCCCGATTCTCCCATTGGCCGGCCTGTTCCAATCGCTGCTCGAGCTCTCGGACCGAGCTGAAATACTGGTCCAAACGGCGACGATCGTTCTGCCCAAGCGAGCGGCTAAAGCTGCGAGTTTCTTCGTCAACAGCGTCAAGAATACTCCCACGTAGTCGTAGTTCATTTATTCTCCGTCGGCGCTGGTTCGCGCTGCCGTCGAGAAACAAAGTTGCAAACAGAGTGGACGGACGGTCTTCGGCGGGCAGTAGGGCTCCATCGCGTGTCCACGATAGACTGCGATTGGCGCGATCGATATTGACTCCCAAATTCAAGGTTGGGAATCGTGTCTTCGGTCCCATCAACTCCGCAGCCAATTGGTCTAATGAGATTTGATTTCTGAATCCACTTAATGTAGGACCACGCGCGGCGGTCAGAAAGCAATTCTCGGTCGAATGGCCGCCGATGACACCCGGATGAGACAGGCCACTGAATACAGTGAAGTCATGGCGAAAATCTTTAAGTTCTTCCAAGTAGGGCGAAAGCACGTACGTTGTGCCAGCCTGTTGCGGAAAGAACGGCTTTGGTAACACACCAAGGTTGTTCGCAATAAGCAACATACGGCGTGGTTCTTCGTTCGCACTACTTGCGCGCAAGCAAAGATCACGCTCGAGCAGCGGTAGCGCGATGCAGACTCCCAAACCTCGCAGCGCAGTTCTGCGATCCAATCGGACATGCAATCGGCTCATTGTTAATGCCTTTGACGAACCCATTTGTAATTTCACGCCAAAACTATTCGGATCGAAATAAGGTCCCATCCCATGCATGCGGCTTCAGGCCGGCGCGAGCGATGTTGATTTCAAAATCGACCCGATCGCCAATCCACAATCCCGAAAAGCCGGTAAAGTGTCGGTAAATCGCTAGTATATGAATGCCAGTCCAACTTTCGGGGCTCGTCATGTTAAACGGATGCTCCCTTTCGTTCGAGTAGGCACCCGTGATCAAAGAGGAAACAACTCCAGTTCCGAGAAAGGCCAAGACAAAAAGAGTTCTTCGACACACGGCCAGCACAATTTGAATTGGGTATTTCTCAGCAAGTTGCATTCGAAGCCTTGTAGCCGAATTTGTGTTAATTCCGAAAACAGAACCAGGGTCAGGCTGAGTCGCAGTCAAACGACAGAGGCCAAATAGATTGCGTCTTTCAGAATTCTAGAATTATAACAGCTCGTGGAATTGGCGCGATCGAGATGAGATTGAATCAATTCTTGGCGCTTGGTGGCCACTTTGCACGCTACCAAAATTTGACACGT
Source organism: Planctomycetaceae bacterium (assembly GCA_005798335.1). Classification (GTDB taxonomy): domain Bacteria; phylum Planctomycetota; class Planctomycetia; order Pirellulales; family Pirellulaceae; genus Aureliella. Next base: position 7,902 of record SYJV01000451.1, on the reverse strand, counting down.
GCTGGTGAGTATGTTACAAAACACACACAAGTTTCATTTACTACTAATATTTCGACGTTGAATTTGGTGTGCAATGAGTCACGGTCGAAGTTCGGTTGTTGTTGCGGTTGCGTGCATGCTCGCAGGGTTGGTGGGATGCGGGAGCGATGACGGGTTGGGGCGGAGAGCCATTTCGGGGACAGTGAACCTAGATGGCAAACCGCTCGCCGACGGCAGCATTACGTTTGAGCCCGTGGAGAAATCAACCACCTCCAGTGGTGACATGATCGTCGGCGGAAAGTACTCGATTTCCAAAGACCAAGGGCTACCGCCTGGCAAGTATCGGGTCGTCGTAAATGCGATCAAACCAGGAACAGGAATGACGTTACCAGAAGGCAAATTTCCAGGAGAGGAAGTCGGGACGCCTCAGCAAGAACTGATTCCAGCTAATTGGAATACCAACAGCAAAAATTTTATCGAAGTTACCGAGTCGGGTGCAACTGAGTTTCAGCATGATATTTCGAGCAAACGCAAATGACGAGCGGTTGCACCTGCTCAATGTTCGTTCGTCGTAGTGACTGTTTCATAGGCATTGATAATTGAGGTGATGTATGCGTAGGAAAGGGCACGGGTTCACACTGGTCGAGCTTTTGGTCGTGATTGCCATTATTGGCGTGCTGGTCGGATTACTGTTGCCAGCGGTTCAGTCCGCTCGCGAAGCGGCTCGACGAATGCAGTGTTCGAATAATTTCAAACAGACGGCTTTGGCGCTGCACAATTATGCGGATACCTACAGTGCGAAGTATCCACTGGGACAGCATGGTTGCTGCTGGGGTACCTGGCTTGTGTCGGTCTTGCCGTATCTTGAGCAAAAGAATCTTGCGGTGCTCTATGTGGGACACGGTTTTGACGGTTCATTCAGTCCTGCTCCTCCGGGATATTCTGCTGTCGTTAACCAAGCGGTAACTAAGGTCCAAGTCCAAGCGTTCACTTGCCCCAGCGACTCGATCTCGGCCTCGCCCAGCATCATTTCGGGCATCACGTTTCACAACATTGTCGGAAATTTTGGGAATACCACTTTGAATCGCCTTACGTTTGGAACGGACACTGCCGGACGACCAAACACCTGGGGCGGTGCCCCGTTCGTTGGTCTGTTGGGTTGGCCGGTTGGTCATGCGAACAAACCCAATATTCATCCATCGCAGATTCCGCCTTGGCCTACCTTTGGGAGTGTGACCGATGGTCTGAGCAATACTCTGGTGTTGGGTGAGACCATTCAAGGCAAGGACGGCGACCTACGGGGATTTGCATGGTGGCAAGGTGGTTCGCATTTCGAAACGTACAATCCTCCCAATTCTGCCGCTCCGGATCGCATGGAAGCGCCAAGCTACTGTCGGACGGCGAATCGCCTAAATCCACCGTGTATTGGCGCTACGCCGACTGTTTTCGAACAAATTGTCTCAGCGCGCAGTCGCCATATCGGTGGCGTAAATGCCGCTCTGGGCGATGGCTCGGTAAAGTTCTTCAGCAATAGTATCAACTTGGATACATGGCGAGCTCTGGGAACAACCCGAGGTGGTGAAGTAGTAACCGTCGATGATTAAGAATCAGCGGCACAGCGATACTTTGGTGCGCGAATAAGCAACTTGCTTATTCGCGCGACGCTCACGCTGCGGCACCTCGAAGAATCTCGGCCAGTCGCTGGGCAACTATCTTTTCTTCGTTCGACTGTAACATGAAGACCGATATTAGAAAGCCTGTGTCTCCAGTACCGTGAACGCGGGCCGTCACGATCGATGGATCTCCATCCGCCAGGCTCTGTTTGAGCTGTTCGGGAGTGATCTTAATCTGTTGCTCGTCCCAGTGGATCAGCAGATGAGGAACTCGATTGGCGATCGGCGGCACGATGCGCCTGGTTACAACAGTGCGAATATCACGGAGAGAGTTCTCGATAGTCGCAATTCTGTGTTCCCATTCGATCGTCTCAGCTTGATGATCTAATTTGACGAACCGATCGACCGCAGCCCACATAGCAACCATGTCTTCCTTGCTAACCTTCATGCATCGGCCAATGGTGCCGCATCGAGGGGACGTATTGAGTTTGGCGAGTTCGATTAGATCCTTGCGTCCGAGCAACAGCCCAGCATTCTGCGGCCCTCGAATCGCTTTGCCACCACTGAACGCCACCAGATCGAATCCCAGACGGTTAAATTCGGACAGTGTTTGAGCCGGCGGTGTATCGGCAGCGGCATCCAACAAAGTGGGAATCGCATTGCGTCGAGCAATGTCTATCCACTCGGAGTGTTTAATCAGTCCGTCTTGCTCGTGAATGTTATATGCAAACATCATCACGGTTCGTGCGTTGATCGCGCGCAGCAGGTCGTCCCGTGTTTCCACGTCGACCAAGCGAACGCCGCAACTCTTCACTTGATGATCGTAGCACTGGCGGTGCGACTTTTGGCGAATAACTTGAAGATCAAGGTCAGGCGACAAAGGCAATTGATCAACGAAGCCGCGCTCGCGACGCGTTAGTGCGGCCGCCGTACCCAATACGATGCTCCCCGCAGCTCCGGTCGTGACCAAAGCGGCTTCGACCCCGATAAGGCTGGCGATTCGCTCACCCACGCGATCTTGTAGTTCAGCCAAATTGACAAAGCTCGTGGCCGCAGCATTCCACGCCGCCAAAACTTCTGGAGGCATCAACGAACCGCCCAGCGCCGTGATCGTCCCTGCTGCATTGATGAGTTTGCGAACGCCTAGAGCTTGATAGACATCCATTGTTTTCGATTCGATTTGAGTTCCCATCGCCAGCGACTGGCCAGCAAGCAAGGACGTAGCCGCGCCACCGGCACCGGATAACAGCAACGTACGCCGATGTAGATTATTCTTGTCCATGTTCATTCACGTACCTCAAAAATAGCTTCGATTTCTACTGCGATATTATTGGGCAGCGAGTTTGTACCGACGGCGCTGCGCGCTCCTTTGCCTGCCATTTCACCAAACACTTGAACCATCAACTCGCTAAATCCATTGATCACTTGGGGTTGGTGAGCGAAATCATCGGTGCAATTGACCAGGCCAAGTACCTTAACTAGGCGCACAACTTTGTCGAGGCTGCCAAGCGTATTTCTCACTGTGCTGAGTATGTTCATTCCAACCAATTTCGCCGCATCGTAGCCCTGTTCCCGAGTCAATTCCCGGCCGACTTTTCCTTGTACCGATGAGCCGTCAGGGCGATTCGGACCATGGCCAGAAGTGTAAAGAACGTTTCCAACTCTGACCGCTGGTTCGTAAACCGCAACGGGCTTGGGAGGCTGGGGCAGAACGATGCCCAATTCCTTGAGTCGCTTCTCCGCACCAGAGCTCGGGCTTTGTCCATTTGCAAGGGGCATCCACCCGTTGTCGAACTCATCCGTCAAACTCGCACCGGCGCAAAGGCCGATACCGATCAACACTCCTTGGCGAATCAAAGTCCTGCGATTTTGAAAACTGTGCATTTTAGTAACTCCTTGGTATAGGATTGTCCGCAGTATAAAGCGTCCGGACCCACTGGATCGAAGGTACAGTTGCAGAAAGCCTGAAAATTCCGGTCTGCCAGTAGTGCTATTCAGGTGTAACTACATTCGAATTGGATTTCTCGACATCTGCTGCCCAACGAATGCCGTTCAACAGAATGAAGTTTTGTTGGGTGCTTTTCTCTGGATGAGGACTGAAGCATATAACGCGCCCGCGCTCAAAGTTGCCACGGGCAATTGCGGTAGTTCCAATCATCACGCCGGTAGGCGCACCGTTCTTGGCGATCTCGCCAGCGAAAGTTGCCAAGATTTGATAGTCTGGAATGTTCGGATTCTCCGCCGGTGCTAACAGCGGCCCCTGGTGATAGTAAATGTCCGATTTATTGTTAGCCAGGCTGAACGCCTCGAGCCCCCGGGAGCTGAAATCGATCGCGACAGTTCCAGTACCGCGATTCCAATGCTTGCGGTCGATTACTTTGGCGTCCAATACGTTCAGTGACCATTCGTAGTCGCAGGTTGCCAGGTAAGCTCCCGCGCAAATTCCGACCATGCCATTTCCGGCACGAATGAAATCACGAACTTTTTTGCGCCCCAATTCCCCAAGAGATTTTCCTTGTGCGCTACCCGAGCCGCCAGGGTGAACAATCACGTCATACCCAGTCAATTGCCCTAGGCGAATTTGCTCGGCCGAAATCGTCCCAGCCAGAATATTCTTGTCGGCGTCCAGAACTTCGAATAACGTTTGTGTTGAACTAACTCCTTCGTCGACAAATACGGCAACCTTGATTGGAGAAGATCTGGCCTCGGTCGTTGAAGTTGTCTTTCCCGAACTATCGACTTTGGCTTGCTCGGCACTGATATGACTAACGTCGATTGATGCGGAAGCGAATACCTCTACATTGAGATACTGCCGAGCGTATTTGGCCAGGCTGTTGGCGAGTATTCGAGCGGTTTCGGTTCGTCGGCTGGCGATACGGTAGATCGAACCAAATTCCAATTGGATCGCATCGATCGGGGTCGCCATGTGGCTGCCATATGTGCGCACGATGTAGCCACCTGAATAACCGACTTGCTCCGGTGCCGAAAGTGGTTGAGGATGTACGGTCCAGCCTCGGGATTGAAGAATTCCAAAAAGACTGGTTGGGCCATTGTGAGCTGCTGGGCCAAAAGTCTCGCGCAGATGCGTTACTGTCAGACCATTCTTGGTCCCGCGAAAAACTGTGTCGCGACGCGAACCTTGGCCGTGGATATCAATTAGCAATCCGCAGCGGTATCGATTGGCAATTGTGCGACAGTAGCTTGCCAGAGTTTCATGATAGAGGTCGTAAACGGGTCGCGCATCGGGATCATCGAAAGCAATGTCCGGTGGACGATTGGGGTCAAGGTACTTTCGATGCACCAACGAAATGACTGCAAAAGGTTTTCTACCAAAGCGTTGCTCGATCTCGATGATCACCTGACGGGCAAGTTCTTCGGTGCCGATGTCGCGGCCAGTAACAAATCCGGCGCCACCCGTCGGCAATCCCTCTCCTTTGCGTTCCGACACATTAGGAATTTGGCCGGTACCACCATGGGGCGCTGAGATGATGATCGGTAAATCACCGGACTGTGAGAAGACAAATCTACTTGTGGACGAGTTGGCCGATTTATCCTGAGCTGGGAGCATGCAAGCGTGCAATGCAATTTGCAACGTTGCCAACAGCCACAGCAAAGGCCCTTTACTTCGTTGAATGGTTGGCATCAACCGTTCACCATTTCTCATGACGGCAGAATTGTCGCGACTGAAGAAGTAAACTATCATTCCAAATAGTCTCCGAACTGATTTTTGCATATTGCGGTAGCTGAACAATTGGCCGATCGTCACATGAGATTTTCTTTGGCACCAAAACGATCCGCTTCGTCGCGAGGGTTCACGTTAGTCGAACTGCTGGTGGTGATAGCGATCATAGGCGTCTTGGTTGGGTTGTTGTTGCCTGCGGTCCAAGCGGCGCGGGAGGCAGCGCGTCGCATGCAATGTAGCAACAACTTGAAACAAATTGGACTGGCCATGCATAACTATGCCGACACGGTCCGAAAATTTCCAGCTTCATTCTATCGAGCCTGGCCGACGACCTTGGGAGGAACTTTCGGTACGCCTGGGTGGGGATGGGGAACCATGATCTTGCCCTACATTGAACAGAGTAACCTTTACAATTCACTCAATACTTCAATTGCACGTTTGGACGGAAGGATAGCCGCCGTTAAGGTATTGGGGCAAACTCCCATTGCAACCTATCGATGTCCGAGCGACAGCGGCGGACCACAGAACGCGAATCGAGCTAACTATGCAACCTCGAATTATATCGCCGTATTCGGATCATTGTACGATCAAGCTGCTCCCAGCGCTGGGACTCTGGTGTATGGTAGTCGCGAGAATGCGGGTACAGGTGTCTTTTCACCCAACAGTGCGATTCGCTTTGGCGATATTTCCGACGGAACTTCGAACACAGTCCTCGTTGGCGAAATGAACTATGGACCCAATGGCGTCAAGGACGCGACCGGGGCGCCTCGTCGATACAACGGCGGTGTTTGGGTCGGTACTTACGACGATCCACTGGGCACGTCCAACGTCTCGAATCAGCTTTCGTTGTGCGGATTCGCAGCGGGAGCCAACGTCCGATTCCGCAAACTCAATACTCCCGACAGCAGTAACGCATTCAGCAGTGCTCACACCGGAGGCGTACAGTTCGTATTAGCCGATGGCTCCGTGCGATTTATCAGTCAAAATGCTGACGGCGTCATGATCGATCGCGTGGCCGATCGCGCCGACGGAGAAATTTTGAACTTGGAATAGATGGAGATCGGCTACGTGGTAATCCGCGCTCGGATAGTAACATTCCGGTTAATCGGGATAGCTGGATTGTTGATGCTGTCCGGCTGTTTCGGTTTGGACGATACACCTCCACTGGCAAAAGTAACAGGAACCGTCACGCTCAATGGCAAGCCGCTGGCAAACATCGGTGTGACGTTTTTTCCAAGCGCGGGTGGTCCGAGCGCAAGCGGGCGGACGGATTCAAGTGGGAAATTCGTGATGATGACGGTTCGGCCCGGCGACGGTGCCCCGTTGGGTAAACACAAAGTTGTTTTGGGAGCCGCCGAAGAAGGAACATCGGAAGTGGCCGTGCGGTCACAGATTCCCAAGAAATACGAGCTGCCCAATACATCGCCGCTGGTGGCAGACGTGGTTGAAGGCCTGGACAACATTGTGGATTTGCAGGTCCAACCGTGACAGCCTTTCCATTTGCGCCAACCTCAAAGAATCAAACTCAACTTCGTAAAGGATTTGGGCAATGTCTGCGAGCCTTGACAAAGAACCAATGAACTCGCCAATCAACTTGGCCGTTGGAATTGGGTCGCCACGCAATCGAGTTCGACATCGCCAGGGCTTGCACTCGATCCATCGATGAACGGCGTTATTCTGGCGCCTTGGGAGTTCGACGAAGCGGATTCGATTTCGGGCTATCGGTACGAGCTGATCCATGGAGTATTAATTGTGAATCCGGCTCCACGCGAAGAAGAACGAGACCCAAATGAAGAATTGGGAGTGATGCTACGGCTATATCGAAGAACTCACATTGCGGGCAACTCGATGGATGCGACTCTCCCCGAGCATGACGTGCTGTTGGGTGCAGACCGTCGTAGGGTGGATCGAGCGATTTGGTGTGGACTGGGACGAAAGCCGCGGCGAGGTGAGGTCCCCACGATTTGCGTTGAATTCGTATCCAAGGGTAAGCGCAATCAGACGCGCGACTACTTCGAGAAACGACACGACTACAAACTCTCTGGCGTCAAAGAACACTGGATCATCGATCGATTCAAGCGATGTATGTCGGCAATTCGATTCGATCGCGACGAAGAACACGAGATCATCGTCACCGAAGGCGTACACTACGAAACCATGCATCTGCCCGGATTCTTGCTTCCGCTGGACGAACTTCTTGCGGCCGCGGATCGCTGGCTGGACTAGTTGGACAGCGCCATTTTGTGTGCAAGGCATGGCTTTTCGCCCTAGCCATTTCGTCGTTTAACCCGCAGCCGCTAGGCGAGGATTGGGTTGAGCTTGGCTTTGCAATAAGTTCGAAAACTCAACCCAAGCCTCGCCTAGCGGCTGCGGGTTAAACGATTTCGCTGCAACGACTTGTTCTTTCCACTGCAAATGAAAGTGGCGCTGTCCATCTAGTCAATGGTTGTTGAAAATCAATTTTGACAAGGAGCGACGTTACGCAGATTCTGCGCGTACTAATCGCGGTGAAGCGAGAAAATCGACTCACCAATAGCGATCTACGACAGATTCTTCTTGGGCGAGCGGCAGATGCAAGGTTACCAATTGTAACCCGACGCGTGAGCGAGGAGTCAACGCGAATCACCT
>SYJV01000450.1 GCA_005798335.1 Planctomycetaceae bacterium | reverse complement strand
CGCTTAACCAAGTCGAGTTGGATGCGGTACGATTGTGTGCTCAACGAGGAAGCACCGTTGGGCGATGCAAGTTGGGTAGAATCGATCGCGAAACGGCTTAATTTAACCTAGCCAGCAGAACCCCAGCGAGCGACGGGCTCGAGATGCACATTTGGCGCCGCTGACGATCGACGAGTTGCGGGATGCGATTGGAGCATGTTGTAGTGGGAACGGATGCCGAGCCAGCGACAAGGGATTCTTGCCGATGCCAGTCGCGTCGTACTTGGAGTTGCTAGACTGGACCGCACGATCCATTCGGGGAGACAAGCGAGGCTCGACACCTGCGAGTGCACTTGCGATTTTCGAGCGCCTGGGCCCAGCGGATAATGTAATGCGACAATCCGACTATTTCGACCCCTGGACCAAACTGCTCATGGGGGTAAGGGGGTGGTTTGCCTCTTGCGCTCATTTCGCTTCAATTCGCGCTGGAATTCCACCGTCGAGAGTCGTTCAAAGCGCTCTCAGAACGGCCATGAATAATCCGGGCTAGTCGTATCCTGACTTATGACCCTGCCACCGACAAGGCGGTCTGGGAAGGCAAAACGATCCGGCGTAGCGACCCCATTTCGCAATAGTTGGCCGACCTCACCAAAGAACCCCGTCTCTTTTACCCAGATCCCCCAATCACGAACCTTTCGCGGAGCGAAAGGCGACGATCCTGCCACATCGCGCTGTTGTATCAGGTAGGTGCTGTTGTATCAGATAGATTTCGTCAACTGAGAAATTCGTTCCCGCCAATAAAAGTCCGTAAAGTGTGGAATGCTGGCGACAGGACGATGACATCTGCCAATTTTCCGGCTTCGAGGCTGCCGCGATCGTTGCACAATCCAACGCGTTCAGCTGGTGTTAGCGTCGACATGCGGATCACCTCGGCGACCGTTGCATCCGTGTCGCGCAGCATGACGCGAACCATATGTTCGAGTGGGAATAGAGAACCTGCAAGTTTGTCGGTCCCAGGTAGCACGCCGATCCGGCCGTTGTTTTCGAAAGGCTCGCCGGTTTCGTGGTGTCCAATGCGATAGATGCCGGGCGGCGTGTCCAAGGCGCGGCTGCAATCGCTTACCAAACAAAGTCGCTTCACACCCAACATGCGAAAGGCGAATTGCAGCATCTCAGGCGCATGATGAAAACCATCGGCAATCACTTCAGTACTCATCTCTGGATGATAGAGCACAAACTCCGCCATGCTGCCGCGCTGCGGTGTGCCCAAACGCTTGCGAATGGAGTCCGTGCTGCTCATAGCATTCCAAAAGTGATCGACGTGCCGCATCCCGGCAGCGTAAGCCGCAGCCATCTCTGGCCAAGAGGCGTTGGAATGACCACAAGTCACGAGACAGCCCGCAGCAAACGCGGCCCTGCAAAAATCAACGGCCCCTGGGAGCTCTGCGGCGCAAGTCGCTGAACGGATGACACCTCGGGCCAGCGCTGGCAAGTATTCGTCAGGGTGAGGATGGCGTTCAAAGCCCTTGGGATGGGCACCAATTTTCTCCGTCGCAAAGTAGGGACCATACCAGTGCACGCCGCCGATACGCGCTCCGTCGACAGCGGACCAGTCTTTTTGAACCGATTGCACTGCGTCCAGCATAGCTTGCAGTTGAGCACGAGAGCCACTGGTCGTGGTAGGTAAAAGCGTAGTTGTACCGTGCCTTGCATGGGCTTGATTGGAGCAGCGAACGGCTTCTTGGGTTCCGTCCATGTAATCAAACCCAACGCCGCCGTGCGTATGAATATCGACAAAACCTGGGCAGATAAAGCCATCACCGGCGTCGATTAGCTCGCCGCCATAGGAGCGGTCCATACTGGAAGCTTTGCCAATCGCCTGAATGCGATCGCCGCGAACACAAACGTATCCATCTTCGATAACCCTGTCTGCCAGTACGACATTGCCGAGAAAGTGCCGAATTTCCGAGTATCCTTGTGTGCGAATTCTTTTCGAAGGGTGACCGCTTGGTGTTGAAAATCGGTTGTTACCGATACGTATTGGTTGCGTCTAAAATACCATAGTACTCGAGCGGAGTATTGAGTGGCAAAGGCAGATGAAGATGACCTACTTAGACGCTGTCAACACGACGACCATACGGCGATGAGCGGCTTGGTGGAATGTTTCCAGGACCGCATTTTCCGACTATCGTTTCGTGTGTTGGGGGATGCTGCGCTTGCAGAGGATGCGACCGCCGACACCTTGGCCAGGGTCTGGTTGCGATGTCGAAGCTGGAGAGCAGAGTCGAGTGCTGGAACGTGGATATACCGAATCGCTTGGAGGTCGATATTAGATCAACAGCGAGGCCAAGCGCGATGGAGTAAGATCTGGGGGCTCAAGGAGGTGCTGGCCAAAAGCAATGCCTTGGAAATGGAGAATTCGTTCGCAACGCTGGAAGAGAAGGCTGATCAATCGAAACGGCTCCAACGGGCTTTGGGTGCGCTTTCTGGCGAAGAACGGGCTGTGGTACACATGTACTATTTCGAACAGAAATCGCTAATAGAGATTAGCGAAATTGTAAGCACTTCCCGCAATACGCTCAAAATGAGGCTCAGCCGAATCCGAAAGAAACTGAGAGGTTTATTGGAAGAAAATGAAAATGAATAAGCGAGAAACACCTAATTCCGAAGCAGATTGGCCGAGTGAGCTGCAAGACGAACAAGAGTTGAAAGACGAACAAATCGTGAAGTCCCTTAAGGGCGAGTGGTTGCCGACTTGCCCGAGTGGCTTGCACCAGCGGGTCCAGCAGCGTATCAAACAGCTTCGATCTCAATCGACTCGCAATCGCGCGATGGTCGGTATCGGGTTATTGGCGGGCTGCCTCTTATGTGGAACCTATTTGTCCGGGTGGAAACCGAACAATCAAGTCGTTCATGTACGTACCGAATCGCCGTCGGAACGGACTCAGGTTACATACGCTGAGTTCGAGTTACTGCTCGATCCTCCAGCATTCACAGTTGTGCGATTCGTGGAAGTGCAGCAAAATGCGTTGCTGGAAAGTTTGGATCAAGAGGAAAGAAAGAATGCAATCAATTAACCTATGGCTTGGTATTCGCACGCGACATGCTGCGATGGCAGTGCTTTTCTTTGTGTTGTCGATAGGTGCCGTCGTCGATCGTTCGCTGGGCCAGACTTCCGATCGTATCAAGTTCATGTCCCATGAGCAGGAAGGAAAGATCCGAAGGTTAGTCAACAAGACTCAAGGCGAGCAGTCCCAGCTCAAGAAATTGCTGTCCGAAGAAAATGAAAAACTCGGACAGCTCTATGGCCAGTTCGCGTTGGACGAGAAGCGAATCGAGGCGTCGCACCAGGCAATCGTTGAACTGGAGCAAAAACTCCTTAAAACTCATCTGGTAATGCATCGAGAACTGAGAACGATTATCGGTCCCGAGATTTATTCGGAAATCGCCAAGCGATTGAAGATAATGATGGAGAAGCAAATCCCTGCCGCTAGCAAACAAACAGGACCAATCTCTCAATGATGATTGACCCAGGGTTTTGTTCATGACTCATTCAGAGATTTCAGATCGTCCAGCGAACTGCGAACAAAGAAAAAGTGGAACGGCAAGCCGCACATATCGAAGAGCTCGCCAAGGATCCCGAGGTACAGGTGGAACTGGGACGCATTACCACGCGATTGGTGGAAAATGGTAGGCTTGAGTTCTATGGAACTCCGCTCGCCCGTGAATACTTGAAAAAGTGGGCTGTTAAATTCGGCAACGGAGTTGTGGCAAACGAACCAAACCGATTCAGGTAATATTGGCAATCAGCCTTGATCGAATTGTTTTTCGTAAAAAATGGGTGTCTGACTGTTACTTGGATGTGATCGAAACGTCAAAATGTAGATTGGAATGAGAAATAAGGTGCCCCTATGTATTTGATAAGAGTGCTAACAATTGCCCTCGCTGCGATGATCGGTTCGCATGCGATGGCTCAAGAAAAATTGTTTTCCGGTCCGCAACCGGGAGAAAAGCTGGCTGGATTTAAAGTCCGCGGTTTCTTCGAGCCGCTCGCAGGCAAGGAGCTTGACTTCGTTCAGCAAGCAGGAAAGAAGCCAATCGTATTGGTGTTCATCCATGATGCGAATCGTCAGTCGTTGCGGTTTTCCCAAATCCTAGCGAACTACAGCATTGGATTGGAAGGTGTGCATACTGGAGTCGTTTGGTTATCGGATGACGTTACCGATGCAGAGAATTTTCTCAAACGCAGTGGCCATGCGTTAGCGCGCAAGGCACCGACAGGTATTTCTGTCGATGGTCGCGAAGGGCCCGGCGCTTATGGACTGAATCGCAATGTAACTCTCACAGTACTGGTTGGTAAAGAGAATCAAGTTACGGCTAACTTTGCGCTGGTTCAGCCAAGCATTCAGGTAGACTTGCCGAAGGTCCTAGAAGCGATCGCGAAGGTTGTAGGAGGGGAAGCCGCCACTCTTGAAGATCTCCTGATCGTCTCCAACTACAAGCTCCAAGGCCCGCTTAGTATTCTTGCCGATCGAGACGCTAGCAACGAAGACGCGGATCGATATGCTGCAACGATTGACGCCTTGGTCAAGCAAGACGAAACCGCAGGCAAGGAGTTGGGACGCGTGATGAGCCGACTCTCGAAAACCGGAATGTTGAGCAAGCGAGGGACGGCTCGAGCCCAAGAGCACTTCAAGAAATGGGCTAAGGAATACGGAGGTACCGTTTCGCCGTGATGACTTCGACCATATTGCTCCTGATCTGCAGCGTCGTTGGCGGACCGGTTGATTTCGATACCGAAATCATGCCGGTGTTGACTCGTTCGGGTTGCAATGTGGGTTCTTGCCACGGTGCAGCGGCTGGACGAGGCGGTTTTAATCTCTCACTGTTGGGCGGTGATGCGGAGGCCGACTACGCTGCCATTACGCGGCAATACGAAGGTAGGCGGATCAATCTGGCCCATCCGGACAAGAGTCTGGTACTGCGCAAGCCAACGCTCGACCTGGATCACGAAGGGGGAGATGCGTTGCAAGCCGAAGGGGCCGAAAAGCTGCGTGCATGGATTTCTGCAGGAGCCCCACGCCTGCGAGCCCGCTCATTGAAGTCGCTCGATTTCGAGCCCTCCAATCTGTTGGTGGATAAGTTAGGCGTGCAAGTTCCAATGCGCGTTACGGCGCATTTTGATAATGGAACAACCGAGGATGTCTCAGCATGGACGGTATTTGTTTCAAGCGATCCCGCAGCCGTGAGCGTTGATGGGGCGACTCATACCGCCAAGGTGCTGCGGCGCGGACAGCATATCATCATCGCTCGCTATTTGGATCGTGTTGTTCCTGTTCGTATCAGCCTGCCGCTATCCGATCAGCCGGTCGACTACAGCAGAGAAGCGATCGGCAATTTTATTGATGAGCATGTGCTTCGTACGCTTTCTGATTTGCGATTGACTGTTGCCCCGATTGCCAACGATGCGACCTACTTGCGACGTGTTTACTTGGACTTGATCGGCAGACTTCCCAAGCGTGAAGAGGTCGTCGAGTTTTTGGCTGATTCGTCGGATGCATCAAGCAAACGCCAACAATGCGTCGATCGGTTGCTTGAGAGCGATGCATTTGTAGAGTACTGGACCTATCGTTTTGCGAATCTGTTTCGCGTCCTGCCGCAGCCCAATGACACGCAAGGTGCCGAAGCCTACCATGAGTGGATTGGTCAGCAGATCCGCAATCGAATTCCGATGGATCAGATGGCTCGCCTTTTGTTGACTTCCGTTGGGGACACACATCAGGTTGGTCCTGCCAATTTCGCGAGGTCCTCATCTGATGCACGAGCGCAAGCGGAATTAGTCAGTCAAGTATTCATGGGGTCTCGGCTGCAATGCGCCAATTGTCATAATCACCCGCTTGATCGTTGGACCCAAGATGATTACCACGGATTGGCTGCGGTCTTTGCTCGATTGGAGCGGGGTCCGGTGGTCAAGTTGGCCAGCCGAGGGGCGGTGACCAATGTCCGCACCGGAGAACCTGCTGTTCCTCGAATTCCTGGATTGAAGTACTTACCTGTGGAAGAGGACGGGCGCGGGGCGCTGGCCGATTGGTTGACAGCGCCTGACAATCCTTATTTCGCCAAGTCATTTGTGAACCGCCTGTGGCGTGGCACATTTGGGCGAGGGTTGGTTGAACCGGCCGATGACATGCGCGATACAAATCCAGCCACGCATCCAGAGCTTCTCGATCAGCTTGCGCGCGACTTTATCGAGCATGGCTACGATTTGCGACACACCTTGCGTCGCATCGTCACCAGTTCGACCTACGCGCGCAGCGGCGCAACGGACAGCGTAAACGTCGACGACGATCGCTTCTACTCGCATGCTCTCAAGCGACCTTTGGAACCCGAAGTTATGGCAGATGCACTGTTTGATGCTACGGGCGTTTCTGACACCTATGGCGATTCGCCGATCGGCATGCGAGCGGTTGCGATGGTGAATGTACTGACCCCATCGGAGGCGCTGGACGCGCTCGGCCGTTGCTCGCGAAGGGAGTCGTGCGAAGGTGTTACCGTTTCAGGCGCTTTACCGACCAAACTCCATCAGCTCAACGGTGAATTGGTGAATCGTAAGGTTGCTTCCAAGGATAGCCAGCTTCATCGACTGTTGGCGGACAAGGCCAGCGATGCGGAGATTTTGGAGGACATATACTTGCGAGCATTATCGCGACGTCCGACGGAAGCAGAACGCGAACATTGGATAAAGCAGATTGCAGCAGCCGAGGCTGAGCAGCGCGAGCAAAGGCTCGAAGACATTCAGTGGGGCGTGCTGAACTGTAGTGAGTTTACGTTGAATCATTAGGTAGTCATTGGTCATTAGTCATTAGAGTCATTAGTCATACCTTTAGCCTTATACCTTAAGCCTAGGAACACCATGATTATTCGATGCGATGGAATCAGTCGACGCGATGCGATCCGCGTGGGTGGCTTGAGCGCCCTGGGGTTGTCACTATTTGGCGGTTTGCGGCCAAGTGCTGCTTTGGCTGGAACGGCCCGAGCCAAATCGTGTATTTTGTTGTGGCTAGATGGCGGCCCCAGCCACTTAGAGACATTTGATGTCAAGCCTGAAGCGCCCTCCGAAGTGCGTGGACCGTTCAAGCCGATTGCGACGAGTGTTTCTGGGACGTTTATTTCCGAGATATTGCCCAATACGGCCAAGATCACGGACAAGATCGCTATTGTGCGATCCATGACATCTCCTTTAGGCGAGCACGGGTTGGCCAATCAATACATGTTGTCGGGATATAAGCCGACTCCGGTACTGGATTACCCTAGTTTTGGATCGGTGGTCGCCAAATTGCGCGGTGGAAGACTCGATTTACCGTCCTATGTGGCCATTCCCGATTTTCGTGCGCCAGCGGGTCCTGGTTTCTTAGGTTCCGAGTTCGGCCCTTTTGCGATCGGTGGCGATCCATCGAAGAAGGACTTTCGAGTTCGCGACCTTGATTTTTACCCTGGCGTGAATTCCGATCGAATGGAACATCGACGCGACGTCGTAGCGCAGCTTGAACGATTCCAGCAAGCTGCCGAGGCGAGCGGTCGGCAAGGAACTCAGGTTTCGGATCCGCGATTCGAGCAGGCTTATCGAATGGTGACTTCGCCGCAAGCCAAGAAGGCCTTTGATTTGTCGGTTGAGAATGATGACCTGCGAGCCAAATACGGAATGGGTTTCTTTGGTCAGAGTTGTTTGATGGCGCGGCGCCTGGTTGAAAGTGGTGTCTCCTTTGTGACCGTGAACTACGTAGGTTGGGATAACCACGAGAGTTTGGTTTTGCGTTTGAAGGAAGGCTACACAGGTGCCAAGGTTGGCGTAGGCTTGGGGCCAACCTTCGATCATGGTTTCGCAACGCTGGTAAGCGATTTGTCCGATCGAGGTATGTTGGATGAAACGTTAGTCATCGCGATGGGAGAATTCGGTAGGACTCCCAAGCTGAATACTCGCGGTGGTCGCGATCACTGGCCACGAGTATTTAGCGTGGCTATGGCCGGTGGTGGTGTGAACCCTGGTGTCGTGGTCGGTGCCAGCGATGCCATCGGCGAAAGCCCAGCCGAGCGCCCTGTTACGCCCAACGATTTAGCTCGCACGATCTATCAACTATTGGGCGTTGACCCTTCCTTCGAGATGCACACGACCGATGGTCGCCCTGTGCAAGTCAATCAAGGCGGCGAACTTGTAAAGGAATTGATCGCGTGAAATTCTCGTCTGCTTCAGTTGCTACTGCGTTGACTACGTGCGTTGTGGCCATGACCTGGATCGGTGCCCAATCCCTTGGCGCAGAAACGTTGGCGACCGATGATTCGTCAAAACTTCCCCCGATCACGGCAGTAGCGATCGACGAGAAAAACAGTTGGGCCATCGAAGGATCTCAGGCTGGTTTGATCGTTCGCTCTTGGCCCGAATTGAGCAAGAGCAGAGTGTTGCCCACTGAGCTGGAGCATATTCATGACATCGCTCTATCCCCGGACGGAACCATGCTGGCAGTGGCTGGGGGCACACCTGCTGAATCGGGCGCTGTAGAACTTTATCAATGGCCTTCGGGTGAATTGTGGAAACGGTTGGAAGCGCACGAGGATCTCGTATACTCGGTTGCGTGGCGCAGCGACTCGAAATTGCTCGCGTTGGCCAGCGCGGATAAGACCGTCAAAACCATCTCTCCAACGACAGCTCAATGCGTCCAAGTATTCGAGGGGCATTCGCGTTCGGTATTGTCGACAGAATTCTTGCCAGGTGAAATTGGACTCGCAACAGCCGGTGTCGATGAGAGTTTGCGTATTTGGGAATGTTCGCTGACGAATTCTGCACCCGTAGTCCTGAAGCGGACCTTTACCAACCATACGCGACAAGTCGTCGATCTAGCATTGCGACCCGCGCACGAGGATGCACCTCCCGTAATGGTCTCCATCGGCGAAGACAATACCGTTCGTCTTTGGCAACCCACTATCGGACGAATGATGCGTTTTGCCAAGTTGGAAAGCACGCCGCAGGCGGTGTGCTGGACAAGCGATGGCAAGTCATTAGCTGTTGCCTGCAAAGATGGCAAGGTGCGGATGGTTGATCCCGATACCGTTGAGGCCACACACGAGCTCGACGCATTGTCGGGACCCGCATATTGCTTAGCAATGGATTCGGATGGAAGGCTTTTGGTGGGAGGGGCTGGTGGACAATTAAAGAGACTGGCTATTCATTCGCCGACAAAGGGCTCTTTGGTCCAAACTGCGTCAGTCGAGCTTGCTAAGGCCGATCAAGACTATGGCAAAGTTGAGTTGTTGCGCGATCGCTGGGGAATACCTCATGTGTTTTCCACAACCGATGAAGGCGCAATGTACGGTCTGGGATGTTCATCAGCCGAAGACCGTGGATTCCAGATGTACTACAATTTACGCCAGATTCAGGGTCGGTTGTCGGAATTGTTTGGAACTCGTCCTTTAAGGGAGGGTGGCGAAACGTCTCTCGGCATGGATCGGCGGATGAGAACGATTGGATTCTATCGTTCCGCGCAGGCAGTCGCAGAAAAACTTGACAGCCGAACAAAAAGTTTGCTTGCCGCCTATTGCCAGGGCGTGAACGATTGGTTTGCCAAAAATCCCGAGCGAGCTCATCCCTTTTTCGAAAAATTTGGGCTAAAGCGCGAGCCCTGGACACCTGCGGACTGCATCGTCAGCCACTGGTATTTGGCGCAGTTCTTTGCCGGAGATGGATTAGACGAATTGGCCAACCGGCGCGCAATTCTAGCTGGAGCGTCGGGTCCGCCGGCAGCGAATTTTATCGTTGACGAATCCGCTTCCATCGTCAAACGCAAAGATGTGAGTGACGAGTGGGTGGACAAAGTCGAACGTTTTGCCGCAGAAAAATCCATCCCCAAGAATCAAGCTCCGTCGACTCAGGATAGTCCCAAGTTCAGTCATGCGTGGGTCGTGGGCGGCAGCCGAACCAGCAGCGGCAAGTCGGTATTGGTAGGGGACCCGCAGACTCCGATTCTCAACCCCTCCTTATTTTATGAATTCCACGTTTGCGGAGAGTCATTCAATGCACGCGGCATCGCCGCACCCGGTACGCCAGGCCTGATGATTGGTTGGACAGAACACTTTGCTTGGAGCGTTACAGCGCTCGGCGCGGACCAAGCTGATCTATTTCGTCTTGAAACCGATACAGAACATCCCAACCAATACAAGCTGGATGGCCAGTGGCGGGATATGAAGTTGCATCGCGAGAGAATTCTCGTAAAGGATCGAGAACCGGAAGAACTGACGGTTCGCCTCACACACTATGGACCGGTCGTGTCGAGCATCGCAGACCGCATTGAGGGTGAACCCGAAGTCGCCCTGCGGCGTGTGCCGTTGTCCATTACTGACAGCGAGACCATTCAAGGATTTTTTGGCCTCATGACGGCTAAGAATACGCAAGAATTCTCGCGGGCTTTGGCCTACTGGACGTTTCCTTCCACGAACCTAGTTTTCGGGCATCGGGATGGCGAAATCGGTTACTGGCTACAGGCTGGAATTCCGGCTCGTTCTGCGGCGGACAAGCATCAAGGTCAGGCTTCCGTAGACGGCAGTCTATCGCGCAATGATTGGCAAGGCTTGGTTCCGCATGAATTGCTCCCTCATGTCATCAATCCGTCAGATGGTTGGATTGCTTCCGGCAATCATCGCCCGATCGAGTCGTTTTATCCGATTCGTATAGGGGCCGGTAAAGGTGGCAACGGACACAGCCTGAGGTCGCTCAGGCTCTATGAGCGGCTTGGTCAGAAAGACAAATTTCAGTCGAGCGAGGTACTCGATATCCACTTTGACATGACGAATCCCGGTCGCCGAGTCGCAGTCCGCGCGGGTCTTCATCTGCTCAAGCACCAACGTGCCAAGCTTTCAGATGAAGCGCAAAAGGCCATTGAAGAGCTGGATTCATGGTACGCCTTGGGTGCTAAACTGGACCTCAGAATTCGAGGTGCTGCACTCGCTGGTCAAATTCCACTTGAGTTTCGCGCTCACCGCACTCCGCTTGCCGATGAGTTTGGTGGAGGTCAGGGAGGACTGGCGAAGTGGCTTCGAGATGTCGATGCAAGACTTGACCGAGAATCGGTAGTTCTCAGTGATGCTGAAGTCCGATTTGTCGATGGCGCGCTGGCGGCAGCTTGGAAGAAATCTCAGACCGCTTTTGGCCCCGACCCCGCTAAATGGAATGGCTTGGCGTCACTTGAATCGCAGAAGCAAGTTCGCGGATATATGAATCACATGAACAATCTAGGAAGCCTTGATGCTTCCTATGATATGCAAACCCCTGAATTGTTCTGCATCGATGGAACCACGATTCGATCGCAGGTATCACAGGCCTATACTCAATATGTCCCCTTTGACGATTTGGATGGCGCGCTCAGTCTTCTCCCGCCAGGCAACTCGGAGAGGCTGGACAGTCCAACGCGTAACGCGGCCGTAGAGTTTTGGTCTCAGGGGAAACTTCACCCTGCTCCACTTTCCCGTTCCGCCGTAGAGAAAATCAGTATTTCTTCAACCATTTTGAAATAGGATCGCGAAGTGATTTGGTTTGACGCAAAAGACTGGCAAGGGATGACACACGGATTCAGAGCCTCGATTCCATGCCTGAGTTTTTTCGTAGCCTTGCTCGCCTTCGCAGGTTGCGCCAAGGACGACAAGGTGAAGTTGTATCCGGTCAAGGGAAAGGTCATCGTTGACGGCAAGCCCGTCGAAGGCGCGCTTCTAACGATGTATGCGAAATCCAGCGAACCGAAGTTGCAGCAGGCCGTAACCGCAACAACCAAGTCGGACGGGAGCTACGCAGTCGGCACCTATGAACCCGAGGATGGCGCTCCCGCAGGCGAATACACCGTAACGATCTTCCATTTCCCACCTGATGCGCAGGCTATTATGATGCGAACAGGAGTGGTGCCAAACCTACTTCCTGCCCAATATAGCGACCCTATGAAGTCCAGCTTAACGATCGAAGTAAAGGAACAAGCTAACGAGATAGCTCCGTTTAAACTGAAAGGCAAGGGACCGTAGCTGGACAGAGCTCTAGCTCGGTCGATTCATTTGCGAACTCCACTCCAAATGACTTTGCTTTCTCGAAAACAACTCCCAATTGTGTCATCTTATTTTCAAGTTATCTAGGAGACTCTGACGTGCGAACAGTCAAAAGAGGTGGATTCACGCTAGTGGAATTGTTGGTGGTTATCGCCATCATTGGAGTGTTAGTCGGGCTGCTATTGCCGGCAGTCCAAGCGGCTCGCGAAGCGGCCCGCCGAATGCAGTGTTCGAATAACTTCAAGCAAATCGGTTTGGCAGTACTCAACTATGAGAGTACCTTCAGCCGATTGCCAGCGGCGGCGCGGGCCTCGACCAACCCTACCAGTCAACATGGCTGGGTTCCCGCAGTCTTTCCATATATGGAATTGGGGAACATTCCTTACAATTGGAATCTAAGCTGGAATGACGCTTCCAATGCGACGGCACCCACTGTCAATGGCAAAGCCATCAATCAGATCGTCATTCCGGCCCTGATCTGCCCTTCGGCGCCATCTGTTGATGGCCGACTGGGTGCTAACAATGCTGCGCCAACAGATCTTACCATCTTCATCAATCCCATTGCCCAGCCCAACCCGTTTCTAACCGGCCCGTCGGCAAGTCCCTATTTCCCCAATAGGCTCCCGGCTCCTGATGCGACTTACCACGGCGTTTTGGGATTGAATGTGTATCGCAAGTTGGGTGAAGTGACCGACGGAACCACCAACTCCATTCTGACAGTTGAATGCGCCGGACGGAATCAGTTGTATGTGATGGGTAAAATTGTAACGCCGACTCCGGCAGGCACGCCGGCTGCTACTGGAGCATGGGCCAACCCACGCACAGGAATCGTTTCTTCGGGTACTGATCCAGCCAACCCCAACGCACCTATTGGTCCATGTGCGATCAACTGTACCAACTCCTCCAACGTTTACTCGTTTCACACGGGAATCGCCAATGTTGGAATGTTGGATGGTTCCGTTCATGGTTTGTCTGCGTCAACTCCACTTTATCTGTTGACTGCGCTTCGTACTCGAAGCGGCGGAGAAGTATCGCCGCTCGAGCAGTAACACGTAATTAGCGGGCTCAATCCCGTTCCATCCCGCGATGATCTCGTCATTCATAGCGCGGTCAAGCCGCAAGATTGTAGAGCATCTTGTCCTCAAGTGCTCATGGGCCCTAAAGCGGGACACGAGTTGGCACCCGACGCTTTACTCAAACGTGTCGCAAACCCATGAACATTCGGGGACGAGCTGTTCTACAATCACGCCGCTGCAACATCAAACTTGGCAATAATGATATAGATGGAACGTGTATTGGAACTCGCTACTCACATTACGTCAAACTTAGGACCGATATGATCCTCCGCTTATTCACCACAACCTTTATTTGTATCGTTTGCTTGACTAGCCTTTTGCAGCAATTATCCGCTAACGATACAAGGTTGTTAAGCAAACAAGATGTTGCCCTTGTGCTTCCTGCTGCCCCTTCCTCGGAATTACAGCTTGCCATCAGCGATCTCAAGTCGTTTCTGCAAAGAACGCTGCAAGTGCAATGGCACGAATACGGGTTCGATTCGAGAGCTGCTTCGGTGGCCGAGCCCATCTGCATCGTGGTGCAAGTTGGCGACAATCGCGAACTAGAGATTGAAACCAGCCAACTTGGTCCTGAAGACGCTCGCGTCGTTGGAAAGGTGGTTGGCACCAAAACGGTCCTGGCGTTAACAGGAAAAACTCCCAAGGCTGCAGCGTATGCCATCTACTCGTTTCTAGAGAAAGAGTTGGGCGTCGGCTTCTTTATCGACGGCGATAGGATACCGCATTTAGATTCCGCACCAATCGCGCCGATCGATCGAACGGAGAAGCCTGCAGTTCCGATTCGAGGCTTGTTCTTTCATCATGTTTGGAAACACCCTCATGCCCATTGCTGGAGATTGTGGGATTTCGATGGCTGGAAACAAGCCATCGATTGGATGCGTCGCAAGCGATTCAACACGATGCCTCTGTTTCATGATTCGGGCGAGTATATGTGGGGCGACGTCATCTTTGATGCTTTCCCACAGATTCCCAAGAACGAGTCGACTCTTGCCGACTACGTTGTCGATCCAACGTGGCGAACGAACCTCAACAAGAAGATTATCGCCTATGTTCGGCAAAGTGGTCTGAAAGTAGCCTACAACTTATTTTATTCTCAGGTCCCAGTGTTCTTCCGCAACTCTTATCCGCACCTTCGTTACCATGAATTGGCCATGGCCAATTTGGGCATCAATGCAGACCAGCCGGAATGCAAAGAGTTGATCAAGCAATACTGGAAAAAGTTGATCGACACGTACGGTGTAGACGATTCTCACGTGTATTTGGTTTGTTCCTATCGCCACGAACGGACGCTCGGTGAGGGGTTCACCAACAAAAATCAACCCACGCTGGACGCCGTATCTGTCTTGAAGGAAATAGATCCTAAGGCGCAGATCTACATCGAGACCTGGTGTTGGAAGTATCGAGACGAAAAAGTAAAGACCTGGGAGACCTTGGACGCAAATCCCGGTTTGGAATGGCGAGATTTTGATCGAGGAATCCCTAAGGATATAGGGGTCGTAGAGTGGGACGTGCGGCGCATGCATTCACGCGATATGCCGAAGGGATTCAACGGTAGGCCCTACATTCAGCTCGTTCACTCCACGATGGAAGGCTGGTGGCCACCGAGTACATTGCGGAACCATCCGCAGTGGATCATCGATTACATGAACTACTCCATCGAAAATGGTGCTAATGGATTGCTTTATTTCCACATCCAAGCCAACACCAATGACCTATTGGCGGATCTGGGTGCGGAAATTGGCATGGTCGGCCGCCCTGATCTGCGTACCTATTACCGCGATTATGCGCGCCGCCGATTTGGTGCCAAGTCGGCGGATGTGGTGGCAGAGAGCATCGAGGCCTTCTGCGACGCCGTCGATTTCGGACAGAATCGTGAGACTTCGCCACAGCGGATGTTTCTGGCGTTAGCACCACCCGGTTTTTTCAATAGTGCCGAAGATGTCTTGATGAAGTGCGATGCAACCTCTCCGGCCGATCGCAAGCGCTGGATCGAAGAACGACTGGCAATCGTCCGCAGCAAACTGCCTCGCTTTTACAAAGCATTGTCCCTTGCCAGATCAGTTGCTCCTCAATTGCATGAAGAAACATACTTTAAGCAATATCTATGGGAACTGGATTATGTGGCCAGTCGGTTTGAGGGAATCGAAAACATGTACACTGCACACTTGCTGGCTGATGTCGATCCCAAACAGGCCCAACAACGATTCGATCGAGCCATGTTTGCATTTCAGACCTTCAAGGAACTTTTTCGCGATCGTCCAGGGATACGCATGAGTGAACTCAAGAGCCTGGAACCAAACGTTCCCTTCACGGAATCTTTTCTGAAGGATTGGGAGACGCGAGGTTATTGGGAAGGAAGCCCGCAAACGGCGACAAACATGCATGTCATCTGGGAGCGATTCGACAAATACGAAGCTGCCGTCCGCGCCATGTTGCCCAGGGAGCTGTCGAAATAGACAATCCTCAGCAATCGAAGTCCGCTCCAGCAATGCAAGCGGCAAATCCAACTTACGTTTGGCTAGTCGGCTGTACTGCCGCCTTGGGCGGTTTTCTATTTGGCTTCGATACCGGCGTTATTGGCGGCGCCATGCCCTTGCTCGAGAAGTACTTTCAGCTAGACGCCAAGCAGCTCGGTTTTGCGGTCGCCAGTGTTTTCATCGGTTCCATTCTCGGCGGGGTGGTTGGTGGGAAGTTAAGCGATCTAGTCGGGCGTAAAAAAATTCTCTTCTTGGCTGGATTGTGTTTTCTGATTTCAGCCTTGCTCGCGGGATTGGCCAAGGATCTTTTTCAGTTCAATCTTGGGAGGTTGATTGGCGGCTTCGGCATAGGAATTTCTATTTGCCTAGTAGGCGTCTATCTGGCTGAGATTGCTCCCTCGCGAATGCGAGGTCGAATCGTGTCTTTGAATCAGTTGGTGATCACGTTTGGCATTCTGGTTTCCTACATCGTCGGGTGGATGTTGACCGCTGTGGGAGACTCGGACTGGCAATTGAACTACGGTTGGAGATGGGCTTTCGGGATTCAAGCCGTACCATCGATTGCATTTCTCGTCGCAGTGATGTGGATTCCGGAAAGCCCACGATGGTTGTTGCAACAGAGACGAACGGACGAAGCGCTGCGCATTTTGACCCGTGTCGACGGCATGGAAAACGCGGCGTTGGCCGTTCAGGAATTGCAGGCGACGATACAAGCCGAGCGAGTCACGCTTGTACAACTGTTGATGCCCGGCCTGCGACGCGCATTGATCGTTGGCGTCATGTTGTCTTTGTTTGATCAAATAACCGGTATCAACATCGTTATCTACTATATTCAGAAAATCCTACTGCAGCTTGGTTTTACAGAGTCACAGGCTCGACAGGGCATGCTGTGGCTGGGACTCGTCAATTTTGCCACCACCATCATCGCACTGTCGATCATCGATCGCGTCGGTCGCAAGCCGCTGTTAATGTTCTGTCCGCTGGGCATGGCGATCAGTCTATTCATGGTGGGGTTTCAGTTTTACACAAATGCTTTTCCACCACTCGTGGTTCTCGTGGCGATTATGGCCTTTTGCTTCTTCTATGCTTTGGGCCCTGGGCCAGTGAATTTGCTCGTCCTGGCGGAGATCTTCCCAACGCACGTTCGAGGCGCGGCGGCTGGTGTAGCCACGTTGTTCATGTGGGTCTCTTGTTATCTTATTTCCGAACAGTTTCCATCGTGGCTTAGTTGGTCAGAGGCCGGCACTTTTTGGATCTTAATGGCAATGTGCTTACTGTATTCGATATTCGCCTGGCTGTTCGTGCCCGAAACTCGAGGCAAGTCGTTGGAGCAAATTGAGCATTCCTGGAAGAGTCACTTCCCAACGTCGCGCGACTCTAAGGCGTAAGCCTTCTTCCTCCCGCAGATTCTCGTCGGCATATCACTTGGTTTTGCAACGCGAACCTACGCCGAAGGAACATGAGGCTGCAACGAAGTTCATTGCTCCCCACGGTACACCGGCCTTCTGTCGCGCACTGCTGAATTCAAATGAACTGATCTACCTCGAATAGACTGGGCAAGACTTATGAAATCACTGTCGATCTCGGTCCCTGCGCCGCAACGATTGTTCCATCAAACGGGTTGGACGAGAAAAGGGGACGGGGGTTGTTTATAGGGTGTTGAACCCATAAGCCCGAGGACTATGACGCCTTCCTCCGAATCCTAGCGGAAGGGCTTGAGAGATATCAAGTCGAACTCTTCGCGTTTACGCTTATGCCAAACCACTGGCATTTTGTCTTGCGGCCCGGCAGTGATCATGAGATGGGAAAGCTGTTGCGATGGATTACCGCAACGCATTCGCTTCGGTATCACGCGCATTACCATACTCGCGGCTATGGTCACATTTACCAATCGCGTTACAAAAGCTTTCCCGTTCAAGACGATGCCCATTTCTACGTTCTCTGTCGGTACGTTGAGCGTAATCCGCTTCGAGCAAACCTGGT
>SYJV01000449.1 GCA_005798335.1 Planctomycetaceae bacterium | reverse complement strand
CTCGCCCTCCCGGTGCCGGTGACCAAGTCATGATCGACGCCCTCGATTTACTGAGAAGTTCAGTCCTTTGACACGTGTATCTCCAGAGGGAATCAACACGCTTAGAACATCGGTCGAGGCGCTTTGGACCGAATTGGAGTCCGCCAATCGAACTTGGTAGTCACCTGTTTCTACGAACGATCGAAAGCGATAGTTGCCCTGCCGATCCGTTACAGCGACTTCGATGACCTCTCCCGTATCATTGAGCAGTTCGATGGAGACACCTGCGACTCCCACGTGTGGCCGCAAGTTATCTCTACGATCACCCGCTACAACATTATCCACGACGGTATTTACCGGAGTCGCCCAGGTAACTCGCCCGCTTGCTTCGGCTCTCATGAAGAATACGTTCTCTTGCAGGCCCGATACAGACGTATTGCGCTCGATCAGGCTGGCCAACGACGTATTTCGCAACTGGCTCAAATCGCGACCGGCATACACGTTCTCATACCAAAAACGATCGCCGTCGCGCAAGCGTTCGAATTGATCGGCGATAATAGTCTGTGCCAGCTCTCCAACCGACGCACCTCGGACATGATCCTCTGCCAATAGTCCCACCCACAGATCGATATCGTCGATGTCGACGTACAAATCTTCAAGTTGATCCTGCAATACGACGTTGGAGGTGATGTCATCAAACGAATCGACCGCAGATAAACCGTAGGCCATTCGCGTGGCGTTGTAGTCTGCCAGCCCGTGATCGCGACCTCGTTGGATGTTCAGTGACACTAGGTCAAATCCGCCTGCGCCAGGAGGTCCGAACAAGAAATTGCGCAAGCTGTCAATTACTTCCAAATCCACCTCCTGAGCGACCGTGGACGCATCATACTTCAAGATCGAGTCGATTCCAGTTTCCTTGAGCAGTTCAGCCTTATTGAATGCTTCCGCCAGAGAGATTCCTTCGCGGACTGGCCGGCCGTTGTTATCGAAGAATTCGACATCGTCGTTCAGCGTACTATGTCCAAAACGGAATGCGGCAGTCGAAAACTCGTTGGCCACCGACGGGTCAACTGTTGCGTCGTAACCTCGATATCTGGATAGAGCGTGCCTACCCAACAGCGCCGGCAGAAACTCGTTGTAGGAGATCGCTTGAATTTCCGCGATCACAATAGCTCGAACTTGCTGGTAAACACTTTCGTCGTTCAGCCCCGGATTGGCTTTGGCGATTTGGTCCGCCAGGCGATTGTGCTCGCGTACGAACAACGCATGGATGGCGGTTAATGAAATATTCTCGCCAGCTCGAATGTCGCCAGCCATAACTTTTCCAGCAGCATCCGTCGGCAACAGTCCTAGTTCGGAGACCTTTAATCGCCCTCCGGTAAATGAACGAAGAGCATCGGCAGTGGCCTGATTCGAGCCGTAGACCATTGATCCGTCGATGTAGGCTGTGACGGAATTGATTTGCTGCCGTGGATTAACGACTGATGTCCCTGTGGTTGAGTCGAACGTCGATCGAGTCAACGGTATCGTCACGTTGCCACGACTGGCTGGATCGAAAAATTTGTCGCCATTGGGAACTTGAATCGCGAATGACTCGCCATTTTCTGCAGGCATGGTCAAGTCAATGTCGTGATCGATGAACTGCCCCCACACATAAATAAAGGCAGACATACTTCGATCATTCGGGGATTCGTCCAAATCGGTGGCGACGACGTTGCTGATTTGGCGTGCGCTGGGCCGAGTCGTACCCGCTGGCGTGGATACCCCGTCTCCGTATTCCGCTGGCCCAATCCTAAGCAGCGCCTCACCTGTACTGCCAAGCTCGCTGTTTTGACGATTGTTGCCCGTACCATCCAACGATCGGACCTCGCGCGGCGGCCTGGGGATCATCGGCGTATTTTCTGCCGTGCCCCGATTCTGAGATTGGTTCGCTCGATTGAGTCGATTAATAACTAGCAGTGCATCCAGCGGCGAGCGCTGCCCATCTTCATTGACATCAATGAAATTCGTACTTTCAGGTTCTGCATTGCGATTCATAGAGTTGATAACGATCAACACATCGGCGGCCGAGACAGCACCATCATCATTGACATCTTCGGGATCAAATCGATTGTGTTGAAAGCCTCGAAGGTCAGCCGCCATCAGCTCGCGCCGTTCCAGAGCCTCGACACGAATTCTGCGAGTTCTAGCGTGAGATGCTCGATGCTGACGCGTATGTGCCGAATCCAAGAATCTCAAGTTGTGTGGAAACAGTCTTTTGGACAAATTTTGCAGAGTCATTGGAATACCCTTTATTCCTCAGAAAAGAAGTGTGAAACATCGTCCAGACGAGAGTGTGAAGTTATTCGAGAGTTTGCTTGATCCTCCTTATGGAAATAGATTTGAGGACAGTGTCGCGAGAAATTCACAAACTCGCGTGCAAAGCCCCAGGTCAATTCGTGTGCCGCAGGAACTTCGCCAGAGGAGTCCGAGGAGTCCGAGGCTAGTTCGGTTGGGCGCAAGCGGACGCCGAATCTACAGTTGCAATTCCGAATGGAACCCGCCGCGCGCGTGAGGAATTTTTCGAGAATTAGCTGCGCATGTTCGAACTCGACCGCGATGTGCTGAACAACCGTTGGTGGCACGGTTACTTTTCCATAGAAGTCGCACATCATCCACTTCGAACGAGCTTTGGCACAATCCACCGCCACGATGCCAAAACGCTCGGGTCCCACTTTCTCAACTCGTGGTTGAATCACACCCAGCGGAGTCGAAATATATCCACGTCGCTTTGTTGATCGTCGACTCGCTTTGCCGTTTTTTGTTACCTTTGACATCTTTCAGTCCTTTCGGAAAGGGAAATGAAACATCTCTCTTTCTACGGACTGCTGGCTTTCAATGCGCCTCACCTCTAGAATCTGCTAGGATTGGCACTATTCCAGGGCAACGCAGGGGTGCGACCCGAGCACCGATGCAAGCGCGGAAGTTAGAAGCGAGTGGTCGGAAACGGCCACTCACGTTGCCTTCAACTTCTAACTTTTGCCGAAATGCGCTAAACCCCGCCGCAAAGTACCCAACGCTCTCGTTGACAAACCAACTTTCCCCCGTTGACTCGACAACTGGAAATTCCATCTACCGCTGAACTAGTACAGTAGACTTGGTCTTTTCCGCTTTCCGATGTCAAAAAAGATCTTTGTAGCAATCTTATTTTGGGAGCAAGCGATGTTTCGAAGTGTACTGCTTCTTGTAATGAATGTCGTGGCGACGCCAATACTTGCACAGAATTTAGAGGATACTCGCAATCCACTTTCTACACAGCGACTTTTCGAACTGCTTGATGATCCAGAAGTTGTAAAGGAAGTTGCAATTAGCGAAGCGGATCTTTTGCAACTGCGGGTCTTCCGGGCTGAGCGCATTAAGCAAACTCTTAAGAATGCACCAAAACTTCGTGACGGAGGGTTAGGTGAACAGAATTTATCAACGGAAATGGCGACCAAAGTGAAGCAGTTACTTTTAGAACAACAGGTTACGGAACAAGCCGCCTTGGAGGAGTTTCTAACTCCCAAGCAGATGAAGAGACTTCGGGAAATTGCTTACCGAGGTGAAGTCGCGAAATATGGACTTGCCTTTGCCTTGAAGCGAGGATTTCTTGGAAATGCTATAGGAATCACTGAAGAAAAGCATCCCGAGTTTTGCGGACGCGCAACCCAATTGCAAGGGGAGTTGAACAGAAAAATCAACGAGCTCCTGCTAGCGCATGAATCGCAAATCGTCAATGAAATGCCGATTGAAATTAGAGAAAAAGCAATGGAGCTTCTCGGAAAGCCTTTTTATCATATGCCATTGCCTGCTAGTGATGCTAAATCGGGAATTCCACGACCTGCAACAATCGCTCGGGCCAGACCATAGCACGCGCCACATTCCGTGTGGCGTCCGTGTCTCTTCTGTGGCCGAGGTCTGGTGATTGCCAAGAAGTTGCCGGTGGCCACAGAAGTACACCGAATGAACACGGAAAAGAAATCGAACGCGTAATGATTTCGTCCATCGAATTGCGATTCTCCACCCAACACCTTCGACGCCCGAGGCTAGCGCAAACGGCTCACACTTTATCAGCCCAGCCGGGGATGATGGGAAAAAGCTAGCAATGCCCAACGACGATAAATTCGCACCGATCCTCGCACTACCTCGATGATTTCTATTTACGCATCCCACCGATTTCTTGTACTCTGTTGACTTCTTTGGATCAAGTTTCGCGATCGCGGTGCGAATTATGAATGGAATCGGACTAGTTTTGTTGGCCGCAGTCGTAAGTCAAACGCCAAGTGCGCCTTCCGGTGGAACCAGCTACGGTTGGACCGTCGAAGGCAACAAACTGACTTACATTCTGCAACTATCTCCCGAACTTGTTGAACAGAGCCGCGTGCGCCCCCTGCCGATCACCAGCGACTTACCCAAGGAATTGGAAGGATTGGTATCGCGAATTATGGTCGTCGTTGGCAAGAACGAACTGCCACGCGACCCACCGCTTGAAAAGCTGAATCAGCTATTTCCACGTTTCAGACCCGACAGCTCAAATGAAAAACCTCTTGTGCCTGCGAACTCTAGTTTGAGCGATGCTAGGTTTAAGGATGTTGAGCCAGAGTTGTATCCGGTCGCAGGTACCAACCCGCCGCTCCTGGGCGCGGAAACGCCGCCACTGCGTAGCGGTGCGAATGCGTCATTAGTGGACGACAACACGAATATTGGCACATCTGTGCTCGGTAAGTTGTCTGATGCGGTCAAGGCACCAAGTGAACTGCTGGCCCAAACCGATAGTAGCTCTCGATTCTTGAGTGACGCCAGAACTCCCAACGCTCCCAACGCTTCCAACTTGCCATCAACATCCGCTGCGTCCTCTTCAGCATTGCAGAGTCGATTTGGCGACAACAAATCGACTGTGGGTGCGCAGCCACCGCTAGCGAATCCACCATCACTTAATACCCTTTCGCCAAATACTCTCCGGGACAATCCGCTGCAACCATCAGGTGCAACGGCCCCTTACATTGATCGTACTCGCGGCAACTACCCGACAATACCTACGGCTGCACAAAGTACGGCACAAGTCCCGGCGGCAAATTCGAATTCGGGCAGCAATTACAACTACCCAAGCAATTCGACCAATGGCAACTTCGCACAACCGAGTTCCGCACAAACGCAACCAAGTACCATGAACTCCCAAATCGGAGTTTCAAGTGTGGCACAGACATCGCCCTATAACGGAATGCAAGCGATCCCATCGAGCCCGACAGCCACTTTCGCAGCGCCAAACATTCCCAGGCTAGCGAGTGCGCAGGGCAATCCGGGCTACACTTACCCACCGAATAGCGCCAATTCGCAAGCTCCACCCACGCCTTACTATCCGCCGAATGCAAATCCCAATCCAAACATTTTCCACGAGCAAGCGATGGCGGCTCAACAACATCTCTATGGCCAAACGCCATCCAGCTACCTAAACCAAGTTGCGAATCCACCAACTAGCAATGCCTCATTGCCGGCCGGATATAGCCAACAGAACTACTCAACTTTGCCACCGCCAAATAACGTCGAACAAACAAATCCTCTTTTGCGAACCGCCAGCAATTCTCAGACTGGATTCAACCAAGCATCCAATCCAGGCGATTCCACAAGTGATTTATCGCTCAAACGCAGTTCCATCGACGATGCACAAACGCTCGCCAACACCGCGCAAGAAGACAAACGCAAGATCGACGATGGAATTCTCAGAGTCTTTTTCTTGCTATCGCTAGTAATGAATTTCTATCTGGGTGTGCTCATTCGAAAGCTGCGCACTCGCTATCGCACGCTGTTGACTAGCGTCCGCGTTCAAGGTGCTTAGGCGAGGCGTACTTAGCCCTTATTCGAGGATTTGATCCCACATTGGACCAATCGAGTGCCATGTGAATTTCTGTGCGATTCGTTTTGCGGACTGCCCGAGCTCTAGCCGAGTCTCGGGCGACATTGCTTGCGTCCTAATGCTGCGTGCCAGCGAATCGGAATCACCAACTTCGACGCACTCGATGGCTCTGCCGTTTTCGGACAACAGTTCCACAGTCTCCGAACAGCGTGTGGCGATACACGGCTTGCCCATGCTCATCGCCTCTAGCAGCGCGACGGGAAAGCCTTCATAGCGCGACGGCAGAACGTACATGTCAGCTTGATCGTAAAGGGGCCATGGATTGTCGCACCAGCCCAGGAATTGCACGGAGTCGGCGATTTTCAATTCTTGGGCGAGTGACTGAAGCTGGTGACGCTCGGCTCCATCGCCAGCCAATACTAATTTCCACTCCGGGATTGAAGTGTGCACTTGGCTCCACGCCAACAACAGCGTGTCGAATCCCTTTTCGGCGCTCAACCTGCCAACCGACAGAACTTTCTTCGTGTTTGAATGTTCTGTATCCAGCCGAACCGAAGCATTGGTTGTCAGATTAATAGGGACGTCAACTGCGTTGGGAATCACGCGTAACTTTGAATCAGCAACCCAAGCCGACAAATATCGCTTGACTGTTTCGGATTGCACTACGCAACCAGTGCAGCTCGGATAAGACCTTCTTCGAGCCCATTCCCAGATCCATCCCAGTTTCTGCTTGCTGGGGTCGCTGCGTTCGCAGATCCAGATCGGAATATTCAGCCTTTTGGACGCCAACAAGGTAACGATATTCATTCGGTCGCAGAAACTCACGATTCGGTCAGGTGCCAGCTCGTACAATGCTGCTCGCAGCTTTCTAACGCGACGATAATTGGCACCAAGGGCTTGCAGTTTGTTGGAGCTGGCTTGTAGCAAATCCAAACCGATACGCCGTACGGTTGAATGCAGCGGGTATTTGTCAGTCGATGTTGCCGCCAGCGTTATCAGAACTACATCGTGACCAGCGGCTGCCCAGCGACTGGCCAACTGGCTGATGATGCGTTCCGCACCGCCACCACTAAGCGCATGAATGACCAATGCAACGCGTCGTCGAGTCTGCTCCGTTGGCTTTGAGGGCATTAGGGGAGCTTACTCGATTGGAGCTTGCAACTGTCCGGAATATTCGGACCAACCTTGAAGGTAATTGCGTACATTCTTGCCACCGAGCATTTCGGCAACTAAAGCAACTACACTGCTGCGTCCGCCAGTTTGACAGTGCGCGACGATTGGTTTGTTGAGATCGACTTGGTGTGCGGCGATCAATTTCTTTAGCTCGTCGTCGGCGAGCAATTTTCCGTTGGCGCTTACGAACTGGTTCCATTCCAGGTGTGTTGCGCCGGGTATATGTCCGCCGCGAGCGCCCAATTGCCGCGAACCGTTGAATTCCTCTTTCGAACGATTATCGAGTATCTGACACTTGGTCGTCTTGCGGGCATCTGGAAGAACGTCGACTAATGCTGCAAGTCTCGCGGCCTGAAATTCAATTTTCGGTGTTGTTGGGTTAACTTGCGTTTCCTGGCTGGAAACTGGATATGACTCGCCGCTCCACTCGGCCAAACCTCCGTCTAACAACCGAACATCACTCATACCCAGATACTTCAAGACCCACCAACAACGAGCCGTTTCAGTCAGCACTTCACCGACAATTACGATTCTCTTTTCTTGATCAATTCCCAGTCGCCCAAGTTCCTTGGACCAAAATGCAGAGTCCTTTAATCCGAATTGTTCCGCGCCCTTAGAACGCCACAGGTTGATGTCTAACCAGACTGCTCCTGAGATATGACCGGCGCTATACAACTTCTGTTCGCGCACATCCAACACTCGAATCTTGGAGTCTTCGCGCTGGCTGTTCAGGTCGCGGGCACTGATGAGGAACTCTGCTCGCTTTGAAGTCCCTGGCTGATCCGCTTGCGCCATCGGGACGATCACTGTCAGCAGACTTACAAGTGCTGACGTCTTGATCGCAAGATCCCAAAAGTGCACATGGAACTCGCCTGGTCCACTCAGCATTCCACATCGATATAGCGACATTCTTTCCCTCAAATTGAATTTAATGAAACTTCGGTTTGACTCAAATTTCAGTTGTGACACAGCGCTTGTGAGAATTCTACGATGCAACCACTGGTCTGTGCCAGGCAGTGGTGGAACTTTGCATACGACCGATACAATCGGCGCTGATTTTGAACCGGCGGCGAGAACTTGCCTGTCGTCGTTTGACTGAGGCAATACGTCGCAATTAATCTAACAACTCGCCAGCGATGCAATTCGTCTCGGCTACAACATTTCGGCACCAGGCTCGGCGTGGCCCATCAGTTCTAAGCAGCAAACACATGGTATCCATTCGCGTCTTCTCCATGATCGTGGGCACACTCTTGTGTCGCGAATTGATGTGGAACGGCGACAGTGGAGAAATCGCCAAATCGGCTTGGGCGATCATCGCTTATGGAGTGGCTTTTGGCGTCCTGTCGAAGTGCGCTGCGATGTACGTCGCATTTCCGAGATCCTACCGTCGATGGGATGACCGAAGACTGAACCCATTGGAACACTTGGCATTCTATCGGCGCGTGATCGAGTTGGCATGGGTCATCATGTTGCCAATTGGATTAACGATCACGAATTGGGGACCGGCACTGAAGGCGGCGGAAGCTTCAGGAATGGGACAGTCGGTGTGCTTAGTTCTGTGGTTCCTGCCTACGCTGATGTTGTTAATCGCCTTGGAATGGAACAGTGCGGACCTGGAGGTGTTCATTGACGAGCGCATGAAAATGGCAGAGGCAGCGTTGGGACTTTCACAGAATGCCGCGCCGGGACCGCGACTGGTCGAACGCTGGCTGCTGAGATTGAAGCTGGGGGAATTTGGCGGTTGTTTGCTGTGCATGACGCCGGTATTTGCAGTCGTCGCAGTGACCGATATTGCCGCTCTACTGGTACCCAACCTATCCATCGAAGTTAGAGCTTGCCTTGCTTTGTCCGTAATGATTGTGTCGGGAATAGTCACGGCACCTTGGTGGATGGGATTGTGGATGGGTGCCAAACAAATTGCTCCAGGCTCAACCGGGGATCGGATTTGGGAATTGTGCCAATTGGCGGGTTGCAGCGGCTTGCAAGTAAAATGCATCGCCAGCAAGAACTCGTGGTGTGGCGCCGCAGTTGTGGGCTGGCATAGTTTTCACCGGCAACTGTGGATTGGCGATGGGTTGATTGCCAAGCTGAGTCCCATGGAACTGGACATGGTCGTCTTGCACGAAATCGCGCACGTAAAACGTCGTCACTTTTTCTGGCGATTGCTGCCAATAGTGCTGGGCAGTTTTATTGGTTGGACATCGCATGAGATAGTCGCATTGGGAATTGCGGTCATGCCGAGCGAACATCCATTTGCGATTGGGCTGGCAAAGTCAGGCACATCGATTGGATTAGCAATTGGATTACTGGCAACGATCGTGGCTATCGGTTGGTACGCACGGCGCTGCGAACTAGATGCGGACCGATATGCATGTCACTTAGCAGCGTTAGTAAGCCCTTGGTCATCGCGCCAGCCGTCGCGTGCAGCGATGGTGATGATTTCAGCCTTAGAGAATCTGATTGGAAGCAA
Organism: Planctomycetaceae bacterium; assembly: GCA_005798335.1. Taxonomy (GTDB): domain Bacteria; phylum Planctomycetota; class Planctomycetia; order Pirellulales; family Pirellulaceae; genus Aureliella. The sequence continues at coordinate 6,224 of SYJV01000449.1, read as the reverse complement.
CGATGAAGCTGCTCAGATGACTTGGTTGCATCCAAGCCTGGATGATCGTGCTGAAAATCTCTACGGATTAATTCGGTCCGATCCCGCTTCACAAAATCTCGATAAAAGTTGATGACCAGCACTCTAATCGCAATACCGTTCAACGAACGTGGGATAAGCTTCCAGCTTGTCAATATCTTGTGCAAGCAATGGCGAAACTCCGCTACAGGTTGACAAGCTGGAAGCTCATCCCACGTTCGTTGAACGGTATTGACTCTAATCGCTAAGCGAATTGGACAGGTAATCTGCTGGCTGTCGCCGAACTCTAGGATGCTTTGGCGTGACTAGCGGTCGAATTCTCAGCCCACCAAGGTCCTTCGACGGGCGGATCTGCTGCAGGATCGTCACTGGACTCAATCCATTCCGACAATGCGTCGTCGACTGGCACCACCGACTCGATGTCGCGCTGGTACCACAGCCAATCGATGTCAGGCTCTGGCTGGACGGATTGCAGGGATTGCGGCATTCGAAATTGAACGACACTTGCAGCCGAAGTGGGTAGGACACTCTCCGGTGCGAATTGTTGTTCAACTACGCGAGGTTCCGGCTCGGGCCTTGCCGAAACTTCGATTTCTGGCTGGCTGACGACGGGTTCAGGAGCCGTGACAAATACGGGTTGCGCCAACGGCACTGGAGTTGGCTCAGCAATCAATTCAGGAACGTAGACTTTCGCTTCGCCGGGCAGGCCCTGAGGAGGCAACAATCGAATCTGCACGCCAATATCGCAGAAAATGCGCATGATGTGTTCGTGGCAGGTGAACATCACGACTTGATGACCAAGCGATGCAAAGTCGCGCAGCACTTTCGCTGCCGATACGGTTCGGGCCCGATCGAAATTTACAAAGACGTCGTCCAGCACCAGCGGTAACATTACTCCGCGACGCGCATAGGCAGCCGCGAGCGATAGACGCAGTGCAATAAAGACAGTCTCACGAGTACCGCGTGAGAGGACCTCTAACGGCAGTGCTTGTCCGGCGGCGTTATCGACTCTTAACTGGTTCTTTCCCAGCGGAGTCCATACTCGCACGTATTTGCCATCGGTCAACTGACTCAAAAATGCTGAGGCCTCGCGCAATGTTTCGGGCTGGCGTTCGGTTTCGTATACTTCACAAACTTTTTCCAGCATGCAAGTCGTCGCAGCTAGAGTTTGCCAATGCGCGGCGCAAGCTCTGACTTGATTCTCAACACAGGCCAATTCGAGCTTAGCCTCCGCCAGACGACAATCTGACGCCAGCGATTTCATCTCTTGGCCGGTTTCGCCTTGGCGTTGGTGCAATTGATGGACGCGTTGTTCCGCCTGATTGGCTCGCTGTTGGAGCGCTTCCCAACGTTTCTCCAGTTCCTCTGCACCGGGACCATCCAACTGTCGTGCGATCGCATCGTAGGGAATTGAACCACCGATCACCGACTGAATTCGGGTTGTCATTTCCGCCACGTTGGCAATCAGTTTTTCATATTCTTTCTTTACCTTGAGCAACTTCTCGAGTTGCTCCTCAGATTCACATCCAATTTCTGCCAGCAATGCGCTGTGACTGCGGCGCAATCGATCGAGACTCCGTTCAACAGCCGACTGCTGTTTGGCGAGTTGGTGATCTTCCTCACGTAGTCCACGTCGCTGCTGAATGTACTGCTCTTGTTCGGCGATCATAGCATTCAGCCGATTTAGTTGATCAAGCGCCGTATTGCCTGCCTCGACCTCAGCTTTGACAGCGGGCGCCTCGATGCCTGCGTTCGAGCCGGCTGATCGAGAGTCGCGTGGGTTGCGATTATCGGGCGCTCTGCTGGCCAATTTCTCTCGCGCGTCTTTTGCCTCGCGCTCAACACGCGAATCAAGTTTGGATTTTCGCTCATCGCCGCCACCAGTGACGACATTAGCATTCGCGTCTGCGGCTTTACTGGTGGCTAGTGCTTGGCGCACGAGGCCGTCGATGCGTTGAGTAATGTTGCCCAGTTCCAAGCGACGCTGATCAAGTTCCTCTTCCAAAGCCTGTAGTCGTCGCCGCGTTTGCAGCAGAGATTCGTAGCCTTCGGCCATGATGCGAATGCTCTTGGGCGACAGGGAATCGCTCAGTCCGAGCTGCTGCAAGGTCTTAGTCCATTGGCTGCGAGCTTGCTTGAGCGATTCGGCGGACTGTTGAGCTCGTTTGCGAGCGCCGTAATGTCGTTCCATCGCCGCTTGATGATTGTGCTGTAATGGAAACAGCAATTCCAAAGCGCTCATTTCACCTTCTGCGTCGCGCAGTCGAGTTTCCAACGAGCCGGAATGAGGTGGCAATTTTCGATCGTATTCGTCCCGTTCCAACTCGATCTTCCGAAGTTCCTTTTTGAGCGCGTCTAACTGGTCTTCGACATCGTCAAGTTCGGTGACCGTACCGCGATCCAAGGAATTATTGAAGATAAAAAAGGCGAACAGCATGAACATGCCCAACATCATCAGCAACATGCCATATTGAGGGTCTGCTTCCACAAACCAACCCAACATCTTGCCCAGACCCCAAGTTGCCGAAAAAGCACCTCCGACAAAGACCAGTCCCAACATAAACGAACGTTCAACGGGCAGCGCTTCATCGGTAGCAAGATCGACAGCCTCTTGTTCTAAAGCGTCGCGCCGTTTGTATTGCTTGTCCAGCGCCTCTTGAATTTGCAAACGTTTGCGCAACAGCCCGATCAAATCGCCGGTAGCTTGTGTGGCATCGGTTAGAGTCCGGTGCTCGCGAGTGGACAGCGAGCCAGCAATTTCTTTGGACAACCGCTCCGCTTCTTTTCGGTCGACTTCGCTTTGCTGCTTGGCCTGCTTCATGCGCGTCAAATACATGCGTACATCGCGCGCTGGTCCAGCAAGCTGTGCAATCGCTTGACGCGACAAATCTGGCATCTTGGTCATGCGGCGATCGTTCAGCAACGACTCGAAATCTTCATCGCTGATTCCAAGTCGTTTGGCGTCTTCAGCCAATTGTTCGCGAGTCTGCTGAATTTGCGACTCGATCCGCTGCATGTTTTTTTGGATTTGGTTAATCCAGGGCGTTTGCTCAGTCGCCGCTTCGATCTTCGAAACCAGCTCCAATAGCCCGGGTCGCAAGGAAAGCTGACGCGATTTATCTCGCAATAACCTGCGTTGCTGTTTGACGTCGGCCAGCTTGTGGCTGCGCTCGGTCATCTCGCCATTGATCGCAGCCAATTTCTCAGCCGCAGTTTCGGATAGGTCCGTGCGCGCATTCAGCGATTTAATCGATAGCTGCAATTGACTTCGTTGCAGCCAATTTGGCCGAACTTGTAGCGCAATTTCCACGGTGCGAGATTCGATCGCCCATTGGCCGAGGCGCTGTTTCAAATCTTCAAGTTCTGAGTGTTGAGTATTGCGCAGTGCGGCCAATTCGACCCAGCGGCGACCGCGCGCGGTCACTTGTTCGATTTCGTCGCGCAGTTTCTCGCGGCGCAGCAATAACTGCTGGACTTGTCCATGTTCAGGCGTTGGGCCGGCGATCTGTTGTCGAGCGCTGCGCAATTGCCGAATTACATCGACCAAAGAAACTCGATCCAAACCACTGGATAACTTGTATAACTCGTCTGCCGCAGCGGTATCGTCGAGCGTACTAAGTTCCTGGAGTTCGCGCAAGCCAATCGCAAATACGTTGGTAAAAATCGTCTCGTCAACTTGTCCAAGCAACATCGCCAAGCGATGCTGTCCTTGTGACAAACCATCCGAACCGGTCACGGTCAGTTGGCCGACCGTAGAATTCTGGTCCAATTGGGCTCGACGAGTGATCTCGTATCCGCCACCGGGGCCAGTCACGCGAATCGCGCCTCCGGGTTTGCCGCCATATACCGGTGGCAGATAACGCTGGCGACGATCAGCCGTGAATCCATAGAACATTGTGCGCAGAAAGTGCATTAAAGTCGTCTTACCAGCTTCGTTGGGTCCGTAAAAAACGGCCATCGTGTCGGGCACACCATCAACCGACAGGCCTGTCCAGACCCCAAACCCATCAATCTGAACGTCTTTTACTTTCACTTTTCGGATCCTCCGAAGCGTCGTGTGGAAGCGACCAGGTCAACTTGATGGCCGCGGAGTAGATCGACGCCCAGCAACGTCGAGCGTTCAAGCGAAGCGAGGTGCGCACTTGCGTCGGATGGCTGGAGCAGCGCTTGCCAAGTATTCGAACCAGGAGTTTCTGAATCGATTAGCGGCTTTAAGTTCAGATCGCGCGCTGACTGCTTGCGATGCCCCGCGGCGACTCGCAAGAAGTCACCGAGAATGGTATCTTCGTCGTGCCACTTGGCGGGCAACTGCTTGGGCGGCAAGATTTCTATTTCCGTCGACCAGCAACAGGGCTGGCCATGCCCGAACTCGCGGCGCAGCCATCCCAACAGATCTTCCAACGCAGTGGGCCCGACGACACTGGCATTTTCCAGATCCATATGCACACGCCATTTGACCAACACGTGACGCCCAGCCGCTTCGCTCTGGACACGCGCCACTCGCTTGGCCAACAACTGCCTGAGATCTCGTCCCAGAGCTAGATCTTCTGCGTCAATCTCTTGCAGCGAGTAACGGACCCAGTCGATATCAATCTGATGAGCCTGCATGTTGCGCTGCGCATCGATATCGACCAACACAAACCCATGCCCGCCTGGTTCCGCCATGGTTCGAGCTTGGGTCGAGCCGCTGTAACGAATGCAGGGTGAATCCGACGCCAGAATTTCTCCTTGGTGATTGCCACCGAGAGCCCAATAGTCAATGCGCTGGGAGGCCAGCGTCTCGACGTCGGCTTTGCCGTAGGTTACTGCGATTTTGTAGTTCTCGTCCGCTTCGTGTGAAAACTCTGCGCTGCGAACGATCTCGGCGCCGTCGCAGCTACGACCGAACAGAGTGGCCAGCGGCGTTCCATTGCGGCGAAAGACGATCGCCTCGACTTGCCGTTTACTAAACACATGAACATTGCTTGGCAGCGCTACTGCATCTGGCCAGCGATCAGGATCATCTGCTGCCCCTCCGGCCCAAAAGACCTGGATGTTTCGCTGTGCCATGGACTCGAATTGGTCCAACAAGAACGCCACCCCCGCGGCACCCGTCGAGACCGGATTGAGCAGGTCGCCACTCAATAGGACGAAATCAACGTTTTCGACCACAGCGTGCTCGAACACGCCTTGGGCCGCCTTCCATGGCGCCTCGACCAGAATCCGCTTCAGATGGTCTGGCAGGTCAAAGACATCCTGCAGCGGTCGCTCCAAATGAAAATCCGCCGCGTGTATAAATCGAAAGGACTCCTTTACCACTTTCCTGCCCTCCCTGAATTCAATTTCCTCTCATCAAACTCTTACGAGTCGACGAGGTGCATTCGGTACATCGCGCGCCACATCCTAACGCATCGCACCCATGCGTGCCAACGTCGCTTTTTTCCCCGCGCTGCCACTTTTCTCGTAGAGTACTCTGTTCGAGCGTAGCCACAGTCGGCGTTCTCAAGCACTTGGGTAGCAGGTGCCAACTGCGAATCTACATTCGACTGGAATATAGTAGGATTGCCGCGCTAACCACAAAACGCATCTTGCGTTTGGCATTAACTTCCATAATATTAAAAAAACCCGGCTACCAACGAGCTGAGGGGCTGACGCTTGCCATGTACTAAGACATAGCTTGCGTATGTTGGTAGCCGGGATTTGTCGAAAATGGCAAACAGTTAGTGTTCTAGAATATGCACGTAGGTAAAAGAAATAGTACTAACCCTAATTCGGTGCCTTTCTCCAGCGTTATAAAATTAGCTGAGTTTCCTAGCGTCCTTATTTGGCGTCACTGAAAGGCATTGCCGACCAGAATGATTTGTGGACATTGTGGCGTGATTGCGCCAATTGACAAGAGTTTGCGTGCAATATTTTTCGACAACCCCAATAAATACCTAGCTAAATTGCACGAATAAAATGATGGCTCGTTGCGAAGTTCACACAGATCTACACTACAGCTCCTAACTTGGTGGCTGAGGGCGATTGCGTAAATTAGAGAGCTGTTCTACGTCATTTCGTTATTAGGCGCAATACCGTTCAACGAACGTGGGATAAGCTTCCAGCCTTTTTATACCCCACAAGTCGATTTAGCAAATGCCGCATAGGCTTTGACGATGATTTCGAAGCGGCCCATTCCACGCCAGATCGTTTTTGATCCTGGTGGGCCTTGGGCTTTTTTGTTGATG
>SYJV01000448.1 GCA_005798335.1 Planctomycetaceae bacterium | reverse complement strand
TTTGGTGCGAGCATGCGTTGACGATTGGTTATCGAAGCAGCTTGACCGAAATCGTTCAGATCATCGGCCGCGCAACTCGAGATGCTCCGGGCAAAGTTCGTGCCCGCTTCACGAACTTGATTGCTGAACCCGATGCCGGCGAGCAAGCGGTTACGGAAGCAGTGAACGATACTCTGAAGGCGATCGCTGCCAGCTTGTTAATGGAACAAGTGTTAGCTCCACGTTTTGAATTTCGTCCCAAGACACCTGCTAGCGGTCCGCTACCTGGCTTGGACTATGGACCTGATGGATACAAGCCGGACGGTTGTAACGTGGGTGTGGATGGAGCAACGGGTGGCGTTCAGATCGAGATCAATGGGCTCGCGGAGCCTGAGAGCGATGAAGCAACTCGGATTTGTCGCGAAGACTTAAATGAGGTTGTAGCTTCGTTCGTTCAGGACACGCGGACTGTTCAAGACGGCTTGTTCAATGATGAACTCCCGCCGCAAGAAACGACGCAACAGCGAATGGGCAAGATCATCCGTGACAAGTATCCAGACTTGTCGGATCAAGACCAGGAAGCAATCCGTCAACGGGCAATCGCGGCATTGAATCTTGTTCAGATGGGCGGCGTGAAATCAGGTGTCGGTGGCGCAACGTCGAACGCAGCACTGATCGATGGAATCCGCCGATATGTCACGGACGTACGAGATCTAAATGTCGACTTGATCGATTCGATCAATCCTTTTGGTGAGGCATACAACATTCTCGCCAAGACGATGAATGAAGAACGTTTGCGGCAAGTGCAGTCAGCGATCGCTGGGCGTCGAGTGCAGTTGACTCCCGAGGAGGCGCGTGAACTGGCTAAGCGTGCGTTGAAGTTCAAGAACGAACGTGGCCGTTTGCCATCGATCACTAGCCAAGATGCCTGGGAACGAAGAATGGCTGAAGGAATTGCATTCTTGGCGAGAATGAAGCAGGAGAAATCCAGTGGCTAAAAAGAAAACCAAAGTAGAATCGTTCAGCGATGACGATGACGCGTTGCTAGCCGAGCTGGGTGTTGAAACTGAAGTAAAAGAGGATCAAACCTACACCGCCAAGCAAGAGCGCATCATTGCCGGCTTCGAGGACATTCAGCGATTTTATCGCGAACACGATGGTCTACCTCAACATGGCGAAGGCCGCGACATCTTTGAGCGGCTGTACGCGGTTCGGTTGGACCGAATCCGTGCTAGTACTGAGTGCTTAGATCTCCTTCGACCGATCGACACCGACGGAATATTGGCAGATCGAGTATCTGAACCCTCAGAAGAGTACGAGCTCAACAATGACGATGAACTGTTAGAGGCCCTTGGCGTCGGACCTTCGAATAACGATATCACGACGATGAAGCATGTTCGCTCTGCATCGGAACGGAACGCCGAGCGAAATGTCCCTGAAGAAGTGGCTCAGCGTAAACCATGCGCTGACTTCGATGAATTCCGATTGGACTTTGAAGCCGTGCAAGCCGATCTTGAAACAGGCCGCCAGAGCACTGAGTTATTCAAGACCAGCAGTCGATCTCAAATACGCAAGGGCGATTGGTTCATCGTCGATGGCCAGAAGGCATTGGTTGCGGAAACAGGTGAGTGGTTCACTCCAGAGCACGGAGAACGCGATCGACGTTTGCGAGTTATTTTCGACAACGGTACGGAATCGGATCTGTTGTTGCGATCGCTACGTCGGGCACTCAACAAAGACGAAAACAGCCGTCGAATCGTTCCCCCACAGCCCGAAGTTGAGGAAGACTTTAGTGACATAGGTCCCCTATTTTCGAGTGAAGTCGAAGACGGTGATTGTGCCTCAGGTGCGATCTATGTTGCGCGTAGCCTTTCGGATAATCCGTTTGTGCAAGAAAACAGAGAGATCCTTCACAAGATTGGACTGACCACCGGTGATCCAGAAAAGCGAGTTTCCAACGCGAAGAAAGAGACGACGTATCTATTTGCCGCCGTGGAGTTGGTGGCTGTCTATCAGTTAGCGAATATCAATTGCAAAGCCTTCGAATCGCTGCTCCACAAATTCCTCGCTCGTGCTCGAATTGACTTAGCATTGGCCGATCGATTCGGCGGCAAAGTCCAACCAAGAGAATGGTTCCTGGTTCCGCTGCCAGTGGTCGAAGAAGTTGTCAATCGAATCAAAGATGGATCAATCAGCAATTACGTGTTTGATTTGCAATCGGCGAGTATAAGGCTACGGGGTAATTAGATGCAAAACGGAACCTTCATCCGGGTTTTTTTGCTAGTCCTGGTGACGTGCACTTGGAGCGTGACGAAGCGTGTCGCGTAATTCATAACTGGAACGCAGCCCACTCGATGTCACGATCGGTCCTAATCGAGCCGGTTCGCGTCGAGACTCATTCCCATGCGGTACAAGGTGGACATCCGCAAGACCTTATCAATAGCCAACTCCTGGACCGATGCGACTTGCTCGTGGCAATCCTTTGGTCGAGGCTCGGAACTCCAACGAACTCAGATTTTTCAGGAACTGTTCAGGAGATCCGAGAGTTCTCCGAAACAAAGGGCGCTGGAAGAGTATTAATCTTCTTTTGTGATCGAGCATTTCCACACTCATGTGATCTAACTCAAGTTCAGGCAGTCCGTGACTTTAAGGACTCCATCAAGAGTAATGGTTTGTACACGCCTTATACAGAGGTGGCAGAATTTGGATCATTGTTTCGCCATCAGTTAGACCTGGCCATGAATCGAGTCCTCGAAAGCAGCGAGTTCACCGCAACCGCTAGTCAAGCTACTCAAAGCACAGAGGTGGTTTTTCTTCCAGAAGCGAATACGATACTCGCAGCAGCATCGATGTCTTCTCGTCCTTCCGTGATGCTGAGCCGCATGCTAAGTGGAACTGAGCTCTGTGCGGGTGATATAGGTCTTAATATCACCGGCGAACAACGATCCGAAGCTAGATGGGAGGGTGGGCTAGAACAACTTGAGGATTGTGGGTTTTTGAAAGATGCTGGCTACAAACGAGAAGTGTTCCACTTGCCAAAAGCTGGATTTGAAGTGGCCGATCAGCTTTGGTTTGTGCTTCTTCTGCGACGCGTTGAAACGTTGCAGTCAGGTGCGTATGCGTATGTCGATTTTCATAAGATTCAGGAAGAGCCCTTCTTTGGACAGAAAATCAGCGACGCTTTCTTGCGAGAAAAAACTACAGTCGCTAGCCTCAATGGAGCAACTTGAAATAGTTCCTGTCGATGGCGGGATCGGCGGAGCGAGGCTTAATGACCTCAGCCGCAAGACGATTCGTGAGCACAGTTTCTTGGAGTTTGCTGAGCCTGAAGCCAAAGAGAGTTGAGCAACTCGAGGATCGAATATAAGCGAGCAGGATTTTGCTGGAGACTTGCATCGGCTCTGCGCAATCTTGGAAACGCTGGACGCTTGGCGTTAAAGGCGGTTGAGACCAAGAAAGTTTCTCATTTCCAAGAAACTGTGACCTAAGGTGTCAATCGGATGTGAATGATAGCGTTCGCGATTGGCAGTGGTTTGGTCTGGATGGAATCACGTAGGACAACGGTCATGGACTGATGGATGGGATACCCATATCAGGAACAACACTCGGTGGATACCGAAGAGACCAACCACTGCCAATCGCTTTTTCTCGTCAGCCGGTTGGATCGATTGACGTTTTATCAATGAAGGATTGCTATGCGCTTGTAACTTTTTCTAGGCGAGTATTTTGGAAGATGGAAAACATGAAGTCGTTTCTCGGCATCAATGAAGGATTTTGTTTTTCCCGACGTGTGAGGTGGAGCTTGATCCATGACTACGACAAGATGGCGGTTGCGCTGATGCACAAGCATCTGATTCAGGAAGGCAATGACCTCTTGTGAGGCTATCCGCTTGTTGTGTAGACGAAACAACAAATGCCCTTGCCTGCTGATAGCTGACATCGCAGCTACGCCACCACGCTTACCGGTTACGTTGCTTTTGGAGTTTGGCCACATGGCGACCATGTTTGCCACTTCTTGGTACGAGCCGTTATCAAGCTAGTCTCCGTATTAATGATCCTATCGCTTTCTTCGCGTTGCGGTTTGTAGTCGTTTCTAATGAGCGAAGTCGTATTCGCTGTAAGTTTACCCTCTACACGATCCAAGATTGGCTTTCCAAAAAAGCCATATGCCGCGACTCTCAGTACCTGTAATGGTGCAAACCCGCGTCACGGTTACACCAGCGACCAAGAATTCTTGGGAATTCTTTCACTGTAAACGAAACTCACGGCGGACGATCGGTCAGCCATCCGTTTTTTCTAATTTAACATCCCGCTGGAAGCGGCTCGCCTGAGTGAATATGAAAATAGTTTGAGTCCCTGTAACCATCGGGCCTCCGACGGCCACTAGACGGGTTGAAATCACTGCGATTGTCGCGGTGAGCAAGTAGGTGATTCAAGGGAGTTTACGAAGATGAGATCGAACGCAGTACGTTTGCTTTCGCTGGTTGCCACAGCCATGATTGCTGGCACAACCATGGCTCAGCCGCCACAAGGAGATGGGAACGGGCGTCCGCAGGGCGGCCCGCCGTGGATGAAGGCGCGGATCATGTTTATGCTGTTTGATGCTGACCGTGATGGCGCGTTGGTCGAGGAAGAAGTTCCGGGAATGGCATGGGAGTACCTCTCAGCAGCCGACGCGGATCAAGATGGGAAGGTGACTCAAGGGGAAGTTGCTTTGCTGGCTGCCACTCGCGTTATCTCGAATTTCGACGAGAATGAAGATGGCGAGCTGACCGCCGACGAGACTCCTGCCCAATTGTGGGATCGCTTCGAGAGTGCCGACGCGGACGGTAGCGGAAGTGTATCTGCTGAAGAAATCGTTGCGACTATTCTCGCCGCACCGCGGAGAGGTGGCCCGCCAGGTGACGGTGACCGCGGCAGTCGCTCCAAAAAATGAATGTAGATCAACGGTGATGGGGCAGCCAACGCTTGCTCGAACTCTCAGCCACTGTCCACGAAATGTAGTCCTCCCAATCCCAGATTCTACCAGAGTCTTTCATCCTTCTGAGGACTACCTGTTGGCTAACTTTTTCTCCAATATGTCGAGGCGACCTGCAAGTGCTTCGATATGTTCGAACCGAGCAACTAAAGTTGTTGCGGAGTACGGATCGGAACCACTCTTGGGTAGATCGAAAGAAGCAGCTGACATGGGAGTAGTGCAAAAGGAGCATATCTCGGAGATAATGCGTCGGGAGAACGGGAACAAGTCTAGAGCTGCACGAGCCTTGGGAGTTACTCGTCGAACGCTTTATCGTTTACTTGAAAAGTATGAGCTTGCAGGAGAATGACGTGGCTAGTGCGTATCCCACGATCCAGCTTGGCGGTCCGCTGGGTGGAGCACGTGATTGTTCGCCAATTGGAATCGAAAGCTCATGACTTCAACTTCCTGCGGTCTTGCGGTAGTAATCAGCATGATCGGAAGGTAGTTCTCCCCATAAAGCATTCGCACGAAAAGAGTAATGGTTCCAATCAGGTAAAGCCGCTTCGAAACGTAGCAAAAAGTCATGGTCCGCGCCGACGACAATCGCCTTTGCTCGCAGGCACAACTTGCCGTCCTACATCGATGGCGCGAATAGAGTTCTCAACTCCAGTTCCATGGCAAATTGCACTTCGAGGGAAGGGCGTTTGTCTTTGAAATACAACCCTAATTCATATCTGTCACAAAGCACTAGTGCTTCATCCAACTTAAATTTTGGAGTACGACGGACTTCCAGTCCGTCGGTTTAGCTTACCAGCGACGGACTGGAAGTCCGTCGTACGAGTTTGTCTTAACCCCAATTCTTAAGTTGGACAAAGCGCTAGCTCATCATCTCTTCCGCCGCTCGAACTCCGGACATGTAGGCACCATGAGCGGTTCCGAAGTACTCTTGTTCAGTCGCTTCTCCTGCGAAGTAAAGTCTTTCGCCCAATGGCTGAGCCAGATGGCAACGCATGCGAGGATGAGAACCGACAGGGTTGAACGAGTACGACCCGAACGCGAACGGATCAGAAGCCCAGCGGGTGATCTGAAAGTCGACGGGTTCTGGAATGGCATTGCCAAACATGATGCGTAAGGTCTGCATCGCGCTGACAACTATCTCCCGATCGGTCCAGGCTTCGATCTCGCGACCGCGATCAGCAGCGTTGAAGCCAAGCAGGATCGGCTGGTTTGCGGCTCGGGCGAAGCTGACCCATTCGGTCCATGCACCGTGTTTGCTGGGAATGTACTCGAGCCAGTCAATGTCGTCCGGCCAGAACACCTTCGAGAACCGCAGATAGCACTTATTCAGGATTCCCATCTCCAGGTGTGAAAGAGCGCTCGTCTTCTTGTGAGGCAATTGCGGCTTGAATTCGACACTCCCGGCCTTGAGCACGCCCAGGGGGAGCGTGACGAGCACTTGGTCGGCGGCGTACTCGCCCTGGTTTGTGATGATCCGCACGGGTGAGCTTGACCAGTCGATCTGCTTCACTACCTGGCCGGTCCGGATCGTAAGCCCCTCGGACAGCAAGTCGACAATGACTTGGAACCCTTTCGCGAATAGGACATCTTCCCCGCCGAATGACTTCGCGCTGTCGTACCAATGCGACGACAGCCGTCGCGCGCTGCCTGCATACTCTTGCTCGATTTCACCGCTGATGACGAAATTCAGCAGTTGCCGAGTGATCTCGTTCACCGGTAGCTGTCGCTGAAGCGTGTCGATCACATCGCGAATGCTGGCGTCTTGATCCGCGTTCTGAGCGGACTTCAAGGCTTGCCGCACCTTCGACCTTAGCTGCTCCAGTCGCTCTTCAAGCTCTTTCGTCTGTTCCTGGCCGTTCGAGTCATAGACGATGTTTCGGTCATAGCTGGTCTCGATCCGCTGAGCTTCGGCCTCTTCGGCCAGTTCCGTCAGTGGATTTTCCGTGACGCCATGAATCCAAGTTGCGCCCAGATCCAGGGGGACGTCTTTCCACTTCTGACTGGTCCACAATCGCCCGCCCACACGATCACGGGCTTCAAGAATAAGCACGTCCTGGCCTTGCTCCTGCAATTCACGCCCCGCAGCGAGTCCTGCGAGCCCCGCTCCGATGATGATTACAGGACGCTTCACAACATCTCTCCCAGCCTCCGCTGCGAGCGACCGCGTCCCGAATCGGCCAGCAAGCACCGCCGCGAATAAGCTGATGAGTGTTCGTCGATCCATACTATGTAACGCCTTGATCGCGTTTGGTCGGCAGAAATCGGGCAACGTTTTTGTTCGGGATATCACGTTTGTCCATCCCTCTTTCCATAGTCGGCCATTCCCTTATCGAGCAAGTCGAATACGCCGTTGATGCCGGCAATCGTCTTCGCGTGTGTCCTCGACTTGCTCTCGCCCCAACCAACGCCAAACGCGAAACGAGTCAACGGACCGATCAGACTGGCAATGACCCATGGAGTTGGATCGTTGGGCTTGGCTCCGGTATCAGCCACCAGCAATTCACCAATCTGTTGCTCGTAACGGAGCGCCAGCTCAAACATTCGCATGTGAATCGCTGGCGTAGATCGCACAACCATGCTGAATGCGTGCCGCTTTTTTGCTGGAACCGACTCAAGGTGAGTTGCGATTGAGATCGCGTGTGTTCGAACGATCGCCAGAACCGATACCGCGGCGTCACGCTTTCGAATGTCTTGTACGAGCTGTATCCAAAGATCTTCACGCCCCGAGAGCAATAGATCTTCCTTTGTCGCAAAGTGGTTAAACACGGTTTTCTCGGAAACGTTGGCCGCAGCAGCGATCTCCGCCACGGTGACGGCGTCAAAACCGCGATTGCCAAACAAGTCCAGCGCTAGATCAGCCAGAAGCCTTCGAAGCTCAATCTTCTTTCGGTCTCTTAGTCCAAGTTCATTCTTCATCAGGTTTTCGTTTCTGGAACTCTGCCAGAATTCGGGCTTGACATACAATTGCAGCGGGCGTAAATTTACAGTAACTGTAACGTGATGGAAATGCGACAATTACATGCAGCGTCTCGGAGGCGACCCAAATGGCGATTGAAAATCAAATTGTAGTCGTGGCTGGTGCACAGGGAAGCCGATCCGAAGGAAGAATCCTGCTCGTCTGCATTCGCGGAAGCCAACCCTAAAGGAAAAGCATGAACACTGAGTCTAAAACCAAAAATTGTGTGCTGATCATCGGACTGGATCCAGCATTGATCGACTTCTCCGCCCCGGGCTTCGCTTCCTTTCCTGGCTTGAACGCTGAAAAGGTGCGAGCAGGAACGAACGCCGAGTTAGAACGATTGAATGCCCTGGGCTACGACGCGCATCTTTGCCTGACTGATTTCGGGGACACGGCCGAAGCGGTGGTTCTCACTCGGCTCAGGGAGCAGCAGTTCGACTGCATTGCGATCGGAGCAGGCATCCGCGTGATACCAGACCACTTCCTCCTGTTCGAGAAACTCATCAACGTCCTGCATGAGCATGCGCCTCAGGCCAAGATCTGTTTCAACACCAATCCCACCGACACCTCCGCCGCAGTGCAACGCTGGGTTTGAGTGCAACTATCACAATCACACATGAACAACCCACACATGAAAACACCACGCATCCTCGCATTTGGCGGCAGTCTCCGCCGTGATTCCTACAACCAAAAACTCGCCGCCATCGCCGCCTCCGGAGGTCGTGAAGCGGGCGTGGAAGTCACCGTGCTTTCGCTTCGCGATTTCGCACTTCCCGTCTTCGATGAAGACCTCGAAGCCACGAGCGGAATGCCGGAGGCGGCTAAGCGACTCAAAGCCATTTTCCGCGAACATCATGGCCTTATCATCGCGTCGCCGGAATATAACAGCAGCATCACCGCCGCGCTGAAGAACGCGATTGATTGGGTCTCGCGCGGCGAGTCCAAAGACGAGCCATCGCTCTCGGCACTGGCGGGCAAAACCGCCGTCGTTTGCTCTGCCTCACCGGGCGGACTCGGAGGAATGCGTGGCCTTGTCCACCTCCGGGCAATCCTTGGGAGCATCGGTATTACCGTGCTTCCAGATCAAATCGCCATCGGCAAAGCCTACGAAGCCTTTACGCCGGAAGGCGCACTCGCTGACGAGAAACAGCAGGCCCGCGTCAAAGCACTCGGCTCGAATCTCGCCAACCATCTGTCAAAGCTCCTGGCCTGATACCTAGAACCATTTTCAAAGAACTAAACCAAGGACTTCAACATTACACGAGATCCATCACCAACCCAGCGCCAAGGACCTCGCTACGGTTGCTGGAGTGCGTGCCCATGCCGCCCCATTCAAGGGAATGATGAATGGCCCTCAGGCTCGCGGACCCTATGACGACATGATCGGAGCCATCCCGGCTGCAGCCGATGTGACTTACGAGAGGGCCGATATCGGAGGAGTCAGCGGGTTCTGGTGTCGTCCACAGACCGCCACTTCTGACACGGCCATCCTCTATTTGCACGGTGGGGCCTACGTTCTTGGATCCGCCTACGCCTATCGCCACTTTGCGGGCCAGTTTGCGTCGAGGACCAACACAGCAGCGTTCGTCGCGGACTATGGTCTGGCACCTGAGCGCCCCTTTCCCGCCGGAGTGAACGATGCTCAGGCGGTGCATCGGGGCCTCGTTGCTCAAGGCATCAACAAGATCGTGCTCGTGGGAGACTCCGCAGGTGGTGGACTCTCGCTCGTCTTGCTGGCACTCGTGCAAGCGGATGCAGACGCAGGCAAGGCCGGCAAGGCCCCGGCGCCACTCGCTTGTGTTGTCATGTCTCCATGGACAGATTTGGCACTGACGGGAGCAAGCCACACCACACGTGCCGATGAAGACCCCTTCCTAACTCAAAGCGCATTAAAGGCCAGTGTGGCGTTGTATCTCGGTGCCGAGGCCGCCACCCATCCGCACGCCTCACCTCTTTATGGAAAGCTGGATGGCCTGCCGCCTATCCAAATGCACGTCGGCACCAGCGAAGTGTTGCTGGATGACACCTTGCAGTTCGCCGAGCGCGCTGGCGCTGCCTGTGCCAATGTTTCTGCGCATGTGTGGGAGGGTCTGACCATGTTTTCTCGACGGGCGAATTGGCTAGTCAGTGGCACTCGCCCACGATAGAATTCTCAATTCCTTGGCTAAACCTATGCTCTTATTCGTTCTACAGAATTATGGCAGAATCTGTTGATCCGCTCAGTACCTCATTGAATCGGTTATGTTTGGCATCCGCAACGTTTCCGGCTCGATTTTGTTTCGCTCAAGATTTCGCTGAGACGCATCTCCGTTTGGAGATCAATGGCGAGATGTTCAAAACTCCGATCACCGGTCCCGCTGCCAAATTACTTGTTAGTCAGTGTCGCCAGGCGCCTTTTGGAAAGGGATCGGAAACTCTCGTGGACATTGATGTCCGAAAAGTCTGGGAGTTGACTCCCGATCAATTTCGCATTCTAGATGACGACTGGCCAGCGACATTGGCCAAGATCCTCGAAGTGGTAAGCCAAAAACTCTGGATGCCAAAAGGAGTGCTGGAAGCCAAACTTTATCGCATGCTCGTGTACGAAAAAGGGAGCTTCTTTGTTTTTCATCGCGATGGACAAAAGTCCGATCGTATGGTCGGTACTGTCGTGGTTAGCTTGCCATGCAAACACACAGGCGGTGATCTTATTGTTCAGCACGGCAAGGAGCAAGAACGTCTCTATGCCCGTGCTGCCGCTAGCGGCAGTTCATTTAGTATCGCTGCGTTCTATGCCGATTGTGAACACGAAGTCGTCAAAATTCGATCTGGCCATCGAGTGAGTTTGGTCTTCAACTTGTTAGTGGCACCCGAGAAATCAACCAGCGTCGCTGGTCTCTCGGAAACGAGCGAGCCGTGGCGAGAGGCATTCGCAAATTGGGATTCCAAACTCAAGAAAGTCGCGATCCTGTTAGAGCATCGGTACACTCGGTCCAGCATCAGTTGGGACCTACTGAAAGGATCCGATCGCGAGACTGCCTTGAACATCGTCAAAGGTGCCAAGGATGCTGGGTACCAAGCGGGCTTGGCACTCGTAACGTATGCTCGCAAAGGTGCTATCGACCCAAGCGGTGGCGGTCGGAGCGTCTACTCGCATTCTCTTAATTGGGACACTGGCAAATCGAGAGAAAAGCCCTCACGTCCCTATGAAATCTACGAGCATAGCATCATGACGGAGTTCTGGGCGCCGGGCGATGAAAGCCAAGGTGGTACTAAGCCTCTCAAGTTTTCGATGGACGAAGTCTTTTTTGACAAGGCGTTTGATTTCCACAATCCCTCAGCGGAGGAAGCAGACGGCTACCTTGGCAATGAAGGTGTTACCGCCGAACAATGGTACCATCGCGCAGCTATCGTCATTGTAAAACTGAATCGCAAGAAGTAGTCAACATGACCGATTCTCGTCAACAATCGTACTGTGAATATCTTGGCATCCAAGCTCCTACGATTGCCAACTACACCAATGCCAAGGGTGTGCGCCCGATTCAGCTTTTCGCTCTCGCGATTCTTTGTGAGAATCGTCCGTTGCGACTGGAGGAGGTGTCCCAGCATTCTTGCTCTGCATGGATGGACTCCCGCAACGGGAGATGCGTTGGTTTCAATACAGAAAGCCGGGCTGGCAGATTGCCGATCGTGCAATTGCTGGACGGGAGCTATGACCTGGATTTCGGACCGATGCCCCGAATCGTAATAACTGGTCTCAGAATCAAAAACGAAAGTCATTGGTACCCGGGAACACACTAACGTACTCGCGGTATGTAAACTTCATCGAGTCCCCACGAAACGAACGTTGGCACGGGGAACTTTTTCAAAGACCGGATCATCAATCTGCTTTTCCTGGACTACCAGCCAGAGCTGCTGCAATGTTTCAGCATGAGCAACGATTCGAGTGTGCTCCGCATTCCAGGCAACCCATTTTCCACCGAATTCGACGGGAACAACGGATGGACGAGTTGGATCAGCAATTCTTGTTGGCATGTCGGTCTCCTATCGACGGCCATTCTACCAACGGACGATGCCGAACAAGAGCACAACGAGCAACTAACTCCCTGCAAAATCTACGTCGCAGGGAAGAAAGTTCAAAATCCCCTTGCCTCGCTCGCCGTAAAGCGCTGCGGGACAAGGGGATTTGAATGAGTGGAGGCGGGAGGACACCAATTGAACTTTTTCTGACCGGGGTCAGCGAATTCGCTTCACAAATAAACGAACTTATCCAAATCATTACCTTGATTTGTGCGTCAAAGTGACGTACAATTGAGAGATTGCATTTCCGCCTTTCAGGAAAGAAACACTTCTATGTCAACTGCAAGGAGCGATGCTCGGATCAATTTTCGACTGAGCAATGAATTGAAGCAGACTATTGAGGACGCTGCGGCCGAGATGGGCCAGACCGTCAGTGACTTTGCCGTTTCCACGCTTGTACAAACCGCGAGGAAAATCTTGCATGATCAGCAAGTTACTCGACTTAGCGATCGTGACCGCCAACGATTCCTGGCGATGCTCGATGGTGAATCGAGTAAACCGAATGACGCTTTGGTAAAGGCAGCCAGTCGGTATAAGAAGCAGGTTCGTTAATGGCGACGTGGACCATCCGTCGCCTCGACAAATCGCACGACCGCACGGCGTTCGACTGTGGCCAATCGATGCTCAACGAATGGATCAAGGATCGGGCCAGTCAATTCGACCGTCGGGATCTTTCCCGAACGTATGTCGCTACTCGACTGAACGAGTTGTCGGTTGTAGGTTACTACGCAATCTCCTCGCACCAGGTTTTCCACGAATTACTACCAGCCGAAGAGGCGAAGGGGTTACCTCGTCTTGACGTACCGGTCGTGTTGATTGGGCGATTGGCCGTTGATCGTCGCGAACAGGGGCAGGGGTTGGGTTCGTCGCTCCTAGTAGACGCCTTACGTCGGTCGGCTGACATTTCCGAACAACTCGGCATTCGGGCGGTGGAGGTCGATGCCATTGATGACACAGCCCGTTCTTTCTACGTGAAGTTTGGGTTTCGGCCACTTTACGACGATCCTCGCCATTTGTTCCTGCCGATGCACGAAATTCGAAAACTCAAGCTCGATCCTGTCGGATAGTGGTGCCTAAATTCTGCGATAAAGAATTTGATCGTGAGGAATGAACGCAAAAGACCCAAGTCAATTGTGAATGACCCGGGTCAATGGAGGCGGGAGGACACCAATAGAACTTTTTGTGGCAGCAGTCGGCAAGTTTGAGCCCTCAATTCTCAGCCTTGTGTCAAGTTATTGGCTACCGATTCCAAATGAGTCGGACTCACCTCGAATGTAAGTTGGGAATGGACCCGAAGCAGTTCCATAGATGTAACGAAAGTAGGGGCTGTTTTGTCATTTGGATGCCAGTATGATTTGTTCACGTTATTTTGCACACAAGGCGGTCTCGGGGCGATTCGAGTAATGCGCTTTGCCGAACGATTTTGAAATGAGGAGGCATCCTCGCCCATGTTGTGTCACTGAGCGCTGAAAAGGTACCAGTAATAGGCGCCAGAAAAGGTACCAGTTGCAGCACGGAAGGACGAAGTTCACCTTTTTAGGTTTTGTTTCGGCAGAACCTTTTAGGAGTGAACTTCGTGGCGAATCAACTGGCG
>SYJV01000447.1 GCA_005798335.1 Planctomycetaceae bacterium | reverse complement strand
TCGTTTAACCCCAATACCGTTCAACGAACGTGGGATAAGCTTCCAGCTTGTCAACCTGTAGCGGAGTTTCGCCATTGCTTGCACAAGATATTGACAAGCTGGAAGCTTATCCCACGTTCGTTGAACGGTATTGCGTTTAACCCGCAGGCGAGGACCAGAACGCCGCAATCATAACGTGGCATGGGATTCCAGCTTGTACCCTTGCGGTCATAAATCTAGCGTTGATGCATGATGTATGCGACTAAGTCACGGACTTGATCGGCCGTCAACGCATCCAGTAATCCATCTGGCATAAGGGACTTGCCCGTATTCTGAGTTTGCTCGACATCGGATCTCGCGATAACGACCTGCTCTTTATCGGTTTGCACGGTGTAAGTTTGTGCGGTCTCGCCGACAATGACTCCGGTGATTACGCGACCATCGTCCAAACGAATCACCGACGTAGTGAATTGTTTAGGGACCACAGAGCTTGGGTCGATCGTATTTTGCAGAATGTAATCCAAGCTGCCTCGATTGGAACCAGTCAAATCTGGCCCAATCAATTGTCCCTCACCAAACAACTTGTGACAGTTGGCGCACGATTTCTTGAACACAGCGGCTCCATCGGAGAGCGAGCCTCGGGCGATGGTATCCGCGGACAGCGATTTTCGCCAGCGATCCATCAGCTTGCGTTTGGCTTCGGGCGTGTCCTGTACGATGCCCCATTTTTTCTCGAGCACCGTACGGATTCGCTCGTTGCCCAGAGCGAGCAATTGCCGAACCTGTGTTGCGGACAATTCGCGCGCGTCGACGCGGTCCTCGGTGATGGCCGAGATCAGTTCCAGGGCTTGCGTCTGGCGGCTGGCCAGCACGTCAATTGCTAATTCGCGATTGCCATCCTTGAAACTCGACAGTCGCTTGAGCAACTGCGCACCAGTCTCGGGATGCTCGATCGACGCGAGTGCTCGAATGGCTGCATCCGCGACCGCGCGATCGGCGAGCAGATTAAATAGAATCGGAGCCGCTTCCCGATCGCGAGCTTGCCCGAGCGCCTTGATCGCTTCCTCGCGAACCACCGTGTCTCCAGATGCATCCTTCGCCAACGAACGCAGCTCGGTCAGCGCGGTTCCGTCACCGAATAGGACAGCTAGCGCATCGGTCTCTCGATTCAGCTCAGGCAGGGAATGCTGACGAAGTCGAGTTTCGATTTGAACCCAACCCGCTGGCGGCTTGACTCGCGCACGACCGGCCAGTCCAGTACGATAAGCTCTCAACAGTTTTGCGGCGCGCGGCGCATCTTGTCTAGCGAATTCGGCGATGTATTTCAACAACTCAGAGGCAACTTCCGGAGAACCATCGATCTCACTTGCCAGCCGTCGCACGGCGAATTGATGCAGCTTTTCTACGCCCGCCAACTGCCTCACTTGATCGACTCCCTTGACGACCGCTTCGGCGCCATACCATGACATGAGAGTCAGATTCTCCTCTGCCGCGATCGTCGCACAATTCTCAGCGGAATCGAAGATGGCACTCATTAACTTCAATCTTCCTCGGTCGTCGTAACGCTGGAGTACTGAAATGATCGCCATCAACACGTTTGGCGCGGCGTTGCTGCCGGCTAATTTCAAGAGCTCATCGGTCAACGCAGCTCGCCGCGCACCGGTAATGGCGCACAATTGGACAGCTTGTTGAAGGTAGTCAGGATTCGCTGAGGCGAGCGCGCTGCGCAGCCTTAGATCGGAATTCAGCCCGAGCGCTTCGGCCATTAACAACTGCAGCACTGAGTGCGGCGAGTCAGCAGCCACTTCGTTCAGCGCCGTTGTTGGAGTCTGTTGTCGCTCCTGCAGAATCCTAATCGCATGTCGAGCTTCAAACGCATTCTTACTGCGAGTCAGCGCGAGCAAATCCTGGCTGGGCATTTCGACCAGTGAACGCGAAGGTTTGTAAGGAGCCGGATCACCATACGCGATGCGATAAATTCGTCCGCTTGTTCGATGAACGCCGTCATGATCATGGCATTCGCCATTGTCCGACCAATCCGCAACGTACAGCGTCCCATCAGGAGCCATTTTTAGATCGACACCGCGAAACCAGGGCGATTTAACGAGCATAAAATCCGGTTCTCGCTTGCCAACGAAACCGCTACCCTGACGCTCCAAGCGATTAACATTGATCCGCCGGCCGTGCGTATTGCACATCAAGATCTTGCCGCGGTAGGAGGCAGGGAAATTGGTACCTTGATAGATCAGCCCACCCACATGCGAATGACCTCCGCCAAAATCGTTGGCTTTGCCGTCGCGACTTTCCGACCATTTCGCTTGAGTGTTCCAGTGGTAATGATCGGCGCACATGTCCATCAATTCGTACAAGTGCGGGTTAAAATCTTGGCCGTACATGCGCTTGAAATGTGCGCCGGGAATCACTTCCCATAGATGTCCCTGCACGTTGTTGGTCATGAAGAATTGACCGACTTCGTTATAGTCGAGCCCCCATGGATTAGTCGTGCCTTGGCAAACCACCTCGACGTCATGTCGCGTTGGATGATATCTCCATATGCCGCAATTCATGCGCACGCGATTCTCCTTCGGAGTACCAGGCATGCCAGGATACGAAGTATCAACGATACCATGGCGGCCATACAGCCATCCGTCTGGTCCCCACATCAACCCGCTGACAAAATTGTGTCCACACTCTTTACTGAATCCGTCAAGCTTAATTTCGGGTTCCGAGTCGGGGATGTCGTCGCCGTTGCGATCGGGGATGAACAATAGGGCGCCATCGTTGAGCACCCATACTCCGCCAAAACCCCACGCTACGCTCGTCAGCATGAACCCTTGGTCCCAATAAACCTTGCGTTTGTCATGCCGCCCATCAAAATTCGTGTCCTCCAAAACAATAACTCGGTCGCGAAGTTTTTTCTCGTACGGACCGCCGCTGTACGAATAATTCTCTGCGACCCACAATCGACCACGATCATCAAAATCCATGCAAATAGGTTGGTGCACGTCCGGTTCGGCCGCAAAAAGAGTCGCCTTGAATCCTCTCGGCAATTCGATCAATTCGAGCATCTCGGTTGGCGCGGGAGGATGCTCGCCAGCGGCTTGAGAATTGAAGATCTCAGGAAACTCTTGCTGGGTAAAGCCAATAGCTGGAAAGAGTAAAATGACGCACGCACCCACAAATTGTCTCATTGGTTCTTCTCACGTCGCAATCTGCTGCAGAAGTTATTAGGCGAGCGGCAGATAGTTTCTTACCAATACAAGCCCGAAGCGCAAGCGAGTGTATGCCAGGATTGACGCACTCGCTTGCGCATCGGGCTTGTATTCGCTTAGGCCTTGGTAAATTCCCATCTGCCGCTCGCCTTAGAAAGGCCCTGCGCATTGTAAATGGACCGACGATAACATGGGAGATCCTGTGAGAATTGTTAAGTCGAGCCCTAAATTTGGCGCGATCGCATCAGATGCTCGGCAGCGGAAACGCCCCTTATTGGCACTCGTTCCCAAGCTCTGGCTTGGGAACGCACGTCCTAGAAGCTCTGGTTCTCTGCCCGCTACTTAATTCACTTCCCACAGTAATTCCCAGCCCACCTTATGCTCTCAGCCCACTCCATCGAGATAACCACCGCTGTCTAACGCCACTGTCAAGAAGCGGAGCTTCTAGGACTGGCGTGCCTCTGACCAGAGCTTGGGAACGAGGGTCCCGGAGGTAAGTTTCCGGTATTTTGGTCACGTTCGCGAAACTGAATTGGCTTTGTTGGGTTCTACCAGCAATGACCTTTTCAAAATCCCTATTCGATTTGTGGAGATCAAGCATGAAATTATTGAGCCTAGCTGTCCATTTCGGAATGGCGTTGGCCGCTGTCGCGCCGCTGGCGTGTGGCGCAGATTGGCCGCGATTCCGTGGGCCGAACGGATCGGGTATCAGTGGCGATTCCACTCCCGCTCCGATGCAATGGAGTAGTGACAAAAATATTCGCTGGAAAAAGGACTTGCCCGGACGAGGCGTTTCGAGCCCGATCGTCGTGGGAAATCGCGTATTGGTGACATGTTATTCGGGTTACGGATTGAGCCGTGATGAGGACGGAAAGCTCGATGATCTGAAACGACATTTACTGTGTTTTGATCGAGCAAGTGGAACCGAGTTATGGCAAGCCACTTTGCCAGTCGAAATGCCCGAGGATCCCTACGCAGGCGCTGGCGTACCATCCCATGGTTATGCGAGCCATACTCCTGCCAGCGACGGGCAACGTGTATTCGCTTTCTTCGGCAAGTCAGGCGTGATCGCGTTTGATTTGGATGGCAAGCAACTTTGGAAGAAAAGCGTCGGTAAAGAGTCCGGTCGAATGCGCTGGGGATCCGCAGCCAGCCCAATCGTGCACGGTGATCTTGTTATCGTCAATGCTTCCGACGAAGCCTCCGCGTTAGTCGCACTCGACAAAAATACCGGCGAAGAAAAATGGCGAGCTCAGGCCGACGGCATGTCGAATTCGTGGGCCACACCCGTAATTGCATCGAGCGCAGGCGGGGACGAAATCGTCCTAGGAGTTCCTTTCGAGTTGTGGGGCTTCAATCCCGCCAACGGAAAACTGAAGTGGTTCTCCAAAGGTGGCGAAGACGAGTCGACTTCGTCCAGTACGGTAACCGCCGATGGGATCGTTTACACATTTGGCGGTCGCGGAGGAAACGCCATCGCAGTTCGCGCCGGTGGCAAAGGGGACGTTGCCAAACAGGTCGTTTGGGAAAGCCGCGCTGCGGGACGTTTTCCCACGCCAGTCGTATTCGAAGGCCATATCTATTCAGTGAATCGTGGCGTCGCAAGTTGCTATAACGCCAAAACTGGCGAAAGAGTTTATGAGCGTCGGCTGGCGTCCGGCGAAGCAGTCGCGGAAGATGCCGCCGGTGGCGGTGGACCAGGCCCAGGTGGCTTTGGCGGACGAGGGCCAGGCGGTCGCGGCGGCTTCGGTGGCGGCGGACGCGGCATGGGTGACGACTATCCCTCGCCAGTAATCGCTGCTGGCAAGCTATATTACACCAGTAAATCCGGGAAATTCTACGTCGTCGACGCCAAGCCGGAATACAATCTTTTGTCCACCAACGATCTTTCCACCGACACCAGCGGCTTTGACGGAACACCAGCAATCAGCGACGGCGAAATCTTCGTCCGCTCCAACGCAGCTCTATACTGCATATCCGATAAACAGTAGTTGTCAAAACGCCATTCGTTTAGCATCAACGCGCAGCCGTAGGCAATGAGCTCTACTCTCCTTGCCTACGCGCTTCTTTCAATCACCCGCTTGACTGCTGGGTCTATGCGAATTGTAGGATGGGCACTCTTTTCTTCTTATACGCCACATCTATTAAATTGGACGTCAATGTATATTCAGTTCCAAATGATTCCTATTCCGTGATCATTCGGTGTACTTCTGTGGCCACCGGCAACGATCCAAGCGTCACGACGGTGTTCGATACTTACAATGATTTGCAGCTCAAACGTGAAACCACCACGTCCAATGGCGCCACGTTGCATGACGCTCCGCATGGCTGGGATATCTATGGGAACCCCGGCATCCTTAACGGTACTCAAGGCCCTTCGCCCTACAACATCGGCGCCGATGATCGCTTGCTCAGCGATGTCTTGTTCAGTTACCAATACGACGGTAACGGCTCGCTGACCAGGAAGACGCAAGGTACTTCGCCGCCAAGCAATTCGTACGAAGAATTCCAGTGGAACCACCGTGGGAAGATGAAGTCTGCCAGAGGCTTTGTCAATGGCGTGTTGCAGTGGGAGGAACTGTATCGCTACGATGCTGCTGACCGCAATGTCGAGACGATTCTGTTAGGTCCTACTGGCGTACCCATCAAGCACAAGCATGCGATCTACGACGGATTCGAAATGTATTCGCTGGTGATGGAGCTGGAAGAGATCACCCCGACCAGTCCCACCGGCAGCGAGCGGATCACCATGACAGCGTTGCACGGAGCAGCGGTGGATATGGTGCTGGCCGAGGATCGTTGGGACTACAGCGTCGCGCCGCCGAAGCTGAATCTGACGTGGCCGCTCGCCGACTATTTGGGTTCGATCAATGCTGTCCAGGGTTCCGATTCCAATGGAGCCCCCACCATCGTCAGCAAAGTCGAACGCACCGCCTTTGGCAAAGAGATTCAATCGACCGGCACTCCCGGCAATTTCGGTTACCAAGCCCATCCCCAAAACAAGCAAACCGGCCAAGCCGAATTCCGCAACCGCAACTTTTCCACCCACCAAGCCCGCTTCACCTCCCAAGACCCCATCCGCTTCGCCAGCCGCCAAACCAATTTTTACGCGCTAGCCAACAATCATCCGCACATGGGAACGGATCCGAGTGGACTTCAGGAACCGTCGAACGGCACTCGAATCTATATCGACCCTAGCATTCAATTCACTCCTCTGACGCCACTAGAGCGCGGGCTCGAGCAAGAACGTGGCCGAACCCACTATTTGCCAATCCCATATACGGTCGACGACTACATTAGAGACAATCCGGCAGCGATCTGGCAGTCAACTGACCTGATGCAGTATTTCAATGATTCTTTGCGGTCCGATTATTTGACTGACGCAGATTTCATTTTGCCGCCGCGTGCATCAGGAGCTCTACGCATTATTGGAGGAGCGATAAGTGCCGCCGTTGCGATGGGCCTCACCGAGACAATTGTCGGTGCAGCGGTTGGCGTGCCGTTAGCCGCGTGGGCCGGAGATCAGATGGGAACCGGTCTGAAGGAGATGTACACCAATGAGAGTCATTACAGCTTGGGAGCTGGCCTCGCGCATGCGTTCGGAAACGGACCTGGCGCTGATTGGGCAGCGTTCGGTTACGACGTCCTCCCAGGATTAATCGGAACAGGCAGTATTCGAAGCCTTGCAAGATTGGGGAGCAACGTCGATAATCTAGCCCCAGTTAGTGCAGCGAAACCGCAACTCAACATTCTGAACCCGCACTTTACGCCCGATCCTGTACGGGTGCTGCAGAACGTAACCAATCAAGCGGTCAGCGATCTTGCTCAGAATCCGTCGATTGCAAGAAACTTGATGAGCGCTGGCAGTTATCGGCATCTCGTTCAGGGAACGAATCTAGCTGATGCAAGCTACGGCAAAGCTGTCGAACGTTTGGCTGCGGATATTGTGAAGAAGGATACGATGTTGAGCAGCATCCTTCAGCATCAGTCCCGTCCGTTCCGTGCTACTCCTGACTTCTTCGGGTACGAAGGATACAACCTGCATTTGATTGACATTACGACGCTCAAGTCCATTCCCAACCACTTGAAGCGTTCGTATGGGCCTGCAACAAATTATGTGACGCATCCTGGCCTTACTCAAGGATTGGTGTTTCCGAAATGATTGAGTTTGCAAACGAGACTTTTTATTCGAAGATCGATCGAGGTGGAGTCGGCTGTATCGAGAATCTACGTTTCGAGAACTGCGAATTCAACAATGGGGGGCTATCCCTCACGAAGTCGATCGAAGCAAGAACGACTGTTCGAAATGTAGAGTTGATGAACTGCAGATTGAACGGCTGTCATTGTGGACCAGCTATCTTCGAAGACGTTTCAGTTTCAGGGCTTGAGACAAACGACCTAGTGTTGCTTTGGGGTGCCTTGTTTCGGCGAGTTACACTTCGGGGAAGTCTAGGTAAGTTCAAGTTGAATCTTGTCGTTGACGCGGTCGATCATTCAGCCAAGACACAAACCCCGTTCGATCAGTTCCGCGAACTGTACTACTCCGAGGGTGTTTGGGCTTTGGATATTCGCGAAGCGAAATTCAAAGAGTTTGAAATTCGAGGGATTCCGTCATCGTTGGTGTTGCGAAATCCCGAGTCACAAGTTGTCGTAACGAGAGAACGAGCGTTAGATGATGGCTGGCGCGATAAGGTGAGCCCTTCGAACGAGCTATGGCCGTTCATGATCGACATGTTCCTTTCGGATGGCGAAGCCGATCGAGTGTTCGTTGTTCCGATGAATGCTCCGAAGAAGAAGCGGGATACATTGATGAAGCAGCTCGATGAACTGCGAGAAGCTGGTGTTACAATCCCAGACTGAAACCGCCGGGCAAGCGACGTTACCGAAGTAGTGATGCTTCAAGCCCGGCGGAACCTTAGTGAATGTTCCAATGCGTAATGCTTGAATCGCGATGACGGATTGCGTTGTCGTGACGGTTTGGAAAAATAAAAGGGGTCAGGAGCGAATGGCACTGCCGAGGCCTTGGCATGGCCCGCGTGCGTAAATTGCCTATTGACACGAGCCGAGATTTTTGAAAATCTGCTCGAGCCATGCGAAAAACTCATGTTTTTCGCCCTCGATGGCGAGAATTGTAATGCCCTCC
>SYJV01000446.1 GCA_005798335.1 Planctomycetaceae bacterium | reverse complement strand
TAGCTGGCCTAGGCGGTCACCTAGGACGCAAGTCCGACGGCGAGCCCGGCTGGATTACCCTCTGGCGTGGCTTTGAAAAGCTCATGCTTATCGCCCGAGGTGCCGATGCTCAACGAAAAAATTGTGGGTAATACAGAGGCCTGAGAGCCTTCGCCACACAAAGCAGCGTCCGCAAATTCTCCCCGCCTGCCGATGCCAAGACTGACGACGACGAATACCAGGCCGTCTCCTATGGTATGGTCGGGACCAAAGCGGAGTTGATGCTCGAATTTCACCGTGCCGACGGCTATCGACTCGCAATTCCGTACATCGACATTAAGGAAATCGAAACCCAGGATCCAGCCAAAGGCTTTCAAATTCGCACTGCCGCTCGCAAATTTACACTCGAAGGTGCCAACCTCGAGCGTTGCTATCGGTACCTAAAGCAAAACCGCATCGCCGAACTCAAAGAAGCCAGCCGACCAACAGCGATGGCTGCGATTGCTGACGAAGCAGTTATTACCAGCCTTCGAATTCAGTAGCGATGTTTTGACATGTGTCCATGGAATACCGTCTCAATCAACGTTTCTTGAACATCATTGCAAGCGATTCTTCTCCAATTCGCTTGCCAAGATCCAGTCCAGCGGTGTTGTCAAAGGTGAAGTGGATTCCCCCGTAGACGCGGCTTACTCCAGCTTCAAGCGCAGCTTGAGCGAAGCTTATAAAGTGTCGAGTGACAACGATTGACGTGGCAATCGGTCGTTGGGACAATCCCGTGTGTCCATCGGTGCTGGAAGTGAACGCATATTGATCGCCGAATAAGCCTGCCAGCACAGTAGCTGCCGCTTGGCTAAAGGTGCTATGACCAGACACATAGCTTGGGAAAGGCGGCGTCTTGAGAAGAGGTATCCAATTTGATTCAGACACGGTCAGAATATTGCCATCAAGGTCGGCCATCCGTATGGCATCAATTGGACGCCAGATGTCGTAGAAGTATTTTGCTCCCCAAGCAGCGATTCCGGCATCTGCTAGCGCCACGTTTAGAAGCGCGTAGGTACGAGCACTATCGACGAGACTGAGTGACTCTTTGACAATTACGTCCGTGGCGATGCGATTCCAGTGTCCTGGCGGTGTGGCAGTTCCTGCTCCATCTGCCCAGAATACCGCAATCGCTCGCTGTTCTTCCGTTCGTTGGTCCGACGTCAGTCCGCCTAATCGCATTACTTCGTCGACGGCGTGGGCGTATTCCGGGCTATCGAGAGTTGGCGGAGGGGCGGGACGAAATTGATCTACATCAGAAACCGCAAACGGCAGTACCGCAGGCCATTGGGGCAACAATGGAGGCAAGTAGTCGGGAAACGTGCGGTTCCAGTGGCCTGGTTCATTCTTTGCGGAGAAATCCGAAGACGATCTACTTCCATCATCATTCCTGTTGAGCAGGACTGCGTCTGCCGCTTGCATTCCAATTGGAATTGCTAAGTCAATTTTTCGACTATCGCTGATAGTCTGCAAGCTCTCACGAAGTGTAGCTTGCCACACAGCCAATTCATCGGAATCTGAATACAGGGCTGATGCCACACGGTGCGCAGCTATGGCGGCGGCAGCGACTGGAGAAGCGGCGCTGGCTGCATCTGGGATCGATGCAAACGGAGTGTATTTCCGATCGAAGGCATTGATCGCATCAAACATGGCGGCATGGATCATGGCCAGATTTTTTGCAACGATGGGCGGCTGCGATGGAACAATGCGATTCCTATAGGGATCGTTGGAAAGTCCTGTCCAATCGCGGACCACGTTCAAAGCTGCTAAATTCCAATCGGCCAATGTGTCGCCAGCACGCAATTCTTGAGTCTGAACGGCGATTCGCCCAATTTCGTCGCGAACCGAAACAACCTGCGTACTGATTCCTTTTGGAAGTTTGGATGTAAAAGTAAAACGTCCATCACCGTCTGCATTGACGATCTGGGGGCCGAACATGGAATTGCCTGCGTGTAAGGACACGGTCAGCCGAGAATTGGGGCTTGTTTGACCGGCAAAACTCACGTCGTCCACCAAGAACACGCCATTACCATTTGGGTCACTCTCGGGAGTTGCGTTTACGATCACAACATGCGTGTTGGATGCCCGGTTGAGTGCGTTAATGACCAGAAGCACATCAATGGGAGTTACAAACTGATCGTTACTCACATCGAGCAAGAAACGTTCACGCTCGGATTGATCATCAGCGTTGCCACTCTGCCCGCGATTAAGTACGTTTACGATGATCAACGCGTCCAAGGGCTCTACAAGCCCTGATAGGTCGACATCGCATGGCAATGCTTCATTGTGCAAAACGCCAGAACAGTTCCAACGAGTCTCAAGCAACTCAAGAGTTGAATGTCGACCATTTTTGACTGGCTTCTGTGGCATGAATTATTCCGAGTAACGGTTTCGATTCATGTCTAGCTTACTTCCGTTGATAATGGCTGGCAATTCTGTTGGCAATGGTCATGGACCACAAACCCGATCCCGCCGAATTGTACCTGCATCAATTCTTGGCAAACGCACATCGGCTGGACTTGAATCCAGTAGAGTTGTGCAACGCCTACACGGAACTGATGCAGCGTTTGCAAATCAATGCGACCGAGTTAGCGCAAACGGTTTCCAAGAGCAAGACCTACGTTTCAAACGTACTGTCGATCGATAGCCTGCCCGACATTATCAAGCAATTGATTCGCGAGCGAAAAATCGGGTTGGCAAAGGCTGCTTTGTTGGCACGCATGACGCTTGAAGATCAGTTGCGATCTGTCGAGTCACTGGTTAGCGGCCAACTCGATCGCGAGCAGCTCGAAAGCAAGACCCGGAAGAGAAAGAGTTCGGACAAGCCACTGCGGCGCGTGACGTTGGAAACTCCAACGGCCACGATGAACATGGTGGGCAAAGCCAAAATGACCATCGACGACCTGTTGGAAGTGCTGCAGACGTTGGTCCGCGAGTGCCGTCGAGCACGTTCGCAAAGTCTCGACCTGGCGACGCTTTCGTCGATTTTGCGCGACCGTTCGAAATCCAACGCGAATGGGGGTGCGTGATGACTAGCCAACGACCACAAAAAAACGTTCGCAACCCACTTGGATTTACCACGGAAGTAACAAGCTCGGGAAACGAAGAGACCGGCACAGAGACGGACTTCGATAATTCTGCCATTTTCGGAGGCGTAGGGTCTGGTAGGACTACCGGTAGCGCATATGCGATTCTGTTGTTAATTCTGCACGACCGTTCAAAAATCATCGCGAATGGAGGTGCGTGATGTTTCGCTTTCTACGACGAAAGTGTGCTCGCAACCGGTGGGACCTGACTATGCCGGTGCTGAGCTTTGGAAAGGATAAGATCACACTCGGGATGGCCTTCGAAAATTTCGCCATATTCGGAGGCGTGGGATCGGGCAAGACAACGGGATCGGGATATGCGATCCTGTTTGCAATGATGTTTATGGGACTGGGTGGGCTGGTGCTAACAGCCAAGGCTGGTGATGCGGCTCGCATTCGACGGATTTGTGAACGAGCCGGACGAGCCGACGATCTGATTGTCATCAACGATCACTCGGATTGGCAGTTTAACTTCTTGGGCTATCTGCTTGAAATTCAGGGACGAAGAGGTCGAGCAGTTGAAAATTTGGTGACTGCACTAGATGTTGCTATGCGAGTCGCGGAGCGGGCGACCGGCATGAAAGCCGGGCCAGGCCAAGAAGCCTTCTGGGCGCAAGGCATCCGCAAGCTGGCTCGCAACGTCAGTTCGCTGATTGTCTATGCGACGAACAGTGTATCTGTCGAGCACATGCTGGAGGTCATGCGCGATGTTCCACGGACACTGGAACATGCAAACGATGACGCATGGAAGAATCAGTCGCTGATCTGCCAACTATTGCCGCTAGCTCGAACGCGTTGCCAAGATCCGTTGGCACAACACGACTTGAACCAGATTGAGGCCTACTTTCTGCAAGAGTTCCCTGCGATTGCCCGGCGGACACGCAGCGTATTCGAAGCGGGCCTGTACGGCATCCTAGACCTCTTCTCTCGTGGTTCGTTGCACTGGATGTTTGGTCGCGGCACCAATGTCACGCCAGCAGCTTGCTTTGACGGCAAAATCATCGTCATCGACCTACCAGTTGCCACACACGGAGCCGTTGGCATGGTCGGTCAGACAATTTTCAAGCACGCCTTTCAGCAAATTGTGCAACAGCGGACACCGGACCAACAGCTTCCTCTTTTCCTGGTGGCAGATGAATTCCAGGAATTGGTGACCGCCGAGGATTTCCGTTTCGCAAGCGTCAGTCGAGAGAGCAAAGTCGTTAATTTGTGGATGACACAATCGATCGCCTCGATCTACGCCACGCTCGGTGCTGACGAATCCGGAAGGGCGGCTTGCGATGCTATTCTCGGATTGGCGGGGACCAAGATTTTTCACGCCAATAGTTGCCCGATGACCAATCAATGGGCGGCGGACTTAATCGGTCGCAGGCGGATGTGGCTGAGTTCCAGTTCCGTTAATCATGCCCCCTACCGCATGCTCGAGATCTTTCCCGAGGAACCCGGCTTCACGACCTCGAACAGCGAAGCCTTCGAATACGCCGTCTTGCCGCACGAATTCACGTCGCTGTTGCGAGCTGGCCCGCCTCGCATGAAGACCGAAGCGATCGTCTTCAGCAGCGGTCGCGTGTGGCATGGCTCAAACGAAACCTATTTAAAAGTTGTCTTTGATCAAGGAGTTTAACGTGCTAGATCTCAACAGTAAGGATGGTTTGCCCTCGACGCAGCCAACTACGACACCCGCATATGAGTCCTTTGAATCGCTGTTATGGCTGGGAAGATACGTCGTCCACGCCTGGGCAGCCATGATGTACGCCTTCACCAGACGAAGCTTTGGCCGAGACTTCTTCAACCACTGGGGCATGAGCGGTTTGCTGGTCTTAAGCTTCTGGGCCCTCGTCTCGGTTCCGCCGGATCAGACTGTGCCACTTTCCGTAATGATGGCCGCATTTGTCATGTTAGCGTTGTGGCATCGCAGCCACTCGCCGCAAGTCTTGTTTGGTGAAACATTGCATTCGCGATACAGCGGCTGGCCGCTCGTTTGCGACGTACTGCCGATTAGCGAAAGAACTGCCAAGAGTCTTGTTGAACCAGGAGTATTGCTGATGTTTGGATATGGGGTCGCACAGATCAACGAAAGCTTAGGATTGTTCATTTTGTTCGGTGCATTGGCGTGTCTGTTCGACTGGATTTATCTTTCCAGGCGCGACTACGTGCGAGCCAAACGCATCCACAAAGCGCAAAGGGAGCAGGCCCGAGCGATCGAAACCTATAACCGTTTCTTTGGACGCAAGCGAGGAGGATTGTAATGAGTGTGAACAAGAATCAACCAGACCCGAATGCGGATACGAGCCTGAGAGCCAAGATTCGCGAGGCATGGGAAACGGATTTGAAACCCACGCTGAAAGCCACGGGCCGCCAAGGCGCGAGCGAGCTAGCTCAGGGGCTGAAAGCCTTTCCGGATTCAATCTCACCTGTCGAGACCACCGGTACGATTGGCAACCCGACTCAAATGCAGATCTCGCAAGAGTTCGGCGTTCACGGCAAAGGACTCGACCCAGCAGAAAAGGAGGAGCCAGGCAAGGAAAACATGACCGCGACTGCTCCTGAAAAAGCAGCAACCAAAGAGTTCGAGCCTGACTACGAACCATAGCGGAGATTCGACGATGAGTATCACACCGTTTGAACCGCAGGGCGCATTGTTGCGGCAGATCCTGGAAATGCAGCGTCAGATTCTGGACCGTTTGCAAGTAGAGCAACCGCGCCAAGAGTGGTACTCGCCCAACGAGCTTGCCCGACTCATCGACCGGAAACCAGCCACCATCCGTGGCTGGTGCCGGTCCGGCAGGCTTACCGCACACAAACGCCCGCTCGGACGCGGCGACAAACTCGAATGGGAAATATCAGCAGATGAACTACAACGCTACCGCGAACATGGGTTGTTGCCAGTTGAAATAGGTGTCGATCAAAGTGATGTGAGAAATTGAAATGTTGGATGTCAAAGAAGTTGCAAAGCAACTGCATGTTTCCGTTTCCATGGTCTATGGGCTGATCCAACGCGGCGAACTTAAGTCCTACCGCATTGGGCGATGTGTGCGAGTTACCGTGGAACATGTCAACGAGTATCTCGAACAATGCAAGCAGGTTTCTGGAAAAACTGCCCCACGCACGAATCGACTACGGCACATCAACCTTTGAGTTTTAGAGCCTGTTCGCGGAGATAGGCAGGGTTTCGAGCCAAATGGGAATATGTCCGCGAAATCATCGTGTTGTCGGCATGCCCCATCAGTTGTGCCAGCGTAATACTGTCGAACCCAGCTTTTAGCCCTTCGGTCGCAAAGCTATGCCGGATGGCATATGCGCACATTGGCCGCCCCATTTTCCTCTTCAATCGTTGAAAGCGACTGTTGATCGCGTTCTTCGTCCACGGCTTCCCGCGAACGTTGACAAGCAAGGGACCAGTTCGGTGAATGTTCCGCTCTACGATGGCGCGCGAGGCGGTGGTCAAGTAGATGATGCGATCTCGCAGTTCTCCTTTCGACTCGGTTGGAGGGAAATGAATCAGATTGTTTTTCAAGTCCACGTGTCTGGCTTCGAACGATCTCGCTTCAAGTGGTCGACATCCGGTCTCCCACATGAAGTCCAGGAATTCGCCAAATTTGTCTTTTACCTGTGCTCGAATCGATTTCCAGTCGTCAGTCGAATAGACGATCTCGCGGCGCTGTCGTCCTGGTTTGTCAGGAATGTGGAGTACCGGATTACGAGCGATGAGCTGCTGCCTAACACCCCAATTGAACGCCGCTTGCACAATCGACATGGCATCGTTGACTGTGTTGGGTTTCCAATCCGCATGTGTATCGGTCCACTGCGTGACCATGCGGGCATTCATTTGATCGATTCTCAGCTTGGCACCGATGTGCTTGGAGAAGAGCGAGAGATAATGTTTGGACTTCTCATAGGTCCCTGGTTTGAGTTTCTTGCTAACCCATTCTAAGTATTCGTCGAGAAGGATGACCACAGTCGAGATGCTGTCAGAAACGTCGTGACGACGCAGCATCAATTCATGGTACTTTTCCCAGGCCGCCTTTTCGTCGGTCCCGAGATTGATCTGCTTCTTTCCCAACTGCACGTACCAGCAGCGGGTTTGCGAACGAAAGAACGGCTTCGGTTGGCGCATGTTTTGAGTCTCCCAAAAAATGTTGAAACATCTGCGGGTTGGAAGACTCGCACGGGGTGTCACCTGGTGGCTCAGGTGGCACCCTTTCTCTGCACTAAACTCTGCACAGTCCTACGATTGAAGATGAAAAACGTTGTTTTTTCAAGTAGGGGTGACAGGATTTGAACCTGCGGACTCTACGTCCCGAAAGTTATTTGAGTGATAAAAAACGTTGTTTTTGTTGGGTTTTTTAAAAACAGATCGTGATTAAACGGTGGAAAAGTAGTCGGATTATGGCCCGCGTGGTGCCATTTTAGTGCCAAGGGGCGTCGAATAGAATTTCGCCATGAATGCTACGCTGATCGTAAATTGTCCGCATTGCCAAATAGAAATGCTGTCGCCTCGCAAGCAGTGCTTGCTTTTTCCGCCGTTTACGTGCTCGAGCTGCGGTGAACTGTATGGAATCAGTGAAGACAATAACAAACCGTTTCGCGTGCCAAATGATTTGCCGCATTTGATTCTGCTCGACTACGAGCAGGCTCGATGGTGGAGCTTTTGTGTCAAGCAGAAGTCTTATGTGTATGCTGTTTGCTACCCGACTGGATTGCCTTTCTACATAGGCAAAGGTAAGGCACAACGAATGTGCCAACATGCGGCATTCATCAATCGCAATCCGCCGGAAATGCCGAGAGATGAAAAAGAACTGATCATCGCAGAGTTGCGAGCTGCGAAACGATTTGAACTCTACGCCGTGCTCGCAATTTGCGAATCGAGCCAGGAAGCTATTCAGATCG
Organism: Planctomycetaceae bacterium; assembly: GCA_005798335.1. GTDB lineage: Bacteria > Planctomycetota > Planctomycetia > Pirellulales > Pirellulaceae > Aureliella. Next base: position 4,491 of record SYJV01000446.1, on the reverse strand, counting down.
AAGGATTGGCGATCCATCTTTGGAATCGCCGCGCCAACGGCGGATTGCTAACCAATCTCGACGAAGGCGACTTTCGAGAGCCGGAAACTTGGCAGTTGCCGCCTCCGCCAATTATTGCGATCGATGAACAAATTGACTGGTGTCCTTGGGTAATTCATCCAAGTATCCAAACGACGGCGCCGAAAAAACGAGGACGAATTGTAACTTGCCCGACTTGCGAAATGGTGTGTAGAATCCCTCCGCTGTTCGAAATTTCAAAATTTCGTTGTCCCCAATGTGCTCATTTCTTTGAAGAAGCAGACGCGAAGTTATATCGTGGATGGATGCCAAAAATCGGCGACTGAATGCTGGTATGTCAATATCACTTCTGTGGCTTGATTTTGTGGATTGGTGTAGGATTTGTCCATGCCAATCATCAATCAACCGACAAAACGAAATCGAGCCGATCAAGCCGACATTTTGCTTAACTTCGCCAGTCGATTGACTGAGCATCCGTTGCTGAATAACCAAAATGTGGTTATCTCAGACCAACCAATTCCAGAGCAAATGCCAGGTGGTGCATTTTGCTTGACGATTTCACCCGGTGCTGGTTCATTTCCAACTGAACTGTGGTCCCACGCGACGGCCACAGAAGATGGTTCGGTCATTGTTGGAATATTCGTCAATCATCGACGCGACCGCCCTGGAAGAAAGGAATCGGCGCTGCTCGGCCGCTGGTGGCGAGGTCGAATGGGCGAGAAAGATACCGACAATGTTTCTCGACCTGGATTGATTTCGCTGAAGCGAACCGTGCTCAGCTTGCTGTCAGTTCAATTGCAAAAAATCGTTGACCAGGATTACAACCAAAATCATCAATTTGGATCTCAAGCTTGGGAGCCGTCCAAAGATGGCATACCTTTATGTCGCAATCAAATTGCACCGATCCGTGCTACTGGCCCGATGGACGTACCTGGGTTTCCTGGCTGGATTGGTATGCAAATCACATTTTCGGTGACGTGGGACTGGGATTTGTATGCCGATCCAATCCTGACCATTAATCCACTGAGCAAAGCAGGCGACTAACGCAATGGAACTCGGCTCGATTACGATTTCCGAATTGCCAGTATTGATTGATTGGCAGTTTCAACTGCGAGAGTTTTTGGAAACGCGACTGCCAGTTGAGCACAATCAGTTCTCGCGTTGGATTCAAGATGTCCTGCCAGGGAATCCCCTCAATTGCGATAACGCTCCTGACTATCTGCAACCGCCCTATCCTCCTCTGCCCAAAATCCGCGTTGGCGAGTTGCAATGGCCGTCGGGAGCCAGTCGATATGCGCGGGCGCTGTACGCCGTAGATTGGCAGACGATGAAACAGATCGCCAAGATTTCTTGGGGCTTTAATGCTCCTGAAGATGCCGCTCCGCCACAAGCGATGTTAACCGATGTGCCCTCGAACTGGGGCGGCGATCTATATCCAATTCAATTGAGAATCGCGGGCGAAGAAATCTTTCAAGCGACAATGTACCCATTGGCACCATATCGCGTCACTGGTCACGGAGTCGATTTATGGCTACTGCCGTTGGTGGACAGACGGTATCAGTGGCAGAGAATCATGTTCACCTCGAGTCACACAACATTACCAACGTGGTCGCAACTGCTGGATGATGTGTCGACCGCCTTGGGTGAATCGCTGAGCTGGACCGTTGATTCTCGCTTGGGTTCACCAGACGAAAGACTATGGAAATTCTCGCATCAGCCAGCCGCAAAAGTCATGGATATCGCAACCCTATCCATCGGTTCGCGATTCACTTTTTTGCCGACAACTAATACCGCTTGGGTTCGCGGATTTACGTCGAGTTTGTCGCTACGCGGCGCTGCGCTGAGCAAGAGCTCGTTACTGGCTGGCGGAACAACTGGGCTCGCAACTCGACCGACTTCAATTGATGTCTACTGTCGGAATAACGAAAAGAGGCATGTCAAATTCACAAAGACATTGCCAGACGGCAGCGGCAGCCAGGGTCATTCCTTCACTTGGCCGATCTGGTGTTCGTGGCGAGCCGATCTGGCTAGCTCACCTGCAACGGACGATTTCGTAACCTATCTGAAAGAAATCGTAAATGGATGGCTGCCAAGTGGCGGTCAATATTCGTTTGCTGGGCCAGTTTCATATGTACCGACTGGATTCGATGATTACATGTCGATCGAGTTGTACGAGACGGAACCAGGAAAGTATTTCTTCGGCAGTCGCGTGCACGAATTGCCGTCTGTTTTTTTGCCGTCTGTCGTACTCGTCAATGGCAAATTTGATTGTAGCGGTGGCGATTACCTGTATGGAACCGTCGTGGCTGATGTTGCAAAAAACGCCACGGGAACGCTCTCGACTGCCATTGGCAATGTGATTTACGCGAACGTATCAACTCAACAGACATTCCAGGGTGAAGTCGTCCCAATCCACTACAGTTCTCGCAACACACGCTGGGAGTTTCTCGACCGATGCGAGCGACATTTCCAGTACACCCTGCTCACGGAATGGTATGGTGGATTGGCGATTGCGCTACGAAAATCAATGGACGGCGTATCGAGCGGAATGAAGGTTGTAGTGCGAGATCCGCTGAATATTTACGGTTATCAATCCTATGGCGATCGAGGGTATATGACCTACACAGTGGAGGATAGGTTCTACGCGACCGATGGCCCGTGTGGATCGGCACCGACTCCGCCAGTAGCCCCGATCGGTCGCTGCGAAACTTCGGGTGACTGCATCAACTCGACGCAGGCCGATTGCGTCGCGATTGGCGGTACTTGGACGGCTGGCGTAACTTGTTAGCGAGGTCGTCACATGGCAAATATCGCATCAAGCGTCGCCGGGCATTCCACCTCGATCGCAAATTCTCATGACGCGGCGAAACCAAGCGGACTGTCCGTGGGTGATTTGCTGACATTGACTGTCAGCTCTGACGGTTCGCTTGGTGGCACGTCGATGTTGGGTTGGGACCTGAAGGCTAATACCACGGCGTCCAATGCCGCGATCGTTGAAGCATGGGCAAAGGTTGCTACGTCAGCCGATGTCGCCGCAAGCGTAATTACGATCCCATTTGCTTCATTGGGTGTTGACGGCCACATGGCATGGTCGATTCGCCGGGTGACAGACTGGACGAACGACCTGAATGACGTCGAGGCTGAAGCCGCATCCAGCAACACCGATACACCTGATGCGCCAAGCAATACGCCTTCATACGGTAGCGGTAATCATTTGTGGATCGAATCGGTCCACTGGAGTGGCAACAAGTCACATTCCTCATATCCAGCAAATTACAGCGCGCAACACACATCACGATTTGCCGATGCCGACGGCCAAGGTGTCGCGTCATCAGCCAGGCAACTGACCGCTGCGACGGAGGATCCTGGACAACACTCATTGTCTGATAATGCTAATTGGGCAGCAGTGACAATTTGCATTCGAGGCACGCTAGGATTGGTATCAAATCCAGTTACGTCTGGAGCGCCAACTGCCAGCAATCCGGTTATTTCGCAGAATCATGCACTGACGACAAACGGAGCAACTTGCGGGACCCCGGCGACTGGCACGCCAGTAATTTCGCAAGTGCATAGCTTAGCAACGAATTCGGTTGCAAGCGGATCGCCTTCACTGGGTACGCCAACACTAACGCAAGTACACTCGCTAATCAGTACCGGAGTTAATACTGGTGGCCCGACTTGCGGAGCCTCGTCGCTCTCGCAGTTGCATGGATTGTCATCGAATTCAGTTGCGACAACCTCGCCGTCCGTCAGTTCACCAACAATTTCGCAAGTACATGCGCTCACTGCAAACGGATCGTCGACAGGAACTCCAACAGTAAGCCATCCGTCTCTAGCGACGGATGGTTCGCTGTTGAGCAATCCAGTAGCGAGTGGATCGCCATCGACCAATAATCCTACGATTAGCCAAATACATTCCCTGGCAAGTAATTTCATCGCGTCCGGATCGCCATTAGTTGGTTCGCCAGTCATCGCTCAAACCAACGCACTTGCGTCGACCGGAGTGTCAAGCGGGGCGCCAGCGGCTTCGCTGCCAGCGCTAAGTCAATCGCATACACTGGCAAGCAACTCGGTCGCTAGCGAATCGCCAACGCTTGGCAATCCAACGATCTTGCTCGATGGGATGCTGGCATCCGATCCAGTTTCAGCCGGATCGCCATTAGTTGGTTCGCCAACACTAACGCAAGTTCATGCACTGGCAACAGTCTCAGTCTCTCCCGGAACTCCAACACTCAGCACGCCAACAGTTGGCGATGTCGTCAATCTGTCAACGAACTCGGTCAGCTCTGGCACTCCAACTCTTGGACATCCCGCGTTTCGTAGCTTTGCTCTGCCGATGCCGTGTTGCTGCGACTCAAGTAGTTCGAGTTCGTCGAGCAGTTCGTCGAGCAGTTCGTCGAGCAGTTCGTCGAGCAGTTCGTCGAGCAGTTCGTCGAGCAGTTCGTCGAGCAGTTCGTCGAGCAGTTCGTCGTC
>SYJV01000445.1 GCA_005798335.1 Planctomycetaceae bacterium | reverse complement strand
TTGTCAACCTGTAGCGGAGTTTCACCATTGCTTGCACAAGATATTGACAAGCTGGAAGCTTATCCCACGTTCGTTGAACCGTATTGCGCCTAAATAGATTCGAAGCACCGCGATGCCGACGATGATGTCGCCAATCAAGCCTCTGGAATTAGATTCTACCGTGCTAGTTAGTACGACAGCGTTACAGTGTCGGCTTTTGCTCCGCAAAAGCGTCCTTTCGCGGAGCGAAAGGCGACAATAGACTAGGTAACCCAGCCGCACTAACGGCACATACACTTCGCTTAACTCGACACGATACGACTCGATCCAGCCGAATCGCTCGAGTAACTGACGGCGGCCAACGTCAGCCGCTCGCACTACTTCCGTATAGTACGGCTCGTGCTCAGGAGCCAACGCCTGGATGATCGCGGCAGTGAACTGCGGACAGTTGTCGAACGACTGATCCAACAGCGGCTGCAGTCGCGCGGTGACATCGGGCGGCAAGCTTGGCAGTGAGCTTTGTGCACCCGCCTCCCACACGTGACGTTGATCGATCTGCTTGAAGTCGCCTCGATCCATGAATGCGATAACATCTTGGCCCCATAAACTCAGCTTATCGAAGTGTTCGCAGCGTGTAGATCCATTCTGCGTGAGTGGTGCTGCTAGACTGGCTGGAGTTTCCAGCACCCTCACCCACAACGTCGAGCACACTGACGACGGGCTGCCGAGACACAACTTGCCGCGCCAGCGCAGCCAATTCAAATTGAGACTGCTTAGCCTCCTGTTTCCATTTCTCGCGACTTCGCTCCAGGTCACGCACTCGAACATCGAGTTCCCGAATTCGTTGCTGATTGGCCAGCGACTTAGCCTTCCACTTGTCTTTGCTATCTTTGAAGAATCTAGCCAACCTGGTCGGAGACGACACCAAATCTCGCAACATAGACACCTCCCTGTCCAATTCGTTCAACCACAACTTGCGCTTATCCCATCGCCCCAAAAAATGTGCAGGAATAATTTTCCGTGTCAAGACCAGATTTTCAACACCCTACGGGTTAGGTTAACCGAGCTCCGCCTGCTTGGTGTCACATGACGTGTATTCAAAGGACTTGGTTTTGTGCTGGATAATTCCCAGAGCATCGCGTCGCTGAATTAACTGCGCTAGTATGCTGATCGAGATTTCTGGCGGCGTGTTATTTCCAATCGGCATGCCCATCGGGCAATAAAACGACTCAATTCGATCGCCGGATACACTCAATTCCTTCAAATTCCTGCGAAGAATTTTTGCTTTTTGTAGACTACCGATGACGCCGACAAATGGCGGCCGCAGGGTAGTGAGGATTTCAGCCAATACCGGCAGGTCGGTCGCGTGACCTTGAGTCATCAAAATAAAAAAACTCCGTTCGTCCAAATGTTGAACTTGCCCTTTTAGATCGTCCGAACAAATTGTCTTCAGTCGCGGATGAGTGGGCAATTTATCGAGCCACTGAACGCGTTGATCCAAGCAAGTCACCCAGCAGCGCAATTGCAACAACATCGGAATTAGTGTTTGAGCCACGTGGCCGGCACCAAATATCGACAGTTTCCAATCGTTCTGGACAAATACCTCGTAGAAGAATTTGACCTCGCCTCCGCAGGTCATACCGACATCGGTCTGCAAGTTCCAAGTCAACAAATCGCAAGTGCGCCCGTCACTTGCAGCTAAAATACTTTGCGCATGCTGAATGGTCTTAGCTTCGACTTTTCCTCCTCCCACTGTACCAGACACGATTCCGTGAGATGTAATAATCGCTTTGGCGCCTATGATCTGAGGAGCGCTGCCACGCGCGTCAACCATGGTCACAATCACAAACGGAGTCTGCTCAGCAATCAACTCCTGCACTTTTTGCAGATGTTCTGGAAGATCAAACGCCATATTAGTTTGCCACAGGATAGAATTTGTTAATCGCAATTTGACTCGCACAGCCACAATGACTGGCTCTTTGCGTTGCCGAGGTTGATCGCTTTATCGTTCCCATCATTTCATTTTCGGTTTGCCTTGAAACCGAACGCAAATTGTACGTTTCATGCGCAACTTCGCTATCATTCCTGCCGCTGGCCATAGTCGCCGTATGGGTACAAATAAATTGCTGCTGCCATGGCATCAAGCGACAGTCATTGATCAAGTGCTCGCTACTTGGACGAAAAGTCTCGTGACGCGGGTAGTGATTGTGGTTCGGCAGGACGATGTCGATCTGATCACCAAGTCTGTCAATTGGCCTGTAGAAATTGTACGTCCACAATTCGATCCACGCGATATGAAAGAGTCAATTCAATGTGGACTGCAACACTTGTCGATGACGTACGCACCCGAACAATTCGATCGCTGGCTGGTCGCGCCTGCCGATTTGCCGGCCCTCAGTGGCAAGACAATTGATACGGTCATCTCGGCCACGTTGTCGAACTCCGATCAAAACGTGGACCAGTCGCAGTCAATTGTCTTACCCAGGTACGGAGACAGGCGCGGCCATCCCGTTTCTTTTCCTTGGGCGTTCGCGAATGCGGTTTTTGCCCTGCCGCACGACGAAGGCGTCAACCGACTGCTTCTTGAGCATCCAGTCAGCTTTATCGATTTTCCAGGCGAATTGGCCGCCGACGATATTGACACGCCCGAGCAATACCGCCGCCAATTAGATTCGTAGTTATCGCCTCAGGCGTCAAGGCTGTTCTCGCCGTCTGAATACCGGCGGCCATGCCTGCGCTAGCAATCGCCAGCCTCCCAACGCACTCAGTTCACCGCACGCAATTTGTCGATCATCAGCGGGGCCAAGTGCGCCTCAAGACTCTTCACTGCAAAAATGTCAGCCGGTTTGCTCCCAGCGGGCGACGGTCCGACTCGCTCGGCTGAGCAAGTTGACGTTCCACTGCGTTCCCATATGCAAAAGCCGTTGCAATTCAGTCGATGACTTGGATAATGGAGGCAAGAGGATTCTCAGATGTCGACCATTGTCGAGCCCTTACAACTGATCCCGCAATTCGCGATTCCCGGAAATTGGCGACTTTCCGATTTGCAAGCACGCTTGGGAAACGTCCCCGCCGAGAGAATCCGTCTAAACCCGCCCCCTGGATTCGCGACTGAGGAAGATGTATTGCGCATCGAAGCAGAAGAAGGCGTGTTGTGCGAATTGCAAGACGGAATCCTGATCGAGAAACCAATGGGCTGGTACGAGTCGTTATTGGCGACCCTAATTAGCGGAAAGATTCTACAATTCCTGGAACGCAACAATCTGGGGCAAGTCCTTGGCGCGGATGGCTCGCTGCAAATTCTCCCCGGTATTGTGAAAATACCCGATGTATCTTTCATCAGTTGGTCCCGTTTCCCGCCGGAGAAAGTTCGCCGACGGCCCATTCCCGCGTTGATTCCCGATTTGGTCGTCGAGGTGTTGTCGGACACCAATACGAAGGAAGAGATGCATGCCAAGCTGCAAACGTACTTTCAATCGGGAGTCCGGCTCGTGTGGTATATCGACTCGGCGAGCCGCTCAGCAACGGCGTTCACGAGCGTCGAGCAGTCAATCGCGATTCCAACCAGCGGCCATCTAGACGGAGGCGAAGTGCTGCCGGGATTCCGGCTCTCCCTGCAAAGGTTGTTTGAGCAAGCTGATCGGCAGGCACCGTAGTCCGCCGGCTTTCGATGCGCAATGTCACTTGGGAAACTCGCTTGTATAATAGAAAAGCGGTAAGCACCGAACCGCAAATAATTTCTGCATGAAAACCAAGTTGCAAGGCGCGAAGCGAAGGCGTGTGCGTCGGAGGAATAAGAATGTCAACGATACCCATTGAACTGCCAAAGGACTTACATGACTTCGTCGAAGGACGAGTTAAGCAAGGACAGTTTTTAGACGTTAATGAATATATCGTTGCTCTCGTAGACGCCGCCAGGAACAATCGATCCAATATTGAAGCATCGTTCATCGAGGGCCTGAAAAGCGGGCCAGCGGAAGAGTGGACTTCTCAAGAATGGCAGGAAATCCGGCAACGTGTGATCGAACGTCAAAACTAAGGTTCAACGGTGGCCGCCAGAATCCTGTGGCGCATTCGAGCCGCAGAGATTGCCAATCATATTGCAACAGACAGTCTCTGGTGCCGCTCTCCGGTTCTTGGAAAACATAGAGGTGACTCTGAAACTTCTCGCCGAATATCCGAGTATCGGCGCGTTGTTTCTTTCTGATATTTCAGAACTACACGGTTTGCGAACGTGCCGCGTGAAAGGATTTCCGAATCACTTCGTGTTCTATCTCGAACACGCCAATGCGGTCGAAATCGTCAGAATCTTACATGGTGCTCGGGACATCGACAAAGAACTTTCCGTAGGCTAGAGATCACCCACGCAAACACTGCGGACCTCGCCTTCTAAAGTTAGAACTGGATTTGATTTTCGAGCAGTGCCGCAGTCTCAAGAAGGGGTCTGCCCCAGCGTCTCGTCTGAATGCTTGCCGCTTGTGCCCAGACGCTCGAAGATCGGCAAGGCACCAACCGGGGTCGTGCAGTTCTGGTCGCTGCGGATAGGCCGGCGCGAACGAACTTGATTTCTGGACACGCTCAAGTCGCCGGCCTGTTCCTAGTCGGGTTCTGCGATTGAATTGGCGTTTGGTCCGGCGCCCAGTCCCAGCTTCCGGATGCGATGCCGTCCTGGCTCGATGACGACAAACGACGCTTGCAACTCTTGCTCGGTGTATAACGTCAAGACACGTTCGAGTTCGACATGTACAGCGTTTTGGGTCGAAGGCAGCAGGCGTAGATAGATGACTCCGGGTCCGCTGCCTTGGACGAAAACGAGCGCTCCGAAATCGCGGTCGCGAGTCACAAAGAGCCGTTCCTGCTCATGGGAGACACGAAGCAACTCGGAATCCTTCGCTTGCGCCAAACCGAGTTGGGCGGAGGAAGTCACGTCATGCCCCAGGCCGGTCAGGAAGCCAATTGTGATGGCGTAGACGTCTTGGTCGGCGAGAAACTTCATGGCGTCGTCGCAACGTGGATGTCCTCAGCGGCCACCACATCAATCGCGTGCTGGATGCACGCACGAACGTCTGCTAGCTCCAGGTCCGGGTAGTAATCGCGGATGATGTCGACAAAGGAAAGACCTTCGCGGACCAACTCCAAGACACTCTGCACCGGAATCCGCGTGCCAGCCACGCAGGGCTTCCCAAAATGGATTCCTGGGTTAACGGCAATTCGATCTTTCATGGTTCGTCCTAGTTTATCTGGCACCTCGACCGGAAATTGTTTCAGCACCGTCGCATTCCACTCCCGAATGATTATGAACCCATTTTCGTCAAATGGACCGCGATGACATTCGGTTTGCCGAATTCTGGCGCATGAACAGTTGAGGACTGACGCTTTCACATTGGTGCGGATCGACTTATGCCATCAGTTGTTCGACCACGTTGCCAAACACATCTGTCAAGCGATAGTCGCGGCCTTCGTGGCGATAGATTAGGCGTTTGTGGTCGACGCCTAGCAAATGTAGTAGAGTGGCGTGCAGGTCGTGGACGTGTACTGGGTCGCGGACGATGTTGTATCCGAAATCGTCGGTCTCGCCGTGGATGTAGCCGCGCTTTACTCCGCCTCCTGCCATCCACACGGTGTAACAGCGTGGGTGATGATCGCGGCCAAAACTGTCGGGCTTGATTTCACCTTGGCTGTACGACGTACGACCGAATTCGCCGCCCCAGATGACGAGCGTTTCATCAAGCAGGCCTCGACGCTTGAGATCGACGATCAGGGCGGCGGCTCCTCGATCCGTTTCGGTGCACTTGACGGGCAGCCCCTTGGGCAAGTTGCCGTGATGGTCCCAATCGCGATGGCAAAGCTGAATGAATCGCACGCCGCGTTCGGCCAATCGGCGAGCGAGCAAGCAGTTGTTAGCGAACGACGGCTTGCCGGGCGTCGCTCCGTAGAGATCCAGCGTCTCTTGAGATTCGACCGATAGATCGGTCAACTCGGGAACGCTGGTCTGCATGCGAAACGCCAACTCGTAGTTTTCGATCTGAGCCGCGATGGCTGGATCGCCCAGCGAATCGAGTGCGAGTCGATTCAAACTGTTGGTCGCGTCCAACAATTGGCGGCGTGTCTGGCCGCTGACTCCTGGCGGATTAGAAACGAACAGCACCGGATCGCCGGCATTGCGAAATTGGACTCCGCCGAATTGAGCTGGTAGGAATCCGCTGCCCCAGTAGCGAGTCTGCAATGTTTGACCGCCACCTCCGCTGGTCAACACCACGAATGCTGGTAGGTCGCGATTGTCACCTCCCAACCCGTAGGCCAGCCAAGCGCCCATCGTCGGCCGCCCGGGTTGCTGGTTACCGGTCGCAAAAAAAGTCACCGCCGGGTCGTGATTAATGGGATCGGTGTGCAATGTACGCAGGAAAGTACACTCGTCCACAATCGTTGATAGATGCGGCAACAACTCGCTGATATCCATACCAACATGACCATGTTTGCGAAACTTGAACGGCGAGCCGACGCAAAAGAGGTTCTTCTGGCCGCTGGTCATGGTCGTGATACGCTGACCTCTGCGCACGCTGTCTGGCAAATCCTTGCCGGTCATCTCGATCAGTTTTGGCTTGGGATCAAATAGGTCCAGATGCGACGGAGCACCTGACATAAACAGATAGATGATTCGCTTGGCTTTAGGGGCGAAGTGCAATTGGCCCAACGTACCTGCGACGCGATGCTGTTGATCGCCCGCAAACGCGGTTGGCGCCAACAATGAGGCCAGCCCAAGCATACCGATGCCGGTAGTGCTCTGCTGAAGAAATGCCCGACGACTATGCGTCCATGCGATTCGTTGTTGATCAATGGCGACTGTTTTCATTGGGTTCATCTCTAATGTCACGTATCCTAATGTATTGTCACGGCAAAAGATTTGGGGGAAGGTCTGAACTGGCGTGGTCGGAATCTCGTTTAACCCCAATACCGTTCAACGAACGTGGGAT
>SYJV01000444.1 GCA_005798335.1 Planctomycetaceae bacterium | reverse complement strand
GACGGTTTCAGCATTTGGCTGGCTGGCGGTGGCGTCAAGCGCGGCTACATTCACGGCGCGACTGACCAGTGGGGCTTGCATGCAGCCGAAAATATCGTGCATCACCACGACTACTTGAGTACAGTCTTGCATTTATTGGGTATCGATGCGAATCGCTTGGTATATAAACGCAACGGTCGCGCGGAGACCATCCTCAACGGTGGCCCAGGAACTGTCATTCGCGAAATTATTGCATGAGTTGGTGATGATCGCGATTGCAATGTCGCATCCATTCGATGTAACACAATCGATCTGCTGTCAAGCAATCATGAATCCATACGAACCACGGCTGACGAATTACGCTCCACCACTGGCAAGTAGGGCGACGGATTCCTACCCTACACTTTATTGTCCAATCTGCGGTACCGAGCGTCCAACTAAGGAGTGCTGCTAAAGCTGCCATCCTTCGCGATAATCGTAATGGACCATAGCAGTGGCCTTGGAATTATCAATGAACCGGAGTCCTTGACTGTCCCACATGAGTTTTTCTCCTCCGCAGCGAATGCAAATACTGCCGACGAGGACGGCTTCGGTGAGTGGCCCTGCAAAGGAAAAGTTTGACGCGGTCCCAGTACCCTCTCCCAGACAGGCTGCGACCCATTCGGCGCGATGGCCAATCGAGCGCGGAAGGGATGCGGTGGGACGTTTGTACTCGCGATCTCGGCTGGATGGAATCAGTGTTGGCTGACGTCCACCAGCGCCACGTACGAGCATGTGCCCTTTGTCGCCAACAAACAGAATGCCGTCGTCGCGCGGCAGTTCAACTCCTTTGTCCAGCACATCGGGAACCGCTGGCAGCAACCCACCGTCGTACCAATGCAACTTTACCGGCGGACGATCGCCTCGAGCCGGAAATTGATAGTGTACGATGGCGGCCTGGGGAACGGTTTCCGGAAAAAGGGGCGTCGAACTTGCGCGAACCGATTCCGGTGCACCCAATTGCAGCGCATCGAACACGGGAGCAAGATTATGGATGCCCATGTCGCCGAGCCCGCCGCTGCCAAAGTCCCACCAGCCGCGCCACACAAACGGACAGTACGCGGGATGATACGCGCGTTGTCGCGCCGGTCCAAGCCACAGATCCCAATCGAGCTCGTCTGGGACATTTGGCTGGTCCGTTGGGCGCTCAAACCCTTGCGGCCACCACAGCGGCAGCTTGCCGGAGTGAGTCGGCCTATCCGACCAAACGTGTACTTCGCGAACCTCGCCGATGGCGCCATCGGCTAGCCACTCTTTGATTTGACGGTTGCCCTCTGAGTCCATGCCCTGATTTCCCATCTGCGTGATGACTCCCGCCTTGCGAGCCGCGTCCGCGACGGTTCTAGCTTCGAATATCGTGCGCGTTAACGGTTTCTCGCAATAAACGTGTTTCCCCTCCTTGATCGCCCGCATCGTAACTGCCGCGTGAGTGTGATCGGGAGTCGACACAACGACCGCATCGATGTTCTTTTCCGTATCGAACATCTTGCGAAAATCCCGATGTGTTGACGCGTCCGGCACTTGATTGGCGGCAGCCGCCAGCCTTCGAGCGTCGACGTCGCACAGCGCCACGATTTGCACCTGCGGCATTTTGATGAAGACTCCCAGGTTGCCTCCACCCTGTCCGCCACACCCAACGAACGCCAACCGCAATTTGTCGGAGCGATTCTTTCGCGGCTCTTGAGCGAGTGAGCATTCCGCCCCGGCAACAATACCCGCAGCCGCCATCCCGGAATTCAGAAACTGCCTTCGGGAAAAATCGTCTACTTGAGTTGATTTCGACATACTTCAGTCTCCTCGTTTCATATCACTGTTGATAGGCATGGCCTAATTCGGTGGTGTGACAGTGTGCATTATATCGCATCGCGTTGGTACCAACCTACTCCCGACTCAAACCGATGCGACTTGGTTACCGGCCTAAATTGCAGCGGCTGGACTACCTCGGCAGTTCACACCGCACTGCCAACCTGCGTCGGTCGATGCTATTTGCGCCAAGCAAGCTTGGAAAGGGGAATGAGAAGTATTAACAACTTTGAAACCTTTCATCGGAACCTTGCGAGTGAAAAGCCCGTCCAGTAGAGCCTGACCAATAACTGGAAACGAGTCTTGCGAAGTGTTAGGGTAACTCGCACTGCGAAGCCGACCATGCTGAGCACGGTGCCCGCAGCTAGTCCGAGAGCCGCATGGTTTTCGCTACGGCGACAATGAACGTGTCCGGAACATCGGGGTGAAATAAGTCGCTCATTGAGTTCACAAAGATCAAACGTGCCGCGCGCCATTTGAGTGGTTCGGCCAATTTCTCCGGAACAAGACGCAAGTCGAATCCCTGCTCGTACGGATGTCCAGGAACACCGCGAAACCGCTCAGCAAAGGTCTCTGCATAACAATGCTTGCAGCCAGGGCTGATCTTGCGCACCCGCGCACCGGGTTCCAGGTTGCATCTGTCCATTCGATCGTTGATTTTTGACTCATAATTCCTCTCCCCAAATGAGTATCAAGGAGCTTCCTGACACCTTAGGTCTTCAGTTTAACGGTTAGACCACAAAAATTGAATTCCAATCTTCCCGGCTTTCTAACCAAGGAAGCTTTCCAAGGATCTAGAAAACGGATCGAGAATTGACGGCCCACGGTGGGATTAGCGACCGATTCATGTACACCAGCATCACGATGTCTCGACCAAAGCCATTGCACAAGGAGGGCGTGACCTGTGCGCGAATAAAGAGCTGCCGAGGTCGAAATCACCGCGGCGATGATGTTGCATCGTAAAGTCGCTGAGGTTGGACAAACCTCGGCAGTTTTCGCGGCATGCTAACTTGCGTCGGTCGATGCAACCGCTGCAAGTTGCCGAACTGCATTAGCTGATTTCGACCGAAGCGTCAGCTCCGGCTTGTCAAACCGGTGCAAGTTAGCCGTCCGGTATTTGAAAACCTCAGGAACATGGAACTTTCGGCCACTTGAGTTGTATAACTAGTCAGAGAATTGCGTTTTACACCCAGGGGCTCACAGCACGTGGACATCGAAGATCGAGAGTTGGTGAGGCGAGTGCTTGCTGGAAGGACGGACGACTTTCGCGTGCTTGTCGACCGTCATCAGCAGCCGATCTTCCGTTTTGCTTCGGGGTTGCTGGGAAATCGCGAGGAGGCTGAGGATGTTACGCAGGAGGCGTTTCTCGCAGCGTTCGCCAATTTGTCGGATTACGATTCGTCTCGCGCTGTCTTTTCGACTTGGCTGTTCACCATTGCTCGTAATCGCTGCATCAACTTGCTCAAACAGAGCCGACCGATCGCACTTAACGAACTGGAATTAGTCGGGGACGTCGGGGCTACAGATCTGATAGTTCGCCAAGAACTGTCACAACAACTCGATCATGCGTTAGCATCGTTGCCGGTGGAACAACGTTCGGCTTTCATCTTGGCCGAAGTCGAAGAACTACCTTACGCCGAGATCGCTCGGATAGAGCGAACGTCACTAGGAACTGTGAAGTCCCGCATTCATCGAGCGAAACAACGACTTCAGTCGCTACTTGAGCCCGTTATGAGGGAATCGAAATGACAGATAGATCCTACGAAAAATGGATTGCGAATCGTCGCGAGGTCTCTCCGCCGACGAATTTGGCGGATCAGATCATGAGTCAAGTTGCGGAATTGGAGCCCCAGCGTCGCGACCTTTGGTCGTTGCGCGTGGTTCAGCGGATCGAACAGTCACGGGCTGCTCGGTGGGCCGTGTGCGGCGGAGCGCTAGCCATTGGCTGTTTGCCGTTTGTCTTTTTAGTTCGAGCTACCCAGTTGGTGTCGTTTTAAGGAGATAATTATGGTGAGTATCACTAAATCGCAACGTGTACCTTGGGTTGCTTTGGCACTGTCGTTCTTGGCGGCCGGAGTAGGTCACTTGTACTGTGGACGGATTGCAAAGGGACTCCCGATGTACTTTGCGTGGCTCCTCGTGCCGCTCGGTATCACCATCGCAGCGCTGGCGCCACCCTCGCCGACAAGTTTCGTCTTGCTGGTGCTGCTGCCCGTCGTCGTTGTGTTTGGCGTGTATTTGTACGCAGCGATTGATGCGTGGCGACTTGCTGACCGGATTGGTCCGGGGTATTCCCTCCGCGATTACAATCGCGCCCGCATTTACTGGCTGCTGATTGTCGTCCAGTTGGTGTTCTCAACCGGCCTGATCGCTGGAGTGCGCGGTTTCGTCTACGAAGCGTTTAGGATTCCAACCAGCAGCATGAGTCCGACCATTCTTCCAGGAGACCGCATCCTCGTAAGAAAGCTGTTGACACGAGACCACGTTCCCAATCGCGGCGACTTGATCGTGTATCGCAATCCAACGCCAACCGGCGCCGCTAATTTCATCGCACGCGTTGTCGCGGTTTCCGGCGACCACCTAAAGATCAGGGGCGAGCAGTTGTTCATCAATGGTAAAGAACTAGACAGAGATCGCGTTCCTGGTGAAAGATTGAAATTTGTTGGCAACCAGGTAAATGGGCAAGTGGCAGTTGAAGAGAACTCCCTTCGCCGTTATTTGGTCGCCTACGGTGACTCGAAAGATGAACACGCACAGGGTGACTTTGAAGCAACGATACCGGTGCATCATGTCTTTGTGCTAGGCGACAACCGCGATCGCGCGAAGGACAGCCGACACTTCGGCTCGATTCACGTGGCCGATATCGTTGGCTACGTCGAATACATCTACTGGCCGTCCGAATCCTGGTCACGGTTTGGTGTCGCAAACGACCGACTACCATAGATTAGACGCCAGGCTCAGTCGTTAGATTGTCGCTGCCGCATCAGCTTTGCCGAGCAAGCAATATTTTTCCGGACGTCGCGCGGCCACGTTGCATGGAGCAAATCCACATTCCACAGGTTTAACCAGCACCCCGTGAACATAATGTCGCAAGTGTCGGGCTCGTCGGTCGTCCACACCTCTGCAACGTGCGCTGTCAACCCAGGACGGTTCGGCATGGGCTCAACGTTGACCACATTCGGCCCGTGGTTCGACTGTTCCGCGCAGCCAGAATGATATCCGTGAAAGGCCACCCGTCGATCGCAAATTTTGGTCGGTGGATGTAGCTGACACAGTTTGGACGATGAAGCTAACTTAGTTCGGGAATTCCGTGCGGGCATTGCGCGTAGTCCCTGTTTGAAACGAGCTACCTAAAGCTGAAGGTCATTTGAGGTCGAGGGGGTTTCTAGCCACCTTGTCGCTGAAAACCCGGACGTCTTCGAGCACAGGTTTAAGCTTCAGTAGCATAGTCTCGATTTGTTTGGATACTTTCGAAACTTCTGCAAAAAGCTTCGTCTCTGCGTCGCGGAGGCTGCCTTGCTCGCCCCCGGAGCTCTCGTGCAACACTCGCCATTTTTGCGAATCTAGGTCAACGAGGACCGAAGAATCCACCAGCGTAAACCTGTCTACCCCAAACGGCTTGAGTGCATCCACGATTCGGCGTAAGGTTGATATCTCGAACCCGGAGTAGATTTGCGCCGACTCTGCAGAAATGCGAATTAGCATAGATTTACTTGGGTTATTCTCACCATATTGTGACTTGAATGGGAGGGATGTTTGAGAATTAGCATATAGCTGAATATCATTGTGGCCAGATTGCTCAAGCACAGTCGCGATTGCGTTAGCCAAGCAAAAATCAATTCCCGACGGAACGCAAAGATACGTTTCGTCCGAATCCGAAACGGTCCAGATGGCAATCTGCTGCTCTTGTTCAACCTTGACCGATTGCGCGGTAACACCTGAACAAGTAAAAACGCTAGAAATGAAAACGATCGCGATTGCTAATCGAGAAAACTTCGAGAAGTGCTTCAGCATTTTGCTAGTTCCGTTTTGATGATGGTAGACGAACGGTGACATTAACGGTGCTCCGTCGATTGTCAATTTAGCGGGCTGGATGGGCCAATGGAACATCAATCGAAGGAGTGCGCAATGACCTGCCGCAGTTTCACTTCGATTACGGTGTCACACAGCACGACCGGAGTCTCAGGTTGAATCGGCGAATAGACTGCAAACGCAGGAATGGAATCCAGATCCAAGTTATCCATAGCCTGCTTCGGCGCTTCAGTCCGAAGCGGGTTAGCAACCTAAGCAACTGCACAATGACGGTTCGACCTGTGTCACGAACAGCGACTGCAGACGAGGTGAATTCGACCGTTCCGCGCAGTCAAAATGATACTCGCGAGGGACCCTACTTCGCTCGCAAACAGCTTTCGGTCGATGCAACCTCCGCAGTGAAGCGAATCGCGAAACTCGCAGCGGTCGATGCAACCGCTGCAAGTTTGAGAAGTGAAAAATTGAAATCGAAGGGATCCGAATGTGTGCCAGCGATACAGACGAATGCGCATGAAACTACTTGTCGAATGAAACTACTTGTCGAATGAAACAGTAGAAAAAAAGGCCGATTGGAGCGTTCTACAGGTCGTCCAACCTGCTACCAGCACCAATCGGCCTCGGGATGCGACATGCTGTCGACGCATTTTCGTACGTCGAGTTTCAAGAACCAGTCTTTGGAACTGGCGCTGGAGATCTTTCGCGCGCCGAGGGAGTCCCCCTGCACTCTTGGCGTTACTGTGCGCAAAAACGATTGAGGACAATCGTTCTACTCTCTCCTTTGCCACCAACGAAACTCACCCATGCGCAGTTTGGCTCTGGCGGGATTTTTGCCTACATAATCCCGCAAGTACAGAAACTGTTCTGCGCTGCGAATTACGTGATCGAAAGATTCCGCCTGCCAGAAAGCTCCTGATTCACCGATGAGCGCATTGATCTTCCGTCCCGTGAATCGCATCCAGCTTTGACCGATAATAGATTTTCCGCTGTCTTCCCGAAACTGCACGATTGCATGCACGTGATTGGGCATCACAACGAAACAATCAAGATCGTAAGCTTCGCTCTCGCGATGAAGGATGGCGTTGGCGACAATGTTCGCCAGTTCGGGTCGCTTCAGTACACACTTGCCATGACATTCGTCCAATGCTCGGTGAAACAGTTGATCCGCGAGTTTTCGAAATTGCTTGCGATCGGCCTCACTCAGCGTATCCAATAGGTGTTCGTGATTTGGCGGTTTGACTTCGGAGATGAAAGCGGCCAATTCGACGGGGAATTTTTTGTCTGTAAGCCATTCTTCGAGTTCATGTCTCATTCGCAAGATAACATCGCGAGGGAGCGAGTCGGCGGTGCGAAAAGTGATGAACATAGCCGCTCCGACCTGGAACCAGTGAGGCATGTTCCGGTAGGAGATCGTGATTTCGGCCTCACGATCCAGCGCATGGAACGTTACTTTTGGGGCTTCATCCATTCTGGTTGGTACCTGCGAGAGTAGAGCGATTGTCCTCAATCGCTTGATCCCACTTATTCCGAATCCCCGTTCGTCCGATGAGTTCGAGGCATTTTACCAAGAGGTGGCAAGTTTGGAAGCACGGGGTATCACGGATCACAGGCAGGCTACCGAACGATTGAGGACAATCGTTCTACTCTCTCGCTACGCCATCTGGCTACGGCATCTCCGGTCGCTGCTCCGCAGACGCTCCCTCCGTGCCTACGCCCGATGGCTCCGCTTACTCGACCTTACTCTGTTCGTGCTTGACAGACGGACTCAGGGCTAGCCGGAAGCCTGTGCCGCTCCCGCGGTACGGCGGCGCGCTCGTGCCGCGGCTCGCCGTCCGGCAATTCGCCGCGGGGCCGCTCCAACTGCCGCCACGGTACACGCGGGACGAGCCCCTCGTGTTGACACGAGGATCCGCCACCAAACTTTCTGCGAATTCGCTAAACCAATGATGCGTCCACTCGAGCAAATTCCCGTGCATGTCGTACAGCCCACTTATGCTTGGTCGCAATTCCTTCGGCGTGTGAACGTGATTGCCGCTGTTGTCGGTAAACCAGCCAAAATGCTTCAGTAGGGCCGACTCGCCTCCGAAACCGTATGGCGTGCGAGAGTTGGCTCGAGTGGCGATTTCCCATTCGGATTCCGTCGGCAAGCGAAAGCCACGACGATCCAACTCGAGCGGCCAATCCCGTGGAGCCCAGTTGGCCACGGGATTTGGTTCACGCGGATATTCTTTGGCGTCGAGAGATTCTGGGTCCACATACGCTTGTTCTGACTCCTCCAAACCGCGCTGCGTTGATAGCCAGCGGCAAAATCCTACCGAGTCGTACCAATCGACCGCATACCCAGCATCGGTTGGCTTTCTTTCGTCATCTTTCATCCAAAATGCATAGCTATTTGCATTGTCGAAGGCGATCAGTTCCTCCATCGTAATCTCTCGATCTAGCAGAGCAAAAGGACGCGTGAGCTTAACCGGGTGGCGCACTTCATCTTTTTTCCGATCAGGTTCGTCCAAATGAGAACCGATTTGATATTCGCCGGCGGAAAAGACAACGAACGTGTAGTAAAAAGTCTTTCTCTTCCTAGACAAAAGAAAATCTGCAACCGGCGATGCTGATTTTTCGCCTATTTCTATGGCTAACGAACGCCACGATCACGGCAACGAAAGATGAATTGAGTCAGCGCTTCCGGATCGTCGGTCAGGTCAAATACCGGTAAAACACTCTCGCGTTCGCCGAGTCGCAACAAAGTCACCGCCGCATCGGCGCGACGCTGACCAAAGCCAACGCGCGCGACAGTGCCTAGTTCTTCCTCAGGCAGTGTAGCCGCTATCTTTCCAAGATCCGTCGCGATGGCGGGTGTCGGTGCGGCGGCGACAAGTGGATACAAGACATTGAACTGTTCGGCAGTCGCAACGGTGAGCAACTGCGATAACTTGCCGAAATCGCGGGCTGCGTAGTCGGCAATCGCATTGGCAGCGCTCAATCGCTGCGCGTCCGTAGCTTTCGCATCACCGAAGATCTTTTCGAGTTCATCCAGCATTTGTCCAGCGATCGGGCGTAGATTCTCTCGGAGTATCGGCATAGGCGAGCGATATGAACGTCGCGGGGACGTCGACCTGAACCGACTCTCCCTCCGGCAGCCGAAGTTGCCGCGCACCATAAGGAGCACCCCATTGCGAGGCGAACGGCTGTAGCTCGCGGGCACCGATTTGCCAGTGAGGGGAGTCGACTCCCAGCCAACGCCGCTCGGGCGCCGACTTGCAATCAACGGCGACTAATTTCGCTTCGGACCCGACGACCTCGACAATGTGCCGATCCCCGAGCGCAAGACGCCCGCCCGCAAAAGTAGAGTTGCGCACGATGCGTTGCGGCGTGGGCAATCTCAGTTGTTCGTCAAGCTGTTCATCAATTCGAATCTGCAACCGCTCGGCTGAACAGGTGGCCCAGAGATTGACAGTGGTATCGTCGAGTATGATTGCCGTACCCTGCCGAATACGAGCATGGGGTGCGGTATAAGTATTCATTTCGCCCTCCCAGCCGATCGAATGCCAACTAACGCGCTCGGGTAGTTGCACCTGCGGTAGACCTGGTTCGATCGGATCAACGGCTTCGAATGCACGTTCAATCTGCTTGTACCACAGATAATGCGCATAAGCTTGCGGATGAGCGTCACCGCCCAAGGGATTGCGACCATCGTAATGCCGGTTGCTCAGGTGCAACGCTCGACCAAAGTCGACCATGGGTATTCCGTAACGCAAAGACAACTCACGCAAACCGCCAGCATTGCCTGTGAAGCGTTCCTGCCAGTCGTTGATGCTGAACAAGAACTCGACGCCTGGGTAGTGGCGTTGAAACCAACGAATGGCGCCTTCGTATTGCTCGACCTCATCGGACTTGCTTACTCGATCGAAACGGACCCCGAAGCCAAACACAACCAGGTCGGGACCTACACCCCGGGGCCGACTGAGCACGGAGGGATACAACTCGGCCCAAGACTTGCCGGCGCGATGATTGGTGAGCGGGCCAGGCGGAATGCTCAGGGCCGCATAATCAGCGAACCCCGAGTGCGCTTCGCATAGTAACGATCCACCGCAGGCCATCGTATTGAGCAGCAGGCGATCGAACGAATAGTTGTACTTGTTGGCCAGCGCCGCCCGCATACGCCCCCACTGCATGAAGTGCAAATTCCAACGCGGAATGTAGTCGGTCCACTCGGGGTGGCCAATCAAGCTGCCGTCGAAATCGCGTTGAAGAGGTTGTTTGAATGTCGGCGAAGTGGGGTCCTCATCGTACCAATACAAGGGTGGGTTGGCATCGCCACAGTCAGAACTGTAACCGGTATGCAGTATATGCAAAGGCTCGCCACGCCACAATTTCTGCATGGTCCTGGGCAGATGCCGATACATTGTCGACACGCGTCGCGCCGCCGGCAAGCGATTGACGGCTTGCGAGCCACGCGCCAAGCATGGTGAGTAGATCCAGAGATCGCCGAGACCCACGTTGCGAAACTCGACGAGCAACCCAATCGTCATAGGACGAGGTGTTTTGGCCTCGTCGGCCGTCAGTTGATGCGGCAGCTTGCCCAAGATCGTGACGTTGGCCAGTTGCAATTCGAAATCCGACTCTTTGCCTGACTTGAGAACAGCACCGTGCACCGCTGTCAATTCTCCGCGAGCACAGCGGGCAAAAGTCCGTTTGTCGCTTTGACCAAAGTCGGCCGGGCTCCACTCTCCCGCCGCGCCGTCAACCTGCATCATCATCAGATTCGCCTGCAATGCTTCAGACGAAGTTTGATATCCATAAACCGACAAACTGACCCGCTCACCCGGATCGAGCGCGACTTCGGACAGCAGCACGAATTGCGACAACGTTTTGCCAGGATGAATAACGACGATGCCCTCGATTGGAAAACGTGGCTGAAACTGCTTCACGCTCGGAGCACGAAATACTTCGCAATCGCCATACGCGAATTGATCCCAACCAGCAACGCTGCCCGACTTGCCGGAAGTCGCATCGCCATACCGAGAGTTCTCGAACGAGTGAAAGTTAAACTCGCCATTGACCAGCAAGTTTTGGTACGCAGAGGAAGCAGTGACCTCTGTCTCCGTCGCCACGACGCAGCTCCCGGCGGCAATTCCAAACAAAACGCACAGATCAGTAATCAAACGGTGAATCATGGCAAGAGTGGCTTTCGAAGGAGTGCGCCCTAGCCCAAAGGCGAAGAATTCTACCTTGGATCGATCGCAAAGTGTAATAGAAGTTTCGGGACTTCTGAAATAGACCTATCCCGGAATTAGTAACTGATTTTTCCTGTCCGAGTCGTCGGGCGCCGATTGCGAGATGCTTTGGCTCCCAGCGAAAATCGCGGGAAGCGGCTTGCGCGCTAAGGAGGGCGTGTCCTGTGCACCAGGTCGGTTCGTCTTAGTCTCGAAAGTAGGCGGTAGCCGGCCGCAATCGTTGCCTAGCGCCATCAGAGCGACTACATTTTTTGGTGTCCCGAACTGCCAGCGGGAATCTCAGTGCTACTGGGAACGACAATTACACGGGATACTATTGTGCGTTGAGCTGATCCGGCGGAGAGTTGAGCATTGGGGGTTGATTACTTTGCAATTCAGTTGAAATACTCTGGTCTTACAAATGGACGAGGCTCATATCAAAGTACCGAACGTGATTGTAAGTTGCATTTCGGGCAGGTTCAATAACTTGTCGGTGCGCGCCGCGTGTTCAGGGCCGGTTGCACTACCCGCAACTCCATCGGTGCAAGATGCGACATCCGTCTAACGAATCTCCTTTCTAGAAAGCTAAATTTTTAGCTTTTGTGCTTGACTTGCAAACTCGCAAGGCTAATAATTTAGCCGATGTATGATTGGGGCAACACGTTCGTAACATCAAATTGTACGGCTGCATCTTCGGCAGCCTGGTAAGGAAAAGTCTATGACATTAAACGACCCACTTAGTGCCCGCGAGCGAGAAATTCTGGATCTGGTTTATCGACTGGGACAGGCCACGGCCACTGAAGTCATCGCCGAAATGAAGCAACCTCCTTCGCGGAGCGCGGTTAGAACGTTTCTCAAAATCCTAGAAGACAAGGGTTATCTCAAGCACAAGAAGGAAGGGCGCGAATACGTATTCATCGCGACGCGCTCGAGGGAGAATGTCGGTCGTAAAGCAGTGCGACATGTGCTTGAGACATTTTTTGGTGGTTCGCTTTCCAATGCCGTTGCATCGTATCTGGCTAAACCAGGGCCGCCAATTGATTCAGAGGAACTCAATAAACTAGAAGAATTGATCGAAGCGGCTCGCAAAACGGAGAAGAGACTATGAAGACGCTGCTGTTCGAAGCGAGTTTTATCGTTGACGGACTATTGTTTGTGTCGTTGACCGCTGCTGCCATTGTAGTGTTCGGAGAAGGGCTGTGCCGACTCTTTAGCCACTGTGCTGCTTCGTATCGACACGCGATTTGGCTCGCGACGTCCGTCTGTGTATTGGCCACACCAGTCGTTTCGACTTGGGTTCCAGGCATTCTGCCTCGATTCTCGGACCGGGCGAATCATGCAACCCGATTGTCTACAGTGCCAGGTGGTGATTTGAGTGACACTACTTCGCCGCTACGTGAAAACGAACCAGTTTCAACGAATTTTGTCACGTCCACAAACACTGCTGATTCTTCTGTCGAACAACCAACTCCACCGGAAAGAAGTCCACAGGCGTCTCGCTCATCGAACCCTACGATGTTGTCGTGGATGAATGCGTGCTTGGTCGTGTTGTGGATTGTCGGCGCGTTGATTTACTTGCTACGAATTTGGCGAGCACGAAACCAACTGGCGAGGTTGTTTAGAAATGGTATTTCGACGATCGAACAGCCGCTTGCTAGCTTGATTGAAAAAATTGCGTGCGATGAAGGGCTCAACGTGGTATCGCGCGATGATCGTGAATCGCAACGTCTCGGCTCCAACTATGTCGCGCTGACCGCTACCGAAGCCGAAGTTGGCCCTTTGGTTTGGGGCTTGATGCCGGCGCGACTGTTGATTCCATTGTCGCTGGCCAAGTTGCGTGGTGACGCACAAGAAGCCGCGATTCGTCACGAATTCGCGCACGTGAAGCGTGGCGACGAGTGGGTTCGCCGTTACCTTGTAATTCTCCGCGCGGTCTTTTGGTTTCATCCGATGGTGCGCTACTGCTGCGACCAAGTGCAACTGCATGCGGAGAAGGCTTGCGATGATCACGTACTGCGAGTCGGCCACAAGCCGAGCGAGTATTCCGAACTGCTATTGAAGTTGGGGCAAAAGCAAAGTGGCATTGAAACAACTTTTGCGCTCAGCAGCATGGCGCAGTCGCAAATCCCCAGCCGAATTAAGTCAGTCTTACAGTCCAACCTCTCGCGACGGCCGATGACACGCCGCAGTGCTCTGGCGGTCGCAGTGGCCATGTTGATAGCAACCAGCGCCGTCTTTGTGTTGCGTCCATCAGCTTCCGCGAGCAACACGACTGGCCAGGGGCCGATTGACTCCAACGGCGTTTCGAGACAAGGAGTTGGCTTGAGGGATTGGCCACAATGGGGAGGCTCGTCTACTCGCAATAATGTAACTTCTGGGCAGAAGATCCCGTTGACCTGGGACGTCGAGTCCGGTCAGAACATTCGTTGGTCGATGCCACTTGGATCGTCGTCCTATGGCGGCGTGGTCGTTGCCAATAGTAAGGTCTTTACCGGTACCAATAACGGGTCAGGGTATCTCGCAAGGTTTCCAAAAACTGTGGACCTTGGCGTTTTGCTCTGCTTCAACGAAACCGACGGCAAGTTCCTGTGGCAGCACTCGAATGCGAAACTGCCAACGGGTAGAGTCAATGACTGGCCTACTTTGGGAATTTGTAGTGCACCCTTGGTCGATGGCGATCGACTGTGGTACGTGACCAATCGCGGTGAAGTCGTATGTTTGGACACAGAGGGATTTTGGGATGGAGAAGACGATGGTCCTTTGATGCAAGAGGAGCTGGCTGATAAGAAGAACGAAGCGGATGTCGTTTGGGTATTCGACATGATGAAACAGCTTGGTGTGTCGCAACACAATATGGCGAACTGCTCGGTGACATGTGCTGGCGAACTGCTGTTCGTCAACACTTCGCAGGGAGTTGATAATGGGCACATGCGAATACCTGTCGAGCTTGCTCCCAGTTTTATATGTTTGAGTCGCAAAACGGGTGGAATCCTGTGGACCGACAATTCTCCAGGCAATAACATCTTGCATGGACAGTGGTCGTCACCCGCTTATGCAGTTCTAGGTGGTGTTCCGCAAGTGATCTTTGGCGGCGGCGATGGCTACTTGTACGGATTTTTGGCACAGGGCGAAAATGGGAATTCTAGGCTCCTCTGGAAATTCGATTGCAACCCAAAGGATTCTCTGTACACACTTGGCGGAAGTGCTACTCGAAATCACATCGTCGCTACTCCAGTGATTTACGATGGACTTGTTTATGTGGCTGTAGGGGAAGATCCGGAACATGGTGAAGGTAATGGGCACGTGTGGTGTATTGACCCCACGAAGCGCGGCGATGTCAGCCCAACGTTGGTCTACAACATGAAATCACCGGATCAGCCGATCGCGCACAAACGCTTGCAAGCTCTGGTTGCGCGCGAGGGGGATTTCGAAAAGTTGAATCCAAACTCGGCGGCCATCTGGCACTATGTCGGCAGCAATCCGAACGAATTTGAGCAAGCAATGCATCGTACGGTCTCAACGGTTGCAATCAAAAATGACCTGCTGTTCGTTCCTGACTTTAGTGGACTGTTTCATTGCTTGGACGCGAAGACTGGAAAACCGAATTGGACTTACGACATGTTAGCAGCATGTTGGGCTTCGCCCCTGATCGTCGACGATCGGGTCTACATCGGCGACGAGGATGGAGAATTGGCAGTATTCAAACTGAGTAGCAAAATGGAATTGTTACGGGAGACTGATTTCGACGGTCCGATCTACACCACGCCAGTGGTTGCCAACGATTCAATGTTCCTGTCAATCGGAAATCGTTTGTGGGCGATTCAAGAAGGAGCCAAGAGCGCACCGGTAACGGACAAATAGTGGGTTTGCTGCCCTATACAATGGCATAGGTTTCCAGCAGGGAATCTTGGGAACACAGAAACTGTTGAGTAGGTATTGCTCCCAAAACGCTCTTTTTATTGGTTTGCAAATTGAAACTAAGAACCGAGTTACTTCAAATTACCAAATGCTTGGACCAAGCTGGAATTGACTATGCTCTTTGCGGAGGGCTAGCGGTTGCAGCCCATGGCTATCCAAGATTGACCAAAGACATCGATCTACTAATCCAGGCGAGCGAAGTGGATTCGAGTCATAAAGCTCTTTCGGAAATTGAATATGATTTGAGTTCTGGAATGATCCCGTTTGATATTGGAACAGACCAAGAGCGTCGGGTGTATCGTGTTTCTAAGGCAGAGGGGCGACATCTGGTAACTCTTGACCTAATTGTGGTCACGCCTATTTTTCAAGACGTCTGGATGACGCGAGAATCGGTGGAGGTTGATTCAAGAGCGATCAAAATTGTTTCAAAAGATGGATTGATTAAGATGAAGAAAATTGCTGGTCGACTTCAAGACCTCGCTGACATCGAAGCGCTTGAGCGAATCCAATGACGGCACCAACCAGTGAAAATATTGCCTTGAATGCAACACGCCTCTCGTCCGCTGAGCGTAAAGACATGTCACGAGGTTTAGGCCTCGACATGTCGTCAGAGGCAGTTACCGGCCGTCTTGACATCGTGGATGAGCTTAGAGAGCTTGCACTAGAGTTGGCCAATGCCAAGCGACTTGGACCAGTCAATTCAGTTCAGCCAAGCTCTAGACATGATACGTGATTTGCAGTCCGCTATACTGCTCACCGACTGTCCTTGATCCTCTTTCCAAAAGAAGAACGCATATGCTCCAGCGTGCTATCGCCAATGTAGTTTCGATGATGGTGATGTTGTTTGGCTCCAACCTGGTGGCTGAGCAGCCGCGCGCGGGAAAATTGTCGTTTGGCTGGGCCACTGAAAGTATCGTACCGGGGCGCCCAGTCGCCATCGGCGGCCAGTACCATACGCGGATCAGCGGCGAAGTACACGATCCGTTGACAGTTACTGCCTTGGCGATCGAAACTCGCGACGACCAGGGCACAATCGATCAGGCGGTCTGGGTGTCTTGCGATCTGGTTGCGATCCGCAGATCGACGGTCGAGAATGTTCGCAAAATGATTGCCAAATCACTACCCGATTTGAATCCTCGCAAGATCATTGTCTCGGCCACTCATACTCATACCGCACCTGCCTTGACGGATACGGAGGAGCAGAATCTGCACCCTTATGAATTCGTGCGCAGTTGGGCGTACCGCATTCCGCCCGACGAAAAAAACATCATGCGACCGCTGGAGTATCTCGAACTGCTCGAACGACAGATCGCGCAAGCGATTGCGCGAGCTTGGGAGTCGCGAGCGCCGGGCGAATTCAGTTTTGCGCTCAGCCATGCGTCTGTGGCTCGCAATCGGCGGGCGGTTTACTTTGACGGTACGACGCGAATGTATGGCAGTACGAAAGATCCAAATTTTTCACACACGGAAGGTACGTCCGACGACTCGGTCGATGCGATGTTCTTTTGGCGTAACGATCAGATAGTCGGCATGGCGATTACTTTGTATTGTCCTTCGCAGGAAGTCGAAGGCGAACGGCACCTTTCCGCCGATTTCTGGTTTAATACCCGAGTTCAACTCCGTGACAAGTTTTCGCCGGATCTGTTTGTCCTACCGCTAACCGGGGCCAGCGGCGATCAGTCGCCTCATATCCAAGTCGCCAGACCCGCCGACGACAGAATGCTAACCCAACGCAAGGTCGCTTATCGTGACGAGATCGCCAGACGTATCGTACAGGCGGTCAGCGACGTAACTGAGTTGGCTCGCCATACCAAAGGCAATCAAGTCCAGTTGGGGCATCAGGTAGAAGATGTTGCTCTGCCAGTCTGGAGAGTTCCGCAAGAGCGATTCCAACAAGCCACTGCGGCGGTGGCAGCAGGTAAGGACAAGCTCGATGCGCTCAGTGGCCCCGAGTACATTAATTGGCGCGTGCAGTCAACGATGGTGGCGCGCTATCAGCTTCAACAGCAAGAGCCGACGTTTCGCGCCGAAGTGCATGCGGTCCGACTTGGAGACTTGGCGCTGATCACCAACCCATTCGAATTGTACACTGACTACGGTCTGCGCATTAAGGCTCGCAGCCCCGCCATTCAGACGTCGGTTGTGCAATTGACGTCCGACTGTGCCGCTTATCTGCCTACTGAGAGAGCTGTAGCTGGCGGGGGTTACAGCGCTCGCATTGATGACGGCATCATAGGCCCCGAGGGAGGCCGGGTCTTGGTCAACGAAAGTGTGCGGCTTCTCAATCTGTTGTGGTGATGTATGGGAGGGTACCACGTCCCGTAGGGACAAGCTGTTGGTAGAAAAATCAACGTGTAATGCATTTTGTCTTTTGTCCCGTTGGGACAGGTTTTCGGTAGAACAACGTCGGCGGTATAAATTTTGTTGGCCCTTTTTGCAGTTCCTACCCACATTGTGCTCAATGTCGGAACGGTTGGTTGAAACCGAACGTCGTGTACTACCGATAGCCTGTCCCTACGGGACAAAATGCATTGCGCCTTCGTTTTTCTACCGACAGCTCGGCCCTACGGGACTTTTGCGAAACGCTTAACTTAAACACACAGTCGCGGAACAAAACTTGCGCATTCAAATTTCGTGTCAACATCAAATTCTTGCGACAGTCTTCATAATCCTGGCGATCATATCGCCCGTGATTTCGGTAGAACCCAGCGTCGTGATTGAAGGCTGCAGCTTGTTCGATCCCGAGACGGGCACGATGTTGCCTGAGCGGACGATACTTATTCGCGGCTCGCGAATCGATCGCGTCTTTGGAGCTAATGAAGTGAGTGAAATTCCCACCGACGCGATGCGCATCGATGGTCGAGGCAAGTTTGCGTTGCCGGGGCTGATCGACGCGCACGTGCATGTTGTGCATGTGCTCGACTTTGCGCATGTGACGGGGGATGAGGTATTGCCGCTGTATCTCGCTGCTGGTGTCACGTCGATTCGCAGCACTGGAGATGAATTGGTCGCTGCAACGCTTGTGGCGAGAATGGCTGCGGTACATCCTGAGTCGAGTCCACGAGTCTTCACGTGCAGCCCGCTGCTCGATGCCGATCCTGTGATTCACCGAGACGTCGGTTACGCCATTACCGACGTTGGCAAAGTTCCCGCGCTGTTTGACGATCTGACGAAATGGAATGTCACGACGGTAAAGATCTATGCGGGTACTTCTCGACCCGTCGGTCGGGCCATTATCGATGAAGGGCATCGTCGAGGTCTGTTCGTAACGGCGCATCTCGGTCGATACTCAGCCCAGGATGCGGTGGCCGATGGTGTCGACGGTTTGGAACATATTTGGTCAGTTTTCAACTACATCATTCCACCTGAGACTGCCAAGCAACCCGGCTATCGTGGCCAGCTCGATTTGAACAATCCGCTGTGCGAGTCCCTCGTTGCCGAATTGGCTCGACGCAAAGTCTACGTTGATCCAACGCTGGCTGTGTTTCGTAACATGATCTTGTTACCCGACGTTCCGGAAGTGCACGACCATCCCGACAACGCGCTCGTTCCACAACGGCTGCGAGACTTTTGGCCAGTGTATCTGAAACGCACCGGTTGTCCGCAAGGTGGCTCATTGGAGGATCGTCGACGCGAGTTCGCCAAATTTCAAGAACTGACCGGCAAGCTCCATCGAGCCGGTGTGCCGCTGCTGGTCGGGACAGATTCGCCCGAGCCGCAAGTGCCTCCGGGATTCTCACTGCACCAAGAAATGGAGATGTTGGTCGAGTCAGGATTACCGCCAGCGGCTGTGTTGCGTGCCGCCACGCTGACTAACGCAATCGTGTTGGGCGAGCGGGAACGCCTGGGTTCCATCGCTGCGGGCAAGTTGGCGGACATCATCTTGCTGACAGCCAACCCACTGGAAGACATTCGCCACACGCGGCGTATTGAACTGGTCATCCGAAGCGGCAAGGTAACTCGCCCGGAGATGCTGTTGCAGCGAGTACCGAAACAATGATCTATGCTTGCCGTTGCAGTATTGAGTGGACTCAATGCCTCAGTTGATGACATGGTTCACGTCACGTGGGATCGCGAAAGGTTCCATCGCTCGTTGTCCGCGCTTCTCGCCAGATTTTGCAAAAAGCACTGAAGTCACGATGAACACGGTACAGAAAAAACCAAGGCAATGGCGCGTCGTCGTTTCGTAATGAAACCACCAAATCGGTTTCCACCAACCTGCATACGTCGCGAGTGAAATTGCGTCGACGACTAGCAATAGGACCAAGCCAACTGCAATACCCAGTCCAACTCGTCGCAATAGCGACCGTTTCTCGATTGCCAGGAACAACGCAGTTAATCCGCTTGCGGTAACCGCGGCAGCTTGCCCGATCGGCCATTGCAACTGCAACACTCCCGCCAGTCCAGGGACGAGTGGACGAACTGCCATTGAAAGAACTGCAAAGACTGCGGTTACAATCATGATTTGCCGAAGCGTAATGAGCTCAGTATTCGCGACTGCATATTCCTGTCCCGGCTCGTTATCGACACTAGACCATCTCCAACCGCGAATCCAAGCAGTCAGGAAAACGGGCAAGGCCAATAGACTCGGGATGCTCACAAGAGCCACTCCCATCCAAGCCAGATGTGTATCCTTGGCTAAAACCTGGGCAAGCCCTCCTAGGAGAATCGCATAGACAATAAGTAGATGCGACAGTCGACTGATTATCGAACCGAATCCGAAGAACAGCCACGCCCATGCAACGAACAGAAATCCTGACGTGACATAGATCGCGTGTTGGTAAGGCATACGCGAAGTGTCTACCGGATCACCAACGACTTTGAGCCTTATGACAATTAAGACCATCAATAACGACAGAAGAATATGCATATCTACCCAGGCCCAAATCGCGCCGCGTCGCTGCATTCGTAACCATGAGCCAACCCACACTACACTTGTCAAGACTGCGACCAAAAACACCGGAAGCACCCACCAGAACGGTCGCCAAGTCAATAGCGTTGCTCCCGTTCTCAAATCATGCCGTCGAATGGTCAGAGCGAACCATGAATCGATCGAAATAAGTGTCTTTGGATCTAGAAATGCAAATCGCTCACCCGGAGTTTGAATCTTACAGATCTGTGCATCCGTAACAGGGTCAGTAATCACTGCGGCCCGATCTAATCGACTTTCCCACAATGCTGTGCTCGAATCCGCAGACAGACTCATCGCCGCTCGCGTCGAATTGGCGTCAACATCTAGTGGTGGTACAAGCCATTTCTCATGCGCCAAGCAATAGTACCGATAGCGGCGACCGTCTTCGACAAAAAAGTAGCCGTCATCAAAGCAGAATTTTTGTTTCGACAAGTCAACTGCAGGTATTAGTTCAATGGACCTGAGCAGTGCTCCGTCATCCAGCGAACGAACTTCGATAGCTGCTCCGCTGGGATCGAGGCTTACTATTGTGTCGCCTTGGAACCAAGCACTCCTCAAGGCCTGGTTTCCGGAGTCGCTTGTGCTCCAGCTACTCAACATGCTCAGTTTGCCTTGCCCGTCAATACGAAAAAGCTCTGTGTAGCTCTGCGGTGGTTGGGTGCTGCCTGGAGGAACTGGCTTAGATGCTGAGCGACGAAACACGGGCAATCTGGGATGCGGCAACAACCATGAACCGTCACCACGCGGGACTGGGAAAGACTTCCACGTTTCAGTTGGGTCCGTAAGATCCATCCACAGGATCTCATGAGCGTTATCATGGACTACGAACCGCTCCGACACGACCCGAGGAAAACTGTCGAGTGGTATGCTCATTTCGATCGAACGTACTAAACGTTGTTCCAATTGGCTAAACAAATCAAGTCGTAGTTTACGTTGTTTTTTGTCGCTGTGGATAACTGAAATATGATAGCTACCGCCCAATCCTGCTAACGGGACGTTGGTAGATTCAAAATGGCGTCGATCGATATCAAACAGAGTCCAATCTTGCCACCGCTCCCGATGATGACTCAAGCCGAATCGTTTGCCGTCACGAGAAGGGCTAAGCCCGTTCCAATCAGGTATTGGTGCGTGTAAACAGAGCCACCACCAAAGTGCGCCCAACGGCAGAAGAAGAAACAGCAAGTGTATTCGCTTACGTAGCATCATCCTCTCAACATAGCTTGGAGACAGTTTGGAGGTTTACTATAGCAAAGTCAACTTCAGGATTCTGGGGGCAACAGATCGATGGCAAGTGGCAGAATAGAGTGTCCCCGGGAGGGAGGCGCTACTGCCCAACCAAATCCAAGCTCGGCAGGAACCTCGCACAAAGAAATGGTCGAGGATTTGCTGATAACGGTTGCGCATGTAACAAACGAATGTTGGGCCACTTTGCCCCATCGTTTCGGCTGAGGCAAACGCTAAGCCGATTGGGGTGTTTCGATACTGTTGACGTGAATCAAACCGACTTGTACCACTCGATCGATTTCGGGATATCCGATCACCAATCGTGTCTTTAGGATCAAGATGTTTTCAGGATGCCTAACCAAGTACTTTTCACCATTGGAAAGTCTCAAAACAAATGGCTCGAATGGTCGTCGATCAGCGTACTCGCGAATCGTTTCGGTATTCGTTCACAACCATCCTCTCTGTCGATAACGGCATTTCTCCCATTTTAGGCAGCTCGTCGCGGCGATTCAATCTGTGATTGCAGATCGTGCAGGTCGCTTGCGCGAAGATTTGTTAGTAGAATCGAAAAGCGAAGTAGAGTTTTCAGTGCGTAGAGAAGATTGGTTAACACCATGCAACCAGACAATCTCAAGATCAAACCGGAATCGCCGATTCAACTCAGTAAATCCGATTCGGTTGGTTCCGCGATCGACCGCAGGGGTTTTGTCGCTTCGACCGGAGCGCTCGCGGTGGCTGGGCCGCTTGGCATGCATTCCATTTTGGCCGCTGATAGTAGCGGCATCTATCACGATTAATATAATGTGAAGATCGCCGGTACTAATGATCCTTGTTTGGTGGATGAAAAATGACCGTTACTAATGCTGAAGCTGCGAATCCACCGGAACCGTCTGTGGCATTGCTCGTACAACGTGTGCAGGCACTCGAAGAACGTATCGAAGCGAATCGCGCAAGTACCATGCGAGCGGCAGACTTGTCGAGTCTCATTGCCAACGTCGTGCGTATTACGCAGGATCTTTTTCCAGGCACCGTATCGATTCAGGTCATGAACGATCCAGAGTATCCGCAGGATGGCTTCACCGTGATTGAGGCGCAGGCCAGCGGCAGCATCGAACAGGTCGTCGACCGCCGCGCGGAATGGCACAAGCGAATTACGCGGCTCTCTCCTCTCTGTTCCACTTTGCGGCTTACGCTGGATTGCCAGCAGTGAACGGCACAGATTTCGTTGATTTTGCTGGCAAGATCGCTGCGACCTATTCGGATGCAGCGAGTTGTCGATCCGCGATAAGTCGAGCGTATTACGGCGCGTTTCATCTGGCAAAACTGTTTCTCGATGGGTCAGGAATACGTCCACCGCGCAATGCCAATGCGCATGTCTTCATTCAACATCGGCTGGCGAATTGTGGGTATTCGCAGGCAGTTGAGGCGGGTTCGTTTCTTGCCGATCTATATGCGGACCGTATCAATGCCGACTACAACTTGCATAAGACGCAGGTCGAAAACATTCAATACGCAAGAACTTGCGTGGTCACAGCGATTCGGATTCGAGATGCACTCGAAGCATGTGACACGGACCAAGTTCGCGAACAGATCAAGTCTGGCATCTCCGACTATGAGCGGAGAATGTCTGGCAGCTAGTTGGAGAGTGCCTCAGTTGACAAGCTTTGGGAGAACAAAATGAAAACGATCATTGAGACGATTGACGAATTCCGTCAATCAGTTTCGATTGGTTCCAAGATCCACCGCAGGCATTTTGTGACTTCGACCGGAGCGCTCGCGCTGGCCGGGCCGCTTGGCATGCAATCCATCTTGGCCACACCTCCGGCTCTGGATTTGATTCGCCATGAGAATGCACGCGCAGGCACTCGCGATTGGATGCTGACTAAGACCGGTGTCGATCCGGCCACGAACTATCGTTGCCCATGGATCGAAGGTTACTGCTCTCGAACCAGCGTGAAAGCTGGCGAGCGCATCAGTTTCCATGTCAGCACGAATCCGCCGACACCTTTCACGCTCGATATCTTCCGGACCGGTTACTATGGCGGTTCGGGAGGCAGGCACGTGTTGAGTCTTGGTCCGTTTAAGGGCGTGACCCAACCTGATCCGCCGATCGGTCCAAATCGTGTGCGCGAGTGCCAATGGGAACCATGTACCGAACTGACGATTCCCGACGACTGGGTCAGCGGCGTCTACGTCGGCAAGCTGACGGCGGAACGGGAGGGTTGGCAAAGCTATGTTATTTTCATCGTGCGCGATGATCGTCGCGCCGACTTTCTTTTCCAATGCTCCGATACGACTTGGCAGGCTTACAATCGCTGGCCGAGCCAATTCGCGCTGTACGACGATGGAAAAGACAAATGGTATTGCGGGCCCGGCGTGGACGTGAGCTTCGATCGGCCCTACGGCAAGTACTGCCAGATTCTCGATGCGCCATTATCCACTGGATCGGGCTCGTGGTTTCTCTGGGAGTTTCCGTTTGCGTACTGGATGGAGGCGCAGGGCTACGATGTGACTTACATTTCTAATCTTGACACGCATGCTGACCCTCAAGGATTGCTGCGTGCGAAAGGTTTTCTCAGCATCGGTCACGATGAATACTATTCGATCGAGATGTATCACCACCTCAAAGCCGCCGTTGCCGCGGGAGTAAACGCATGTTTCTTTTCAGGTGATACTTGCTGGGGTCGCATCGATCCGAGGCCATCCTCGCGCGGCGCTGCGAACCGCATCTTCAGCCGGATTGACGCGTTTGGTCCGGCGCTGCCAGGTGCGGACGCCTGGGCCGGGGCGAGCAAGTTTCCGTACCAGACTCCCAGCGAAGCGGAGTTGATCGGTGCTCGCAATGCGCCGCCTGTGACCGGTGGAGCGGCGTGGATGTGTTCACTTCCCGACCATTGGATTTTTGCGGGGTCCGGCATGAAACAGGGAGACGGCATTCCCGGTTTGGTCGGTTGGGAATGGATGGGACTGCCCGCCGACATTCCAGGACTGCAAGTGGTTTCCACTGGCAAGACACGTAACGGCACCACAGGTCCGAAAGGGGAAGGCGTCTACACCGCCACCATTTACCCGGGGCCAAAGGGCAACTTCGTATTTAACGCGGCCACTTGTTGGTGGGCAGACGGTTTATCCGAACCACCGGGCTACGTTCGCCCCAAGGTTTACACCGAGCCACTGGGCCCGGACCGGCGCGCCCAGCGCATCACGACTAATATCCTTGAACGAATCAAACAACAATTGGGAACGTAGTACATACCTAGCGTCAATGTGCTAGTCGCTGTCTGCCTTCATTCGCTGCCGAATGTGCATGCACGACTACTCCGACAGCGAATGAAGAAAGGCAGCGAATAGCCATTACGGAATGTTTTCTCCGAATTGCACACATTATCTTTAGTCAGATCAAACCGAATGAATCCTACATGGGTCGCAACTAAAGAGCATTTCTCCTTCCGATTTCGATTGAAGTGGGCGATATTTCTGGCGACACTGGCGACTTCGATGATTGTCGCGAACGCCCTCGTGCCTGTGATCGATCGCTCGCAATTCGATTGCAGTTTGGATCAGTCCGGAGAAAAAGTGATCGTGGAGCAATGCCATTACGGTGATCGATCAGGTGACTTGGAGTACTGGGGATTTATAAGGCATTTCGAGCTTGATCTCAACAGTCGGAAACTCTCGTCATGGTCTCAAGAGCAATCGATTCGACAAGTGCTCTTGTTCTCACGGCCACCGCTCAGCAAATCCGACGAAGCAACATTGAAGAATTTCAAATACTCGAATTTACAATTGAAAAGAAAACAAATTCGCGTGGGCAGCGCACTGGTTGCCGATCGTTACTTTCTTGGTCCGTCTGGAACTGGGCTACTTGCGTTTGACCTTCGCGATCCCCAGTTGAGACAAATCGAGTTTGCTGTGCAGGAATCCGCATGGATTCCCGATCAGCCTTATGCAATCCCGAAAAGCCACCATTTCCTCGCCACCAGTATCAACACCGCGTCCCCTTCACAGATGCGAGTCGACTTGGTTTCCATCCAAGAAGATCGATTGGAGATTATTGCCTCTTGGATCGCTGCACGAGGGAAAGCGGATTCTGTTGCAACTGGGGATCAAATCGTCTCGCTGAGCGTTGATGGAAAGAAGCTCGAGTATCGTGACAACGTTGATGGCCGCTTGCTGGATACGTTCGAGCTTCCTGAGACCTTCGACGTGGCCAAATCGACATGGTTCTTCGACTTCCATATGTTTGTCGCTGACCTTTCGGCGAATGAGCGAATGCGAGTCGACTTGAGAAGCAAAACGACCCTCGCGCCATCTGCAGGAAAGCGTGAGATCGCAATTGGAACCTATGTCCCGTCAAACCACTCGCTATTGAACTACTTTGACATCAATGCATTAGATGGGATGCTGGTTCATAAGGAGACAGGTCATCAAGTGATGGCCTACCAAGTTGCTCGAACGCCTGACAGTTTCGTGAATTCATTTCGCGATAATGCCAGCCCCGTCTTAATCGCTGGGGACAGTTCCCCAATCGTGCTCGACGATCACCGCCTGTTCATTCCGAATCATGCGTTTGGGATTTCGGCGGATATTGTTGAGATTCCCTCCGGGAAGTTGTTGACGCGAGTTGTACCGTTATGGTGGGTCCCTGGGTTCGTCGTAGTCATGGTTTGTTGCTATGTGCTTGGAGTGTTCGGTTGGATCCGAGCTAGCTTACTTGACGGTGGATGGGCTTGGCTGGACGCTCTACTGGTCGCAGCTGTACCCGTGGTTCCCCTATCGATTCGCGCGTTTGCAGGTGATACTTTCGATCTCCATAGGACGCCGCATTTGATCGTACAGGGTGTTTGCGCGGCCGGATTGACCCTGACAGGAATCTGGTTGGTATTCGGCAAAACCCGATGGATCTTGCGCTGGCTTCCATTCCTGTTGGTGATTTCCTTGGTTATCGCACTGCGAAGTGCAGTTTTGTACGAACGCCCTTTGCAAGTCTGGCGAAGTCTTGGTCTGATCGTAGTACCCGTTGTCTATGCGTTTCTCGTTTTTAGTGTCGCCAAGTTTTTCGGTTGCAAGCTCAAAAGGATCAGCAGCCATAATGCTGAAGGGCGGCTACAAGAAGTGAGTGCATCAACCGTAGGGACATGGGGACTTTTTGAAACGATGCTCGTCGTTGCCGCCTTCGCCGTATTGTTCGCGGCCCTAAGGCCTCTATTTCCAACCATGGCCGCTCTAGCCAGCGATCGCTGGCTAGAGCGGCGAACGCTGTTGGAAGCATGCATTCTATTGATTATTGCCGCTGCTCTAATGTCACGGGGCCGAATGATATGTCGCATCGCGGTCTGCGCCGTCCTGTTGACTTCCGGCACGATTCTTGCGAATGAACTCGTTCTATTTATCTGTGGAGTCGAGTTTTCGCGATATGTGTTCCACGTTTTGACTCTGGCTGGATTCACGCCCTCCATCGGCGCGACATGCATGATCCTGCTATTGATCCCCTACCGACTGCGCGGCTGGAGGATAGGTTGGGCCTAGCGAATTAATGTGGTAGAATCCAATAACGACGTTGGTTGCAATACAAGCATCCTTACAAGGGAGCGCGTTCGATGGATACGAGTCATGACCTTGAGACTGGGCAGTTTTTGACGCGTCGCGTCGCGATTCAGGCGGGAGCTATTGGCATTGGTTTGGGCATGAGCGAAGTTGCAAAACTTCGTTCACTGAGCGCCGCAACAGCTTCGCCTAAAGCCAAGTCCGTGATCTTTGTTTTTCTGACTGGCGGGTTGGCACAGCACGATAGCTTCGACCCGAAACCTGAGGCGCCGAGTGAGATTCGGGGAGAATTTCAGCCGCGAGCGACCAAAGTGGCCGGGATGCAGATTTGCGAACACCTGCCAATGTTGGCCGAGCGTGCGGATCGTTATGCCTTGGTCCGATCCATGCAAACAGGCAACGATGGTCACGAAATCGCTTGCCACATGATGCTCACCGGTCGACTGGATTTGCCTACAGGTTTCTCGCTGGACAACGTGCCCAGCCCTAACGAATGGCCTTCGATTCCGGCTCAAGTGACCTACGCGTTTCGCCAGCGGCCGGGGGCATTGCCACCTGCAGTCGTTTTGCCGCAACCCAGCGTCAACGAGATCGGCAAAGTGCGCCCGGGACAGTACGCTGGCAAGTTGGGCAACAATTGGGACGCTTGGCACATCGACCTAGCTTCGCCCTGCGCGCTGGGCAATGGCGCATGCCCCGACTGCTTTCGATTTGAAGGGACGCCGTTCCGACACGGCTCGCCGACGGTATTCGACACACCGCAACTGCTGCTTCCCAGCGGCGGTCATTCGCGACTCTCTGGGCGCATCGATTTGTTAGGCAACATCCAGCGTCAACAACAGGATCTGCAGCGTGCCGCGGATCGGTTCGGTCGTTATCGCCATCAAGCCTTATCGGTGTTGACCGACGAGCGCATTCGCGGCGCTTTCAACGTCGAGAACGCCGATGAAAAAACTCTGTCACGTTATGGTAAGAATAAATTTGGATTGTCGTTGCTGATGGCCAAGCGGTTGGTGGAAGGGGGCGTCAATCTCGTCCAAGTCAACTTGGGTAAGAATTCGTCGTGGGACACACATCGGCGCAACTTTGTGAACTTGAAAGAGAATTTGCTACCTCCGCTGGATCGTTGTGTATCGGCTCTCCTGGACGATCTGGCGGAGAGTGGATTGTTGGACGAAACTCTGGTCATAGTGACCGGTGAGTTCGGGCGAACTCCCAAGATCAACAAGGATGCTGGACGCGATCATTGGGGGCGAGTGAACTCGTTACTCCTGGCCGGCGGCGGTGTGCGCGGCGGCACAATTGTAGGTGCATCGGATCGACTTGGCGGCGATCCCGTCGCCGATTTGCAAACACCGGAAAATCTCGCAGCGACGATTTACGAAACGCTCGGCATTCCGCGCGACGCCACGTGGCACGACACCGATGGTCGACCCTACAAGCTGTATCATGCACCACCGATTGCCGGACTGACATGATGTGGTTGCGGACCGACAGTCGCACTTCGTGACGCGTTGTTGACCACTCAAACATCAATCGCCCGCGTTACGAATTTGCTCGATCATCCAGAGCCGCTTTGCTATCTGGGACTCATTCAAATTAG
Organism: Planctomycetaceae bacterium; assembly: GCA_005798335.1. Classification (GTDB taxonomy): domain Bacteria; phylum Planctomycetota; class Planctomycetia; order Pirellulales; family Pirellulaceae; genus Aureliella. Next base: position 1,415 of record SYJV01000444.1, on the reverse strand, counting down.
CGGCTATCATGCGCAGCCTAGTGACGACGTCAAGAAACTCACACTGAAGTCTGGAGCTACCAATGAGCAAATGCCGTCATCGATTTATTCGGATGAGATGGAAACAGGCCAAACGGTCGGCGCTCACTGCATCGGTCAGGATTCGAAGGGCAACATCTACATCGGCAACATCTACGGCGAGCGTTGCCAGAAATTCGTGCCTGTTTCCAAGCGTTAATCTCAACTCAAAAAAATCGCTAGTGTGCCGGCCGCCGTGTGCAACAAGTACCGGTCGACCGAAGGAATCTGCGGTCTTGGCAATCCCGATGCTGCCCAACGGTGCTCCTGACCGCGACCAGATGTGCGAAGCAACTTCCATCGATGTCAGCCTGGGTGGTATGGCCTTGGCAGTCGTCAATCGCGAGCAAATTCCTAGTCGCAATTGGATTCTGGGGATTGAGCAAACGTCAGGCCAAATCGGATACGTCAACGCCTTCTTACGTCGAGTCAATTACCACGTCGATCAACTTCAAGTGGGAGTGATTTTTCAGAACGACCAACACGACTTCTTGGGTTCTAGAAACCTGACACCCGATATCGATCTGCAATCGAAGAGATTCAAACACAGTACTTCGGACGACGTTTTGCGGCAGTGGGCCGAGGTGGGCGTACTTCGACATGAATTATTGCATCGAGCGAAACTATGTCCGGAGTGTCATGCGGCCCCGGTTTTTGGCATGGGTTGCAGTGAATGCGGTTCATTCCGCATCCAGTTCTCCGATCTGATTCATCATTTCGCGTGTGCGTTTGTCGATGAAGCGGAGCGATTTCGGCAGGGAGACGCGTTAGAGTGCCCCAAAATGTTTGTGTGGCAACTTGGTCGCTGGAGTTGATTTTGAAATTGTCCGCTCGCGATACTCTTGCTTGCAATGTGAACACGTTGGCGAACAGGTGATAGAAGTCGGCAGTTGCCTGGGTTGTCAATTGCGATTCCCTCAGGCGATGGCTGTTGAAACGGAAATATACGGGTACCATGTTGAACGACTGGACGTACTGGCTCTCGTCGATTCCGCGCGATGAATTGGCTTGGCTATTCGCCCCGATCATATTGATCGACGGCATGCGGTATACGCTCACAGGCTTGTGCGTATGGTTGTACGATTGCATCGATGGCCTGTTGAAAAGACTTACCGGTCGCGAGCTGCGTGTGACTTTCGATTATTGTCCATCAGTTTCCGTAGTGGTTGCCGGCTTAAATGCAATACCGTTCAACGAACGTGGGATAAGCTTCCAGCGCTTCCAGCTTGTCAATATCTTGTGCAAGCAATGGCGAAACTCCGCTACAGGTTGACAAGCTGGAAGCCTCTGTATTACCCACAATTTTTTCGTTGAGCATCGGCACCTCGGGCGATAAGCATGAGCTTTTCAAAGCCACG
>SYJV01000443.1 GCA_005798335.1 Planctomycetaceae bacterium | reverse complement strand
GCCTCGGCTCCACTCAGAGGCGTTTGATGACTCTCACACTTCCAAATTTGACTCTCGATACGCTAGTACCCGATCTGCGTCGTCAATTTCCGTCGCTTTCCAGGATGCACGCCGACCAGCCAGTCGTCTATCTCGACGGTCCCGCAGGTAGCCAGGTGCCGCAGTCGGTTATCGACGCGATCAGCGACTACTACGTTCGTTGCAATGCTAATCGAAATGGTCACTTTGCTTCGAGTCACCAGACGGATCACTTGATGGAAGACGCCCATCGAGCGGCCGCAGCTTGGTTCAACGCCACTGATCCTGACGAGACCATATTCGGCGCCAATATGACTTCGTTGACGTTCAGTTTCTCTCGCGCGCTAGCGCAAGCATGGAAGCCGGGGGACGAAGTCGTCGTTACTCAGCTCGATCACGACGCAAATATTACTCCGTGGCGCATGGCGGCCAAAGATCGTGGAGCAAGCACGCGGATGGTTCGCGTGAAGAAGGACGACGCGACACTGGATCTCGATCATTTCGCTGAGCAAATCAATCCGCGAACTCGATTGGTAGCCGTCACCTGTGCATCGAACAGCGTCGGCAGCCGTACTCAAGTTGCTCAGCTCGTCGACATCGCGCATCGATCTGGCGCCGAAGTCTATTTAGACGCCGTGCATCTGGCACCGCACTCGCTGATCGACGTCCAGCAGTGGCAGGCCGACTTCGTGGTTTGTTCGGCATATAAATTCTTTGGACCCCATGTCGGATTGCTGTGGGGCCGCAAGAAACGTCTGCAATCGATCAATGCTTACAAAGTACGCCCCGCGCCCAACGATACTCCTGGAAAATGGATGACGGGAACTCAAAATCACGCTGCGATTTGTGGAGTGACAGCCGCCATCGATTACCTATGCGACATCGGGCGTAAACTGTCGGGGCAGTCAAACCTGGACCGCCGATCCGCTCTCACCTCTGCTTTTCCCGCGATCGAGAACTACGAACAGCGACTGCTCACTAGGCTAGTTGCAGGACTAAGCGAAATTTCTGGGATCAAGGTTTTCGGCATAACCGATCCCAATCAATTCGCCCAGCGAGTTCCTACCATTGCGCTGACTGTTGATGGCAGACCGTCTGCGGAAGTCGCCGCGCGCCTCGGCGAAGCCGGCATTTTCGCTTGGCATGGGAATTACTACGCCGTAGAAGTCTGCGACGCACTTGGCCAGTCCCAGCACGGCATGGTCCGACTTGGATTACTGCATACCAATACTATGGAAGAAGTCGAACGCACACTCCAGGCGGTTGCAAAAATCGCTCAACCCTGACAGGCGAAAAACGCGGTCAACAAGCCTCTGGGCGACTTGGCCATCGGTCCCGATTCTGCCGCTCGCCTAGCACAAGTTTGTGTAAGCAAAAGCTACTGGCATTTTTCGCAGAAATGGCACAGGCAAAGGAGAACAACAATTACGATGCAGATCGAGAAAAGTTTGTCTTCCATATGACCGACTGGCAAGAATCAATGGACTTGCTGAATCAACTATTCAGAAATCCAGACAAGTACGACCAAGATCAGGCGAATCCTATTTTGCAGGAGTTGTTCTATCATGTGCTTCCGCACTTGAACGCAGCCGCAGAAATCTACGACGATGCTGGCGAACTTTACAAAATGTACAACAAACATCGTCCAAAGTAGCAACGATCGCCTTTGGGAACGTGCATTTTCCAGTTATGTTACTACAGGCTTTTACCCAGCAACTCGAAGGTCGGCACGACACCGTTTGGACTGCGGTTATTCTAAACCTTCGCTACAATGCCAACGTCGCTCGGCAATTGCCGTCGGTCGATTTATTGCAAATAGTGCAATCCCAACAATGGTGCGATTTGAGTAACGATCATGGTGCAACGAAAGATCGATGCGGCCAGCGAACTAGCTAATCGCCTATTGGCCGAGTTGCTACGAAGAAGAGACGCGGGCGTCAACTATCCATGTACGCCTTGGGAAGCTGGTCGATCGATTCAGCCAGACCTCGCGGAAACTGCCTTGCTTGCCGCGATTGGAAAAACTCCCTTCAAGAGCAAGGTCCTAGTTGCAATTGCTGGCGACCTGTCGCTACCGTGTGCGGTCAAAGAAGACGCAACAAAATTGGCGGGCGACGAACGCGTTTTGCGAGCGTTTTGCGGCCGGTTGTGTTCTCCTGAAAGTCCGTTGGTCGATCTCAAGCAAGCCGCAAAACTGTTGCCTACAGCGCTGCGAAAACCATTCGTGACAATCTGGGAATCGCGGCTCAAATCTGGCGACTTGCCGAGTTTTGTCGATGCTGCTCAGATTCCCGGAACCGGCACCGGACGCGGCAAGAAGACCAGCGTCAACCATTTGCACGATCGTCGATTTGTCCTGCCTTGGCACCGAGCTTCTGAGGCGATTCTCAGGACGATTGTCAAACATCGAACCGGTGGCGACATCATTTGCAATTGGAAGGATTTGGTGCAATCGCTTTCTCAATCGGAAGATGCCAAGTGGTTGCCCGTTGGTCGACAGACTGAGCCCTGCATCGGCCGCATCGTTCCAGTATTTCCTAAACAGCCAGATGGATGGCTTGTGCTAGCGGAAGATATCCATGCGTGTGCGTACGATTGTCGAGTCATCGAAGGAGTTTTCGCGAGCTTGCTCAAACGCGGTGATAATGCAATCGATCTAGCCGCGCTGGCAAAGCAAAAATTCCTTGACCCGCGCATTGGGACTGCACTCGCATCCGCGGTCCAAAAGTGGTCGATCGACAATCAGGTTCCCGCACCTTATGCCCTCGTGCGGTTTGGTTCCAAGCGACTGATGGTACGTGCCGTTGATATTCAAGCTACCGCAGCAAATCGGACGCCCAGTAAACAGACGGTGCAGTCTCCAGTGCGCGGATTGGAGCCCAATTCGAGTCAAACAAGCACGGTTGTCTCGTCGCGTGGGGAGTTTGCTCGTGATTTTGACGATGTGTTTTCTCAGCTCGATCTCGCTGGTGGAGCACTCAACTTCGTTAAGCTGTTCGATTTGCGACGAGCTCTACCGCAATACTCACGGCAGGAGTTCGATAGCGGTCTGCGTGCATTGCGAGTGGCGATGCAATATGCTTTAGAAGGTTCGGAAGGAAATCGCGTTACGTTGTCTGCCGAACAAACGCAAGCGGGCATTCAAGAAGCTGGAATGAATTTGGTCTACTGCCGACGCCGCCGTTGATTGGTAAATTGATGATCCAATCATCATCAGATCCGGCAAAAGAGTTTGACACGTTCCGAAAGGTCGCGACATCAATGGATTCGGAAGCATTTTTTGCGGCAATTCGCGGGTCCAATCCATTTTCGGCGACGCGCGTTAACAGTCCCGACGAATCGGTCGTTACAGTCGAGAATATCCACAACAAGGAATTTAGGCAACTGTGCGATTGCTGTGCGTTAGTTCAGCAGAGTGGTCGGGCGATGGGAGTCGTGTTGCTCGGATTCGCTGGTGTTGGCAAGAGTCATCTATTGTCGAGGTTGCGCAATTCGAGCTGGTCCAAGGAAGGTTCCGTCTATATTTACTTACACAACGTCATGGCATCCCCGGACAACATGCCGCGACATTTCTTGCGATCGATCGTCAGCCAACTGTTCAGTTTCCGCACGTCTTACAAAGACTCGTCGCTGTACGGACTGATGAAGGTGCTAATGAAGTCGCTGCGCGATTCCGGCGCGATTTCCAGCCAGCAAATAGCAATATCGAAGGCACGAGACGCCTTTCTACAACGAGCCGAATCGATTGGATTGCGTGACGATCGAATCAATGCTGCCGTGTTCGAAGTACTGTTTCGTTTCTACGCTGACGTGAATATGCATCGGCAGTTCGACGAAGTGGTCGCCGGTAACATCAGGGCAACCATCGATTGGATCTCGGGCGACGGTATCACGGATGAAACTGCCCGGTCGATCGGAATTCCAGCCGACCGATGTCAACCCGACGACGATGGTCTAGTGCGATTGCAGGACGATCACGATGTTGAGCAAGTGATCATGGCCTTGGCAGGTCTGGCGCAAGCGTCCGGAAAAATCCTGCTCGTCTGCCTTGACCAGTTTGACAACCTGTCGCCCGAACAGGCAAAGTCATTCGCGCGATTCGCACATGCCCTACTCGATCATGCGCATTCGCTGCTACTGATTACCGCCGGTGTTACCCAGACCATGCTCTCGTTTCGCGAAAATCAAGTGATCAGTGAAGCTCAGTGGGATCGCATCGCTGAACGCGAGATTAGCCTTCACCTCATCTCCAAGCAGCAAGCGGAAGATCTCATTCAAGCTCGATTGGAGCCGATTCAGGCCCAGGCGAAGTCGATACCCACGCTTGCCGAATTGCTGGAGAAACACTCATACTTCCCAATCGGCCAAGCTGAATTCGAAAAGCGTTTTGGGGAAGCTATCGAATTGCGACCGCGTGGAATCGTCAAATGGGCCGATGAAATATGGAGGTCGGAACAGGAACGACTGTTATCTTACGGTGGCTCACACTGGCTCGAAACTTGGTCGAGTACGCCCGTGATCCAGCGCAAGAGCCATGGCACGTTGGCCGATGTCATTGACGAAGCGGTAACTCGCGCGCTCAACGAGAGCATCGCGGATTTGCGAGAAAACTCCAACGATCTTCCATTGGATGCCGACAATTTGGCGACCGTCGTACACCGACTGTTGGAATACTGTCGCGTTTGTGATGCGAATTTGCTCGCCGATGTCAGCCGCATGAAGAACGATCGTCCGTGCCACATAGTATTGAAGCGCGGGGCTTCCGCAACTCACAAAACACATTCGATCGCAATCGCTTTCATAACCAGCCGCGATGGTCGAGTGGCTCGCCCCACACTGGAACGCCTGGAGGGTTTTTTAGGGGTGACCGGTCGAGTGCTGATAACTGACGAAGAGAATTCTCCTCTACCGATGACGCCGACGATCAAAGAGACTTACGAACGCTTGATGTCGAACAGAGCGATAGAGTTTCGACACTTTAAACTCGACTTTCAGTTGCGCGTCGAGCTAGAATCGCTGCGGTGCGTGATCGAGGATGCTCAGAATATTATGGTCGAGTTTCCGTTGGGCTCGGATCGCAGCCTAACTCCGACCGAGGTTGCGGATTCTGTCTATCGACAAGGACGTCTGTTGGCACACCCACTGCTGGCCGAATTACTACTGAGCGAGCATCAGTTGGATAGTTCAGTCGACGAACCGGTTCAAGCTTCAGTGTCATTAACGACTGTTCCGTCAAACACTATCGAGACTGTGATTCATGGGAATCTCGGCTGGCGAATCAGCATTTCATCGAATGACGTAGTGCGCGAAGTATTGGAAATGCTTCCCGCTCCGCAACCCTGTTTCGAGGATGTGCATGCCGCCGTCGTCAGCGTCGCGCGCCAAGGCGAGGAAAAAGGGAGCCTAATCGTCAAGGAACATTCGAATGGACTGTTACTGTTGAAATCCTAGTTGGACGTCGAAGTAGAAAGAGATACAGTGGCATTCCTACCGCCGGTTCATTTCTCCGTTTCTCAGCTTCGTGTCGCGGCAGCTTGTCCGCGGATTTTCTACTTCGATTCGCAACATAACTTGAATCCCGCGCAGCGAGTGCGCCGCGTGACTCGTATTTGGGAGCAGGGGAGCGCCCAGGCCAGTGCGGGCGGGAGTTTGTTTCATAGCTCGGTTGAGAAATTCAATCGCTTGGCAGGAACCCAGAGTGAAGTTCGCAGTTTACTCGAAAATTCCCAATCGCGCGAAGAGATCTTTCGTGGCGTCATGGCGTTTTTAAAACACGAATGCCTCAATCAGCGCTTGTTGCGTTCCAAAGATGCAGAAGTTATCGCTAATCTGTCGCATTGCGTCGAAGTGTACATGGGTGAGTTGGCGGACATCGTCCATCATGCATTGGCTCGTGAAATTGACGTCGAAGAAATCGTTCAACAGTTATTCGCCGACATGCCCAAGCGCGTCGATGTTACGTTTCATTTTGGTGAGGACAGATCGCCCGTGCATCTGACCGGTCGCTTGGATTACGTCTTTCACGATTGGCGATCTAGCAACCTACGCATCGTTGATTACAAACTCGCTCCGGCGCAAAATCCGCACAAGGATCGGTTTCAGATTTCTGTGTATGCATTGATGTATCACCATCAACATGGTTATGCGTGCGATGCAACGGTCTTCTATCTTCATCCGACTCGTCAACTGGAGGAATTATCGTGGCCGCAGATCGACCAGGAGCGAGATGGGGTGTATCGGCTGCTGGCCTCGATGAACGAGTGGGCCAAGTACGATCCAATGGACAGATCAGAGCCGGCCGGGCTGCTACCGCCTGGTGATATGACTTACTGCGACGTATGCCGCTGGCGAACTCGTTGCGAAAAGACGCTTGGCCCGAAAGATCGCGGCGATTTTGTTGCCCTGGAACCTGTGCTTCATAATCCACGAGTTCAGTCGCAAAAACCAGCGCCCAGTTGCGACGAGCTGGCCGATGAAATTGCGGCCCGCGGCGAGGAACGCGACGAACGGGTGAGAGTTTGGGAAGATGAGCTGGTCGACGCGGGCGAAAAGCATGCGCTGCAGCAAGGTCCAGCGGAGCCATTGCACGAGTATCCCGTTTCTGCGTCAAACGATCGATTGACCATTGGCGCTTACGTCAGCGCGCTCGATCGTGTTGAGATTCCGTACCAGCATCTGTCGACTCATACCGCAGTGGTCGGCGCGGCGGGCAGCGGTAAGACATGGGCCGCTAAAGTAATGGCTGAAGAGGCCGTATTATGCGGTGTCCCCGTCATCGCGATTGATCCTCAAGGAGACCTTGTCCAATTTATCGAGTCGGCGGACGAATCGACGATTCCTCATCAATGGCTAACTCGCTTTCGCAAATTTCATGCGAATTGCGAAGCACGAATCTTCACGCCAGGAACTTCGCACGCTATCCGTTTAAGCCTGAATCCAATTCGATTACCGCGGCGCGAAGAATTTGACTCGGCGATGTCCAGTGAACGGCGTGAGGAAGAGTACATTGGCATGGTCGAAGCAGTCGCCGTGAACATCGTAGGTTTGGTAGCTGGCGGAAAGAAATCGCAAGAACAACAACATTCGTTTGTAAAAAAAGTCTTGTTGCGTTTGCTGGATACGGATTCGAATCCCACTTTTGATTTGAAAGACATTGCCCGAGCGGTGCACGATCCGGAATCGATCGGTATCGACGAAGTATACTCGCAGGCGTTTATCAAGAAATCGGATCGCGAAAACCTTGCCCGTGATATCAACGCGATCGCGACCGGACCGTTGAGCAAACTGTTTACTGGAGGACTATCGCTGGATATTTCCCAAATGCGAACAGCCAGTACCGCTGGTAGAGTACCACTCAATATTATTTACTTGAACGCATTGACCGAACTGGAAAAGCATGCCTTTTTGGCGGCTTTGGCTACCGAGATTTATCGGTGGATGTGTTGTACGGGAGGCAGTGCCGATCGACCACAATTGTTATTCTACCTCGACGAAGCTCGCGACTTCTTGCCAGCGGGCAGTTCCAAACCAGCGGCAAAAATGCCACTGACACGATTGTTTACTCAAGGCAGGAAATTTGGAGTCGCGTGTTTAGTGTGCACGCAGAGTCCACGATCGGTTGAGTATTCCGTCTTTGGCAATTGCAGTTCAAAACTGATCGGTCGAATCGAGACGCCGCAAGATTCGGAGAGAGTTGCTGAGTGGTTTACTATCGCCGGACCGAAGCCCGCTTGGCTGGCCAGCCGGCTCGGTGCGGATCGTGGAACGTTCATCGGGCGTTGGCCGGAGCAGTTGCTCGACGATGTTGGCAGAGTTTGGACGACTCGTCCGCTGTTTACTCAACATGTCGGTGCCTGGACGCCCGAACAGGTCGAATCAATTGTCGCCAGCGACCCGGTCCATCAATCGTTGCGCCGCCAATTGGAGAGAAAGTGAATCGTGGTATTGTCAATCTGCATCTTAGACGAACGGCAGATGGCATGAGGCACAAGCTTGCGCGTCGGGCTTGGATTAAGAACTCATCGGCCGCTCGCCTAAGTGGCGCGGAGTCGTCACGCGATCAGCGGCTGAATGACTTGGCCGCCAAACTGCGATAACTGTTTGAACCGGCCGGCATGAAAGTATGTCAATCGATTATCGTCCAGTCCCAGCAACCGCAGCAGCGTGACGTGAAAATCTCGAACGTGATGAACTTCTTCGACTGCCGACATTCCTAGATCGTCGGTGGCACCGATCGTATGACCGGCGCGACAACCGCCACCAGCCAGCCACACCGTCATGGCTTTGGGATTATGGTCACGTCCATACGCAGTGCCTCCGCGCACACCGTTGTCGGGAGAACGACCGAATTCGCCACACCAGACAATCAGAGTGCTATCCAGCAAACCGCGGCGCTTCAGGTCGCCGATCAATGCAGCAATAGGTTGATCAACGCCGCTCACGAGGTTGCCATGGGCTCGTTCGATAAAATCATGGCTATCCCAAGTTCCGTTATAGAGCTGAACAAATCGCACACCTTGCTCGACCAGTTTTCTGGCCAGCAGGCACTTGCGGCCGAAAGCGTCCGTGGATTGCTTGCCAATTCCATAGTCCTCCAGCGTTCGCGCGTCCTCGCGCGAGATGTCGAGCACTTCGGGAACTTGCATTTGCATGCGAAAAGCCAATTCATAACTATTCATACGAGCCCACAATTCGTCGTGCCCTGGATGTCGCGCTGCATGTTCCGAATTGAGCTTTGTCAACAAATCGAGGTTCTTGCGCTGGTGATCGCGCGTCGTACCTGGCGTCGGATTCAAATCCAAGATGGGCGAACCCTTGGCGCGTAGTGGAGTGCCTTGGAAATGTGCGGGTAGGAATCCGTTGCTCCAGTTCGCTGAGCCACCCTGCGGGTAACTGACTTCCGGCAACACGATGAAGCCGGGCAGATCTTGGTTCTCCGATCCCAAACCATACGTCACCCAGGCCCCGATTCCCGGATCGCCTCCAAAGCGATTCCCACAATTCATCTGATACATGGCCGTCGGATGATTGACGCTGTCCACTTGGCAGCCGCGAAAAAAACACAGCTCATCGGCGACGTTGGCCAAATGAGTCCAGTTCTCGGCGATATCGGCACCAGATTGACCCGCTTTGACAAACTTGAAAGGACTGCGAACGTAGTATCGTTTGCCACTTTCCATCGCCGATTTTTGCTCGCCCTCGCGAACAAACTCTTGAAGATGGATCTTGTCGAGGGCTGGTTTAGGATCAAACGTGTCGATATGGGACGGTCCACCCTCCATCATGAGGAAAATGCATGACTTGGCCTTCGCATTGGTGTGAGTTGGCTTAGTTGCGAGCGGACTCGACTCACTATCTGCTGCTGTGTCACGCGCCATCAGGGCCGTCAACGCCACGCTGCCCAAGCCTGCGCCAAGACTGTAAAAATACTCTCGTCGCAGCAGAGTCTGCCGCATCAGGTCGTGCAAGCAGCTCGCTTTCGCACACGATTCTTGATCAGACGTGGACATACTTGTGGGTCTCCAGCGATGCCAATCAGTAGATGTATGCGAATTCGTTGCTGTTCAGCAACACCAAACAGACATCGGCCAATGCTCGGGTGCGAGCATTGCAATCCTGCGGCAGTAAATCAGGCACAAACTCGGCATTGGCATACAGTTGTTCAACAAATGTAATTCGCTCACCTGAGTTCTCCTCGACTGCGTCGCGGCGCACTTCCAAGGGTATGGGTTGCGTCGCGAAGTTAATCTGAGCTTGAATCACCTGCATCGTTGACCAATGATGTTTACATGCTTGCAGCTCCGACGCCAGCGGTGTTCGACCGAAGGCCAACCGAAAGCACTTGGTGATTGCGGAGTCATCGGTGGTCGATTCTCTCAAGACTCGGCTGGCAAACGCTAGCGCGCGACTCTGGCTTGCACGACTATTAAACAGCAAGAATACTTGAGGCACGATCGTACTGGATTCTCGTCGCTCGCAAGAAAAATCGGGGGCGGGCGCGTTGAACACCTCCAGTGCTGGGTCCATCAGGCCGCGCAGCTTCAGTGAATAAAGTGATCGCCGATGCCGTTGACTGGGTAGTGGATTGGGAACCCAAGCCGACGCGAACGTTCCCATGACTTGCCTGGGCTGCATCGCTGCCTCGAAATTAATCTCAGGTCGATTGGGAATTCCTCCTAAAGTTCGGTTGAGTTCGTCGGTTACGCTGAGCATGGAATCGCGCAGTTCCTGGGCACTTAGCCGCCGTGGTTTGAATGATGCATACGACGTACCCTGCGGGTCGATTGCCATAAGCGACTCTCGATCATCGTGTTCCGCGCTGCGTCGGTAGGCGGCGCTGGACATTATTTGGCGATGTAGGGATTTGATTGACCAACGTTGCTCGACCAACGTCGCTGCCAACCAATCGAGTAACTCCGGATGCGTCGGGCGTTTTCCAGAGCTGCCAAAGTTATTGGGATTGCCCGCGATGGGCTCACCGAAATGCCACATCCAAATGCGGTTGACAATGGCTCGTGACGTCAGTGGGTTCTTATCGTCGGTTATCCATTGGGCCAGTTCTCGCCGACGACCAGCGATGGGAGTTTGATCCGCTTGCTGCTCCGCCAATCTTTGATCCTCGTCACGGCCGTTAACCTGGCCAACTGTTACGCCGGCAGGAGCTGCACCAGCAGATTTTTCGCTCGAGAATCGGCCGATTACACTCAGCAAGCCCGGGGCGACTGGTTTGCCGGCGGCAAATGGATCGCCACCTACCAAGATGCATGTCTGTTCGAGTTCGCCGTTCTGATGTGGGTTGTCGGGAACGCGCAGCGGAGCGTTCACGCTTTTGACGGTCGGAGTGCGACCGTTATAAACGGATAACGCATAGGGTCGATAACGATCCAGTTCCCAAGCCAATCGTTCTAGGCCCTTGTTGGCGATCCGCGCCAGTCCCATGTCTTGGGCAGTGAGTCCAACCATGCGCGGAGGAATTTTTTCCTCGGGGATTTTTTTCTGCAACAAGCTGTTTCTCGCAGCACCGAATATTCCACCTCGCTTCGACTTGGCATTTTTGCCGGCGCTTTCCACAGCGTCCTTCCACGGCTGAACATCGAGTTTCTGTTCGATATACCACGCGGCCGCGGCAAGCAACGATTTTTCATCAATGGCCGCGAGAGTGGCGAGATGTCCCGCGCGCGTGCGCTGGAGAAAACGTTGCTCGTCGAAGCCACTCGTATTCTCGCTCGGCAAGAACATCGCCTCGCGCTCAGCAATTTGCGTAGTTGCAAACGTGGCCTGGATCGCGTAATAATCGGCGGTCGGAATGGGGTCAAACTTGTGATCGTGGCAGCGAGCGCACTGCAACGCATGGGCGAGAAACGATTCACCCACGCTGTTGGTTACGTCGTCCAGAAATCTCTGGCGGGCCACTTTTGCAACCTCCATACCGGTCAGTTCCCAAGGTCCCATGCGCAGAAAACCGGTGGCGATCAGCATTTCAGGATTGTTTGGCTCAAGTTCATCGCCGGCAATTTGCTCGCGCACAAATTGATCGTAAGGTTTATCAGAATTAAACGCACGCACGATGTAATCTCGGTAGCGCCAAGCATTGCCGCGCTCGTAGTCGTTAGCAAAACCGGACGAATCTGCATAGCGCACTACGTCCAACCAGTGTTGCGCCATGCGTTCACCATAGTGTGGACTTGCCACCAGTCGATCGATCAGGCGACCGACGGCGGCATCTGAGTCGATTGCATACTGCCGCTCAAAGGACTCCACCTCATCCGGAGTTGGCGGCAAGCCGATGAGGTCAAATGTCGCCCGGCGAATAAATGTCCGCGCATCTGCTGGCGGCGACAAAGTTACACCATCGGGCATGAGTCGCCCGATTAGCTCATCGATAGCGGCAGCTCCGGTCGCTTGCGTGTGCGGCTTGCGAACGGGCTGATAAGCCCACAGGCCATCGACTTGGTATTTGCGATTGGTCCAGCCCGCGGAAGTTCCACCGCTGGTTGCAACCGTTACACCATCGGCCGCACTATCAGCGTCAGCCGTGCTCAGCAGCTCTCGAGTTCTAACTTCATCGGGCCATGGCGCACCTTGATCGATCCATAACTTGACCCATGCTACCTGTTCGTTCGTAAGTCGGTCGGCTTCTTTGGGCGGCATAGCGGACCAAGTCGAATCATGCCGCGTTACTGCCAAGTAGATCGGACTGTGCGCGGCGTCGCCGGGGATAATCACTTTCTCGTTGCTATCGCCGGTTCGATTCGTCTTGGTTAAGTCAGTTAAATCGAGGCCACCTTTGATATCATCGCGATTTTCGCCGTGGCAGGGTAAACACTTGGCTGCCAGCACGGGTTTAACGCGACGCACAAACAACAGCTCGTCGCTCGAATCGGCAAAAGCAGAGTTTGGCATCATCCACAAAAGGCACAGGACCATTGTCGGAAAGCTGAGTGACTTCCCGACAATATGTGCCGCGCGAACTCGGCTGTTTATTCGCATATAAGAGCTCATCGCATACTTACCCTTTGTTGCGCAGTACAAGCTCGAAGCACAAGCGAGTGAATGACTTGCGCCGATGCACTCGCATCGAGATCGATGCATTCGTTTTGCTTCGAAGTGGATGCCTCGCTTGCGCTTCGAGCTTGTACCTTACAGTCAATTCGCTTGTTTGGCCCATTGATCGTGCAAGCTTTGCAGACGCTGAACGGTTTCTGGATGTTCCCCAGCGAAATCACGCCGTTCGCTGGGATCTTGTTCGATGTTCGCCAAAAAATTCTTGATCTCGATCGGCTTGCGTCCGTCAGTCGTATCGCGGCAATCTCCTATTAACTTCCATGGCCCAGATCGAACGGCCCACTGAGCATTGCGGGCACCGCCAACTTGCCAATGCAGTGTTTCATGAGGCGACGGAGCCGACTCCCGCAACACTTCGACGAGACTCAGCCCATCCAGATCATCGCTCAGGGTCTTCACCTTACACAGCGCGGACAACGTTGGCAGCCAATCGCAAGCATGAGCAATTTGAGCACGCGACTCGCCGGTGGGGAGTTTGCCCGGCCAAGAAATGATCGCAGGTAATCGCAGACCACCTTCAAACATGCTGAACTTGGCACCTCGATATGGACCGCTGCTACCACCGCCAAAATGCGCGCGTTCTTCCGTGGAATGCCCGTTGTCGGACTGGAAGACCACAATCGTACGCTCGCGCAGACCGAGCGCATCGACTTTTGCCAGCAGCGCGCCGATGCGTTGGTCTTGAGCCGCAACAAATGCGTTATAGAGATTGCGAGGATGAGGGACGTTTTTGAATCGTTCCAACCACTTTGCGTCGCCTTGATACGGATAGTGCGGCATATTCATCGCGAAGTACATGAAGAATGGGCGGTCGCGATGCTGGTCCATAAACTGAGAAGCCTCGCGAACCATCAAGTCCGGAAAATACTCACCATCGTGGAAGACTTCCTGGCCGTTGCGATGCAAGTCATGAATGTTTGGGCCGGCCCAATAGAAAAAGTGAGAGTAATTGTCGATGCAACCTCCCATGTGGCCAAACGAGAAATCGAAGCCCTGCGAGTTGGGCGATTTTTCAGGCGTGTATCCAAGATGCCACTTGCCGATGTGTGCCGTTGCGTAGCCCGCTGACTTGAACATCTCCGCCATAGTGTTCTCGCTCGGTGGCAGTCCTGCTGGATCACCGCGCTGAGAACCTGCATTGCTGGGTACGCCACACCGAACCGGATATCGACCGGTCAGTAACCCCGCGCGCGATGGCGAACAAACCGGTGCAGCGGAATAGAACTGGGTCAATCGCACGCCGCGCTCGGCCAGCGAGTCCAAGTGGGGAGTGTGCATATCCAGCGCACCATAACAACCAAGGTCAACCGAACCTAGATCATCGGCCAAGATGACAATCACATTCGGACCGCTCGCCAATTGTGCCGGATACGCCCAACTCGCGCAAAGCAGAAAATAACCTGACGCAGCCAACCATTGGCACAATATATGCTTGGAATTCATGGGCAAATTTCGCTTGAGATTCTCTGGGATCTATCAGTGCAGGTGGAGCGTCCACAAGTTACCAATCCAATTTGGATTATAAGGTCGATCGAACCAGAATGCTCGCGTCGCCCGCTAGAATATTCGGTGGATTGGGAGTGGTCATCGTCAAGGAGGAGCTATGGCCGATGAGCGTGAAGCGAGTCTGACCCGTCATCGCATCCCAAACCTTTATCGTTGTATCGTCACTCCCGGAAACCATTCGAGTGCCGTCAGGGCTCCAAGCCACACATGCAACGGAGGCTGTGTGCCCCTTGCACTCGAATTGCTCACGCCCGGTCCAGCGATCTTCGGTCGCACATTCACCGGCGACACAATTTTTGTCGTTTATGATCGCGAAATCGACTCTGACGAGAGAGAATACATTTATGTTCGCACAGCCTACATCGTAGAGGACTAACCATGCAACCTAAGCCCAATATCTCAGGTGAACAACTGGCTCGTCTGCGAGCCGAGGACGAGCACTTGCGACCACTGCTCGAATCCGAGATGCCAGCCGTGCGCGAGGAATGGCGACAGTACATTAAGAGCTTGACCGGCGTGGTCTCTCGGCACTCTAAAGAGATCGATGAATACATCCAAAACCACGGACCGATGACGCGCCCGGAAGTTGTTGAACGTGCCCTCACGAAGCTGTTCTCGGAAGTTTGATACAGACAGTTGACGTAGGTCGGCGATCGCGATTCACCTAAACCAAAAACTAGTCGGAGTCGTTCCTCTGGTCAAGCTGGCGATGGTGAGATGCAATAATGATTGACAAGCGGGAAACGCTGGAAGTTTGTCGCATGTTCGCCAACTGGAACTTGGGCTTTTGCCATACGGCTCATGTTCGGTCGAACGACTTTGTAAACGGATTTGCTAGCTTTGCCCGAGCAGTGAATCTTCTGTGGAAGTTTCGCTACGATGAGAATTAATTCGTCAAGCGGCATAGTCTAGCTGATCGATACAGTTTGACATTACACACATGTTTCGGCACGGCGGCACGATGCAACTAAATTCAGCAGCTTCGGAGGTTGATGCGGAAAACGAGCCGAGCGCTTTAGTGCGCTGGGTTAGTGACTGGGGAGACTTGGTAGTCGAAGCGATCATCACGCTGGGTGATATGGCCATCTTTGCGGCACGCACTGCGGCATGGCTGATCGTCTGGCCGCGGCGTGGTACTCTGCTGCCGAATTTCTATCAGGTCGGTGTGCTCAGCCTTCCAGTAGTGGCGCTGACTGGAACCTTTATTGGAATGGTGCTGGCATTGCAAAGTTTCAATCAGTTCCGGGATATTGGCCTGGAAAACAAGATGGGCGCAGTAATTAATTGGTCTTTGGTGCGCGAATTGGGACCGGTGCTGGCCGCGACTATGTTGGCCGGCCGCGTCGGCAGCGCTATGGCTGCGGTGCTGGGGACGATGCGCGTTACCGAGCAAATTGATGCGCTGATCAGCATGGGCGCGAATCCGATTCACTATCTCGTGGTACCCAGGTTTCTGGCTTGTATCCTGTTGATTCCCGCGTTGACGATCATGGCAGACTTTATGGGGATCGTAGGTGGATATTTCTTCAGCGTCGTGATGTTGGAGATTGATCATTACCAATACCTCAACAACAGTCGCGAGTATGTGGGTGGGTTTGACTTGTTTATTGGAATTTTTAAGAGCTTCTTTTTTGGTGGTACAATCGCGATCGTCAGTTGCTACCGAGGCTTTCACTGCCAAGCGGGTGCAGAGGGAGTTGGCCGCGCGGCGACTGCTGCGTTCGTGTATAGTTTTGTGTTGATACTGGCGCTTGATTTGGCCCTCAATATTTTCTTGAACGGAGTCCACGACGCGTTGTGGCCTCAGTCGAAGAACAAGTTGTTCTGATGGTAGATTCGGCGACACAAGTCGATCAGGTCTTTGCGACTTCTACGGACAACGCAGTGCCGATTGTCGAACTGCGCGCTATGACGCTGCGCTTTGGACGGCAGACGATTCTCAATGAAATTCAACTGGCGATTCCTCATGGCCAGACTATCGCCATCATCGGCGAAAGCGGTTGCGGCAAGACGATGCTGCTGAAATCCATCGTTGGATTGGTCGCGCCTACCAGCGGCGAGGTCTGGTACGACGGTCGCGATATCAACACATTAAGCGACAAAGAGATGACGCAGTTGCGGCGCAAATTCGGCTTTGTGTTCCAGAATGCGGCGCTGTTTGATAGCATGACGATCGGTCAAAACGTGGCGTTTCCAATTGTTCAACATCGACTGGAACGAGGTCGCAATGTGCACCGGATGGTGCTGGATCGCTTGGCGGAAGTCGGCTTGCCCGACAGCGTGTTGCCCAAGCGTCCAGCGCAGTTGTCTGGAGGAATGCGCAAACGAGTTGGATTGGCACGTGCTCTGATATTGCAGCCAGAAATCTTGTTGTATGACGAGCCCACGACTGGCTTGGACCCCATCATGAGCGACGTTATCAATGAATTGATTTTGCGAACGCGCCAGCGCAATCCAGTAACCAGCATCGTGGTGACACACGATATGAAATCGGCCCGCAAGATCGCTGACCGCGTGATCATGCTGTACCCGTTTGCCCGGCTTGCGCCAGGAGAAAATCAAATTCTCTACGATGGCCCTCCCGAAGAATTGGACGCGTGGCCAGATCGTCGCGTACGTCAATTTGTCGAGGGCGAAGCCGGCGAGAGGCTGATGGAGCTGCGCGGCAAGAGTTATGATGGTTTTGAAGAAACACCTAACTTAGTCGATCAATATCCGGAGAAACGCCATGGATGAGCAAGGTTATCGATTCGGAGTCGGTGTGTTAGTGGTCGCTTCCATTGTGGTGGGCGTCATCTTGCTGCTGTTTTTTGGCGCCGCTCCCAATCTGCTCGCTCAACGATACCGTGTGACGATCAATTTTTCAGCAGCACCAGGCGTGGCCACGGACACACCGGTGCGTAAGAGCGGAGTCGATATCGGACGCGTCGTCGATGTCAAATTGTTAGAAGGTACTCGCGGCGTGGATTTGGTCCTTGAACTGGATACCAAGTACCAGCTTCGCCAGGACGAAGTTTGTCGCATCGGAACCGACTCGCTAATCACCAACGACTCGGTGGTCGAAGTGCTTCCTCCAACCCCAGAGACGCGACTGGCGAGGTTCGACGGAACCGGCGGTTCGCCGCTCGACGGCCAGTTGGACGAAATTGAACAACAACTCGCATCATCAATTCTGAAGAACGATGACTATATTCGGGGTGGTCTAGTCGCTGACGATCCCATGAAGGCCTTTCTCAAAATGGAAGAGTCTCTGAGACCTACCACCGTTGCCATGGAAAAGGCGTTAATCCAAGCAACTGCATTGATCCAAGAGGTTCGCACCGTGTTTGCAGGCAGCGAGGGTCAAATCCCGAAACTGACCCAACAAATTGAAGATACCATCAAGAACTTTAACGAGACGTTGGACGCGATTGAAATGCTCTTCGCCAACGATCGGCTCAGAACTGCGATCGATACCACCGCCGACGAACTGCCGAAATTGCTTGACGAGGCCAAGGGGATGTTCGCGCAAACTAAGTCTACGATTGCTGCCTACGAAGGGGTCGGCAAAACTGCGGAACAAGCGATTCGCAATATTACAGAGTTTACTGAACCATTGGGTGAACATGGTGACGAAATCGTACGCGATGCAATGTCGACGATGAACAATCTCAATTTGTTGCTCGCCGATATGAGGCGCCTATCGCATCGAGTCAACTCCAGCGAGGGAACCATAGGCAAGTTAATCGACGATCCGCAACTGTATAACCAAGTGCAGAGCGCTATCGAGAAATTTGACTACCTTGCGCAGCGAGC
The DNA here is from genome assembly GCA_005798335.1 of Planctomycetaceae bacterium. Lineage (GTDB taxonomy): Bacteria > Planctomycetota > Planctomycetia > Pirellulales > Pirellulaceae > Aureliella. The sequence continues at coordinate 16,844 of SYJV01000443.1, read as the reverse complement.
TGCACCGATCCTTGACGACTTGCGAATTTTTGCCGATAAAGTCGCCCGCAATCCGAGCCAAGTGGTCAACTTGCGCGGCACCTTGACCGGACAAATACAGGGGCTGGGAGTAAAATAGTCGCAAACTGGTTGGCAAACCGGCAAATCAAAACTGTGGGCATGCCATCGTTGATGGCCTTGGCAGTTCAGGCACAGACCTCCGACTTGCTACTCGCGAACCCGGACTTCGACTACAATGACACGGGTAATCGTGGGCAAAAGAGCATTTCGGCACGCCAATACAGATTGTTGAAATGCAAGCTTTGCGATTTCGCGCCCACCACAGTCTTGCGCCATCCCACCCTACTGCCAAGTGCGTTGTATGCACGCCGTATCAATTGAACGTACTCGTAACCAACGGAAACGATGCGTGGTAAAGCCGCTCATCTTTCTCGTCGCAATAGCGAGCCTATGTTCCAGCATTGGCTCGCGAGTCTATGCGGACGAACTTGCTCAAGATTCGGTCAGCACGCAGTCAACGACTGGCGAGCAAGCGTTTTTCGAAGATCGCGTTGCGGCTATCGTGCAGCGCAGTTGTTTGAAGTGCCACAACTCGGACGCCAAGAAGGGGAGTCTCGATCTTTCGAGTATCGCTGGATTGATCCGTGGTGGTGAATCCGGCGAAGTTTTCGTAGCGGGCAGGGCTGACAAGAGTTTGCTGTATGAGTCGGTGCATGCTCACGAAATGCCGCCCGAGGGCGAGCCGCTGGCCGAATCAGAAATCGAGACCATCCGCAATTGGATCGAGATGGGCGCCAAGTTCCGCTCACCGAGTGGGACCGCAAAACAAATAGGTGCGCATGATGTGTTGCCAATCTTCCTACTACGTTGTGCGGCTTGCCATGGTGCGGAATTGAAACGCGGCGGGCTGGACCTGACCAAAATCAAGTCCATTAAGGCTGGTGGCAAGAGCGGTCCAGCGCTTGTCCCTGGCCAACCGAATGATAGCCACCTGATTCAACGCATCGAAAAACAACTCTGTCCACCAACCGGACAATTGCTCAAGTACTTTGTCAGGCGTCCGACATCGCCGGAGATTGAAAAGCTGCGTACATGGATCGAGAGCGGTGCGCCAGAGGATGTGGCAACTAAACCTGAGACTGAACACGGCGATTCGTTAGATCTAGAAAAGCAATTCTCAGAGGCTCAGCGAACGCATTGGTCCTTTCAGCCTTTGCCAGCACGAGTAAGCGTGCCACGCATCGCCGGCCGAGATGATCTGACTCCAATTGACGCTTTTGTATATCGCGAAATGGTCAAGCATGGGCTCGACTTTTCGCCCGCGGCCAACCGCCACGTACTGATTCGCCGAGTGTATTTCGACTTGATCGGACTGCCGCCGACGGTAACGCAGCAATTGCGATGGGAAACTGACTTTAATCCGTACTGGTATAGCGCGATGGTGGATGAACTGCTCGCGTCGCCGCGCTATGGCGAACGCTGGGGAAGATACTGGTTGGATGTGGCAGGCTATGCGGATTCCGAAGGTGGCGTCGCTGAGGATGTGGTGCGTGAAGTGGCGTGGAAATATCGCGATTACGTTATACGCTCGTTCAATGCCGACAAACCTTGGGATCAGTTTCTCATGGAACAGATCGCCGGCGACGAGCTAGCAGACTACACATCGCCGGAAAAAGTCACTGAGCAAGTTGTGGACAACTTAATCGCGACCGGGTTTCTGCGCATGGGCATCGACCAAACTGGTTCGCGCACCATGAATTTTGTGCCCGAGAGATTAGGCGTGATCGCCGATGCGATCAACGTGGTTGGTACGGGAGTGTTGGGGCTGACGTTGGAATGTTCGCGCTGCCACAGCCACAAGTACGATCCCATTCCGCAAGCGGATTACTATCGATTCAAAGCGATTATGCAGGGAGCGTTTGACGAGCACGACTGGATGAGTTGGAAAACTCGCAAAATGGATACCGCGACTGCAGAACAGATTGCGCGTCAAAAGAACCACAACGCTGACATCGAACGTCGCTTGAAACAATTGGCCAATGATCGAACCTCCGCTATCAAGTTGCGACAAGACGCATTTTACAACGAGGCCTGGCCAAAAATTGCTGCCGACTTGCAAAAAGAAATCCTTGCAGCGGTCAAAGAGACTCCCGATCGCAGAACATTGCGTCAGGAGGACTTGGTGGCTCGCTATGAGTCGGAGATCCGACCTCCCGAAACAGTGCTCGTTCGCACTCATCCTGAACTGGCTAGTGAACTGGGGCAGCTCGATGCGCAGATCGGCGAGCTAGCGTCGCAACTGTTGCCACCTTTGGAGATCCGGGCGCTGTGGGACCGTGGACGCCCATCTCCGACGTATCTATTGGTTCGTGGCGAACACGATCGTCCAGGTCCACAAGTTTTTCCGGGTGTGCCGTCTGTGTTGGCGGCAAATCACCAGCCGCTGAGCATCCAGCCACCGTGGCCCGGTGCACGATCGACTGGTCGGCGTTTGGCGCTCGCACGTTGGTTGGTTGATCCGCGACATCCGTTGACGGCTCGCGTATTGGTCAATCGCGTTTGGAACCAGCACTTTGGACAAGGAATCGTTAAATCGTTAGATAACTTTGGGTTGGTGGGAGCCAAGCCTTCGCACCCTGAATTGCTTGACTGGCTGGCTGGTACGTTGGTTCAAGAAGGGTGGAGTTTAAAGACGTTGCATCGGCACATTCTTCATTCGCGAACTTTTCGACAGACTAGTAGCGTTACCGCCGAACATCAGCGAATAGACCCAGAGAATGTGTGGTTGGCACGTATGAGCCTGCGCCGTTTGGAGGCAGAAGTAATTCGCGATTCTATCTTGGCGGTAGCCGGACGACTGGACATTCGCATGTTTGGTCCACCTGCACAGGTTGATGTACGCGAAGACGGATTGATTATGGATGTGCCTTCCCCTACCGGCCAGTTTCGGCGGAGCCTATATCTGCGAATGCGTCGTACCGAAATGCCGTCTATGCTGGCGACATTCGACTACCCTGAAATGCAGCCTAATTGTACTCAGCGCACCGTTTCCACCGTCGCATTGCAATCTTTGATGTTGAGCAACAATGCTCATGTGCATCAGTGGTCCGAGGATTTTGCCAGCTCGATTCAACAACAAATCGCCGGTGATCACTCAGTCAAGACGTTCGAAGTCGGGAGCAGTGATCAGACCATCAGCCTTGATGTGGTTTATCGACGAGCGTTAGCGAGAGCTCCCACAGCGGACGAGTTGCGCGATGGCAGAGCGGCTCTTGACGAATTGGAACGGATTTGGCGCGAAGCCGGCGCGGATGCTCAGTTGGCTAAATTGCGCTCTCTGGCAACTTTGTGCCATTCAATCTTGAACTCAGCGGAATTCATTTACATTGATTGATTGCCATGAACTCGACTTATTCGACCAACCGACGTAGTTTTTTTCACGGCTCAGCCCACGGCCTGCTAGGAATTGCCCTGGCGCAGTTGTTTGTTCGCGACGGATTGGCTGGTCCGACTGCAATCCAACATGACTTGCGGGCCAAGCCACCGCATCGCTCGGCGAAAGCCAAGTCGGTGATACACTTGTTCATGAACGGTGGTCCCAGCCAGATGGATCTTTTCGATCCCAAGCCAGCGCTGGACAAGTATGCTGGTCGGCCTTTCCCGGGGGACGTCGAAGCGATTGGTAATCAAAGCACGGATGCGATCGGTGCCGTAATGAATAGTCCGTTTCGATTTTCGCGACACGGCAAATCGGGAATCTGGATGTCTAATGCGTTGCCGCATACAGCCCAAGTTGTGGACGACTTGTGTTTCTTGAATTCGATGTGGACTGACCATCCCAATCATGACAATGCTCTATACAAGATTCATAGTGGTCAGTTATTCATGGGGCACCCTTCATTGGGTTCTTGGATCACGTATGGGCTGGGAACGCAGTGCAAAGATCTGCCGGCCTATGTGGTGCTTGACGATCCAAGGGGACTGCCCAAAAACGGAGTTCGCAATTGGTCGGCGGCCTACCTGCCACCTTTGTATCAAGGAACGCGATTTCGTACCGTCGGCGCGCCCGTACTCAATTTGACGCCCGAGTATTCGCAGCCCAGTGCCGTCAGCCAGGCAGCTCGCGATTTATTGAATCGACTCGACCAGCGCCATCGTGCCGAGCGACCCGGATATTTGGAATTGGACGCGAGAATCGAGTCTTATGCGCTGGCTGCGCGAATGCAGGTTTCCGCTAGTGACGTCCTTGACCTAAATCAGGAAAGCGCCGCGACTCACACGGCATACGGTATCGGGGAAAAGGTGACTGATTCGTACGGTCGACGCTGTTTGCTGGCGCGCCGTTTGATCGAACGAGGTGTGCGTTTTGTGCAAATTTTTCTTGAGGATCAACCGTGGGATAACCATACCAATTTGGAAGGCACGCTTCGGTCTGCTTGCCAGCGAACGGATCTGCCCGTTGCGGCACTGATCAGCGACCTTAAACAACGTGGGCTGCTAGATTCCACATTGGTCGTGTGGGGCGGTGAATTCGGTCGAACACCGACTTCGCAAAAGGTGGGCAACGTAATCAATGGTCGCGATCACAACATGCAAGCTTTTACATCGTGGTGCGCCGGAGGCGGTGTTCAGGGCGGATTAGTCTACGGTGCGACCGACGAATTCGGTCATGCGGTTGTAGAGAATCCAATCAGCGTACATGATTTCCATGCGACCATTCTGCATGCGCTCGGCTTGGATCACCAGTTGTTGTACTTTGAACGCAACGGCCTGAATGAACGATTGACAGGAATCAAAGAGCCGCGAGTGATTCGAGAGATTTTCGCGTAATAGGACAGCGTTTCTTCGAGAGACCTTAGTTGGTTTTTGCTCGGGTTTGAAACGCCGGGCTGAATACCTGCCAACCGCACATTCCTTTCCTAGAATTGAGATCCACGTTTCTCTTCCATGAGTCCGACGAGGTTTCCGTCCGGATCGCACAGGAATCCGGCCCACAAGTCGTGATCCGGCATTTTCGCAGCAAGTTTGGGTGCCCGTTCGTTAATCGCACCGTGGTCTACAAGCGACTTGTGAACAGCAACAATGTCGCTAACGCTGAAATACAAAATCGAATTCGCTCCGACAGTCCCCGCCCCCTGCGGCGTGGTTAACATGATGCGGACACCATCTGCGTTAAGAAACGCAAGATCTGGCCCGGCTCGAAACAACAGCTCCAATCCAAGAATGCCATGGTAAAATGCGACGCTTGTCTCAACGTCACTAACAGTGATCGCTATTTGACGGATCTTCGATAGTTTTGCAGTTGCTGCCATAATTCATAACGTTTCGCCAATTATCCGAGTGATTCATCGTTTGGTGATGCGGCTTGGCGCGCAGCGAGCCATATTGCCGCCGCGTGTGAACGAACCAAGAACGCCCCAATCAGCAGCGTGGCACCAACGAAGAATCCTGTGTAGTGAACAACACTTGGTCCAACCAATACAGCTAAAATGTATGGTCCCACCGCCACAACTATACCGAGTGCCAAATACACTTTCGTTCTGTATACCCATTGGAAAGGAAGGAAATGCGCACCCACCACCGCTGCAAATGCTACCGGCATGTAATTTGGCATAGCGTCCCAAACCAAGAGAATTGCCGGAAAGGCTACAATCTGGACAAACAATAGCTGTAACGTCAGCGGGAGTAATGGATCCGGATTCGGAGCAGCAACGTAGCCCATTTGTCGCTCAAGGGTGATTGCGATCGGCATCGCGGCGCCTCCAAGACACGGATATATCCATGGAGCCAAGCTGACAGGTACACAATAGCTCAGCGCGCCTCCAACGATCCAGGCGATTCCCATCACCAGTAGGAATGGAAAACCTGCCAAGGACGCGAGGATTCCTTGTTGCCGTAGAGCGTCAAGGTCAGACATTGTATTCATTGAGACCCTTTCGCTCGTCCACTCAGTGTATTGCAAACTATCCGGTTGTACCCAATGGGAGCGTTGAGCATGGATGATAGCACGCGAGTTCTATTGGACTGCTCAATTCCTAACGATGGATTCTACCGACGAATGGGAAAGCAATACAAGCTGTGAAATGGTCTGTGGTATTCGTGGCGTGAGCAATGGATAACGATGGGTGCGTGGTTGAGAGATTGTACGATTCGTCTTACGGCGTCAGATCACGCTTCCAGCGACGTGCTAGCGTAATGCCTAACGCACCAGGCTACGAGGCCTTCCTCGCGTTTCGGTAGTATCTACATTCATTCTGACGACACGCCCGAATTCTGCCATTCGCTGTTCAAGCACGAACGTTCATGAAGTACTATCCGTGTGTGGTATTGATCGTTGCTGATCAGCGCCGACTGACCAGTGCGGTTGAGGCTGGCATAGTGGTCTAACAATCCCGAGAATTAGAACTCAGTTTTCAACTAGTACACTTCAATACTCTTTATGGCCGCACGGCCATGGCGCTGAGCGGCTTCCAAACAACGGTAGGCGGCTGAGATCAGTTGTTCGCTGGAAAACGCTGCGCTGGGACAGCTAACTGAGGCAATTCCCGCGTGGTACCGAGCTGGCACTGGTACGCGCGCTAATAATGAAAAGCTGTCATCCAGAACCGGGTTGCCAGTCAGTACTTCGATTAATCCCTGTCGCAACAAGCTCGTCGCCGTGTTGCGTTCAATGTCCATTAGGCACAAAATCAGTTCCCCGTTAGTACAAACAAACGCATAGGGGTCGTGAACTTCGGGATGATCCACTAGCCAGTTTACCAGCCGCTGTTGCCATAGCGCCAAACCGTCGTCGCGATGACCTTGCAAGTGGCTTCGATCCTGTTCCGATTCAGGCTCAACTCGAATCGCTAACAAACTCACTGAGCGATCGTCTGACCGACATGTTGCCAATTGGCGCCCAACCAGACTGATAAATGCCGGATCATTGTGTGAATTCACTTCTCCCAACAGTATCTTGGCAACGACCGCTTCCATGATCGCCGTGTTTTCCAACGCTGGTTGTTCGGATTCGCCACTCAAGCTGTGTCTCTTACCATTTGCCCGAACAGATCCGGCTTCATTGTCCAAGGTACCGCTGGGCGACGACGTTGAGTATGAACTGGACGATCCTGGCTGATTGGCGGTCGAATTGGTCGACGAGTTAAGGTTAACCGCCTGACTTGCAGCGCAGTCCCTTGGCGACGTACCATCTTTGTTTGCTCGATTGCGCCGATGCGACTCGGCAGTACTGAAATTCATCGCGTGAGTTAGGTTTAACCAGTGGTCCGTCACGCTGCTCCATGGTACAGGCGTATTGATCCACTCTCGCGGTAGGATGAATTCTGATTTTTTGGAAATCAGCTCACCTGCCAATCGCCACAGGAGATCAGGGCTGGCCCACGTTGCCGCGTGCTCGCTGAACCGATTTGCCTCGTCCAGGACGCTAACGAGCTGATCGAAATCCTGGTGGTCCCAGCGACTGCCGCAGAATCGCAAGTATCGCGCACACTTGGCAAGCTGAATGTTCAATTGCAGGTGCAGTACAGCGTGAGGATCTTTTCCTTGGATGGTTCCTCGTTGAATCATAGCTACACAATCAGGTCCCAATTCCTCAGTCAAGCATAACAGGGCCAATGACTGGGCCAAACCCGTACGAGTTAACTGAATCGCCTCGAAAATTAGGCCGGTGGCCAGGCCGCGATACAGCGGGATGAGGTTCGCCACCAACAACTGTTGACGAAAGCTCCACGCGCTCGACCTTTGCCATAAGAACTCAAAAGGCACGGCCAACGATTCGCACGCATTTTCACATAACACTTGTTCGGCGGGTTTCGCATCGCGCATCAGAGGGTCAATGATCTCCGCCAGCGATCGTTTCACTGCCGTTTGCGATTGGCTGAGTGGCAAGTTGGATGACTCGGACTTGCCTTCCAAGGCTAGCCACAAAGCGCGCGGGATGCACTGCCCGCGCAGGATGCGATAGACGAGTGCATGCTCGGTATCAAGTTCAGCTAGAGTTTCACTCATTTCCGGCTTTCGTGCTTCGAATTCTGTGTAGATGAATTGCAGTGGTTCAATGGAAGACTAGCTTATGCCGGGACATCCGCCTAAAGTCGGCTCGGTCGGATTGACCTTTGTGACAGGACGGTGACAATCTTGCGGGTTGTAACAGATGTGCTGCTGGTGGTTTCCCGCCGTCCCTGTGGGTCCAATCGACGCAGCCGCGGGCGAATTGAAAAATTTGAGGATTCCTGATTTGCATCAGTTTGCTGTAATTTTGGCGGCCGCGGGTAAGAGCGAGCGTTTTGGCGATGCCTATTACAAGAAGGTATTCGCGCCGTTGTCGGGTCGGCCGTTGTGGATGTATGCCGCTGAAGCATTCTCCAAACGGGACGACGTCGGCCAGATTTTGTTGGTGATCGCCCAAGAAGACCGCGAGTTCTTTGCGGACAAGTTTGCGGGCAACGCTGCCATGCTGGGTATCCAAGTAGTTATCGGCGGCGCTCACCGAGCGGATAGCGTGTTGGCGGGACTGAATCAAGTTCGCGAAGAACTTCCGTTTGTAGCGATTCATGATGCGGCGCGCCCGTGTCTGGCCACACCGTGGATCGACGCGGTATTTCATGCGGCCAAACAGTCCGGGGCAGCGATCTTAGCGACGCCCTGTCACGCAACCTTGAAACGTGCGGACAAGGATGGCAAGATCCTCGAAACAGTTCCCAGAACTGGGATTTGGCTCGCACAAACGCCGCAAGTCTTTCGCACCCAACTGCTCAAGGATGCATACACGCGGCACCCACGTCCCAGTACTGCGACCGACGATGCCGCGATTGTGGAACATGCCGGTCATGCTGTCAAAATCGTGCCCGGCAGTCCGCTGAATCTCAAGGTGACTACCAAAGAGGATATGAAGCTCGCCGAACTGTCCATAAAAGCTCTACCGCGCGGAAATCCTTTCCCGTTTGGTTAACAATTGAAGGTCGTTTGCTCTGAGCGCAAGGCAGTCGCTGCGACCGGTTTGACGATTGGCAATCAGCAAGTAATTCAAACAAGATCGTGATGTAACAATGGCCGATTCCAAACAGCACATTCTCGATGAACTCGCCTGGCGCGGTTTGACACATCAGTGCACCGAGGAAACTGCGTTAAGGCAAGTTCTCGGTACGCCGCAATCGGTGTACGCAGGGTTTGACCCGACGGCGTCCAGTTTACACGTAGGGAGCCTATTGCCGTTGATGATGCTGCGTAGGTTCCAGAAATTTGGGCATCGACCGATTGCATTGGTCGGCGGCGCTACCGGCATGATCGGCGATCCAAGCGGCAAGAGTGAAGAGCGAAATCTGTTGTCGCGCGAATCGCTGGCGGAGAATGTCCAAGGTATGAGACAACAGATGGAACGGTTCTTGGATTTCAGCGGGACAGCCGGCGCCGTGATCGTTAACAACTACGATTGGATGCACGGCTGGACCTATCTAGAATTCTTGCGAGATATCGGCAAGAACTTTCCCGTCAATGTCATGCTCTCCAAAGATTCTGTGCGCAGCCGCATCGAGCGTCAGGATGGAGGCATCAGCTATACCGAGTTCAGTTACATGTTGTTGCAAGCATATGACTTTGTCTACCTGCATCGTCAACATAGTTGCCGCTTGCAAATTGGGGGCAGCGACCAATGGGGCAACATCACCGCCGGCATCGATCTGGCGCGGCGTCTTGATAGCGCTGCGTTGCATGGCTTGACCTGTCCTTTGCTGCTAACCAGTGACGGACGCAAGATGGGCAAGACTGAAAAAGGTGCCATTTGGTTGGATGCCAGTCGTACTTCGCCCTACGCTTTCTACCAATATTGGATCAATGTGGCGGACAGTGACGTGATGATGTGCTTGCGATTTCTGACGGAGATCGATGAATTGGAAATGCGCGGGCTGGTGAATTCGCTGGCCACCGAACCCGAGAAGCGGCAAGCTCAAAAAACATTGGCTAAATGGCTGACCGAATTCATCCATGGGCGCGCTGGCCTGGAGTCCGCAGAACGCGCTACGCAGATTCTCTTTGGTGCCGAAATCGAAAATCTCGACGATCGTCAGCTATGTGAAATTTTCGCCGATGTGCCAAGTTGCGAATTGCCGCGCGCGGTGTTGGAAAGCGGCTTGCCCATCATCGACGCGCTGTTACATGTCAAGTTTGCGACTAGTAAAGGCGAAGCTCGACGCAGTCTGCAAGGCGGTGCAGTAGCCGTGAACAACAAACGAGTGAACTCGGTCGATCAGATACTCTCGATCAGCGATCTGGCGGGCGAAAGCGTGCTGGTGCTGCGCAGCGGCAAGAAGAATTACGCTCTGATGAAGTTTTCCTAGTCACAGGATTTTCCGTGAACATACTGCTTACCAATGATGATGGTATCTACGCACCGGGCTTGGCGGCCCTACAAAAAGAACTTAGTCGGCTCGGTAAAGTTCATTTAGCGGCGCCTGCGACTGAGCAAAGTGGCGTTGGCCATTCGATCACATTTCTTGAACCGCTGGTTTGTAAACAAGTTTTCGATAAGGACGTTTTTCGCGGCTATGCGGTCGAGGGAAGTCCCGCTGACTGCGTCAAACTGGGTATCAGCGTGTTGTTTGGTACGCCGATCGATTTAGTCGTCAGCGGAATCAACGGTGGTTTGAACGCCGGTATCAACGTGCTCTACTCGGGTACTGTGGCGGCGGCGATCGAGGGTGCCTTCTTTCGTTTGAACAGCGTTGCGGTTTCGTTGGAATACGATCCCCATGCGGACTTCGAAATGGCGGCTCGTATCGCCGTGCGACTGATCGAACAAATCCTCCGGCAGCAGACCAGCCCTCCGCAGTTATACAACATTAATATCCCCAGTTCCGCAATAAAACTGGCTCGCTCGGGCGGCCATCCCAAAGTGCACTGTGTGCCGATGGGCGTCGAACGCTATGGTGAAAGCTACATTCGTCGTCAAGATCCCAAAGGCCGAGATTATTATTGGGCCACCAACGATCCGCCTCCCAAACGCACTGAACAGCCTACGGATTTAACCGCGCTAGCCGACGGACATGTGACCGTGACTCCTTTGAAATTCGATCTGACGGACCAGTCTAGTCTGCATGAAATGCGATCCTGGACCATGGAACTCTAGCCCGGTGTTCGGACCAACACATTAACTCGATTGCGTCTTAGTTTCGGGATCGGCGCCGGTTGTCCTAGTTGGAGCATTCAGTGGGGTAAAGTACAATCCATTTCCCCTCGTTCGATCCCTCCACAAAATTCCTAGGAGACCACATCCATGCAACACTCAAATTCGCTGCGTTTGCTTCGAGCGTCCGCAATCAATGTTATCGGTATCGTCGTCGCGGTAATTGGTTTATTGGGATGGGCCAGCTCCGAGGCATCGGCTCAGCTCAAGGCGGGAATAATTGGTCTGGATACATCGCATGCAATCGCATTTACCAAGGCGCTCAACGACCCTGACGCCAAGCCCGAGTTGGCAGGTTGTAAAGTTGTTGCGGCTTATCCCAAAGGCAGTCCTGATATCGAGTCCAGTGTATCGCGGGTTCCTGGCTATGTTGCCGAAATGAAAGCGTTGGGAGTTGAAATCGTCGATTCGATCGACGAACTGCTCAAACGAGTCGATGTGGTTTTTCTAGAAACCAACGATGGACGCCCGCATTTGGAACAACTGCTGCCTTGCTTGCACGCCAAAAAAACCACCTTCATCGATAAACCAATCGCCGGTTCGCTGACCGACGCTGTCGCGATTTTCGAGCATGCCCACAAAGCTGGTGTACCGGTGTTTTCTTCTTCTTCGCTGCGCTACGGTGCCAATACTCAGCAAGTTCGCAACGGATCGATCGGCAGTGTCAAGAGTTGCTACACGACTAGTCCAGCTTCGCTTGAAGCAACGCACCCTGATCTATTCTGGTATGGAATTCACGGCGTGGAATCGTTGTTTACGGTGATGGGTGCAGGCTGTCAAAGCGTCAGACGCGGAAAATCTGCAGACGGCATGATCGAAGTTACAGGCTCGTGGAAGGGCAATCGCACAGGGACTTTTCGCGAAGCCAAAGGGTATACCGGAACCGCGCAAGGGGAAAAAGGAGAAGCCGCAGTTGGCCAATCCAGCGGCTACGGTCCACTGTTGGTTGAAGTAGTTAAGTTCTTCAAGACCGGAGTCCCGCCAGTCACCGAACAAGAAACGCTTGAGATTTACGCTTTCATGGAAGCCGCCGATGAGAGCAAGCGACGTGGTGGCGCTGAGGTGACGATCCAAGAGGTTTTGGATAAAGCTCGCCAGACCGCTAAATCCAAAATCAAATAAGATTTTTCTAAATGCGGCGCGATCGACGCCGTGTGGATGACTTTCGTGCCGCGAGCGATTTATGAGTATTTACCCTTGCAACCCAACACTCTATTTGAGAAGAGGCATCCATGAGTGATCAGGAGATTGAGCGCACGATCATCATTGGCAGCGGACCAGCGGGTTGGTCGGCTGCCATATACTCGGCGCGCGCAAATCTGCGACCTTTGTTGTTTGAAGGTGCATGGACGGAAGCGAATCGGTTGCAAGGCACGACTCCGTTGGGCCAGTTGGCTCTGACGACCGAAGTGGAAAACTATGCAGGCTTTCCATCGGGAAAGCTCAAAGAATTTCTCTCGACGGCGATTCAGCCCGATCGAGTCGCTGGAATGCCACCGATCGACGAGCACGCGCATCCGGTAACTGGCCCGGAGCTGATGGAGTTAATGCGACAGCAGGCGACGAATTTTGGTACTCGCGTGATCACCGACGACATTGTTTCTGTCGACTTTTCGCGTCGGCCATTTGAATTGACCAGCCTCGAAGGGCAGACACATCGCGCGCATACGGTCATCGTGGCGACCGGTGCACGAGCAAATTACTTGGGGCTTGCTTCTGAGGATAAATTCAAAAACCGTGGTGTCAGCGCTTGCGCGGTCTGCGACGGTGCGCTACCCAGATTTCGCAGCAAACCTCTCATCGTTGTTGGCGGAGGCGACACCGCCGTCGAAGAAGCCTCCTATCTGTCGAAGTACGCGTCGATGGTCCATCTCGTCCATCGTCGCGATTCGCTGCGAGCCTCAAAAATCATGCAAGCCAGGGCGATATCCAATCCGAAAATTACCATCGAATGGAACAGCGCAGTCGATGAAGTTTTTGGAGACGACAAACTGGGCGTGACGGGTGTTTGCTTGAAAGATACTCGCAATGAAGCGACTCGCCAATTGCCGGCCAGTGGTATGTTCGTGGCGATTGGGCATACTCCCAACACAGCGTTTCTCAAGGGCCAGTTGGAATTGACCGACGGTGGTTACGTCAAGTGGATCAAGCCATTTCGCACTTACACCAGCGTTGAAGGAGTCTATTCCGCGGGTGATGTGTCAGATGATTACTATCGTCAGGCGATTACTTCGGCGGGAACTGGTTGCATGGCAGCCTTGGATGCAGAACGCTATTTGGCGCAGAAAGGGATCGAATGAGTGGCCAGGACGGTATTGTTGACGCTCCATGGATTTCGGCGGCGCAGGCTCGCAATGCGGAGCACATCGGTCGCGAAATCGAAGTTCGTGGCTGGGTGCGAACTCGTCGCGACAGCAAAGGTGGATTCAGTTTTGTAGAACTCAACGATGGCAGTTGTTTTGGCAACCTGCAAATCATTGCGGAGTCGAGTTTGCCGAATTATCAAGCCGACATCCATAACTTGTCAGCCGGTTCGTCGATTGTCGCCCGAGGAATCGTTCAAGCCAGCCAGGGAGGTGGACAAGCCACCGAGTTGTTGGCCAAGCAGATTCGCGTCCTGGGAATTGCCGATCCGCAAGATTATCCTCTGCAGAAAAAACGACACACCCTTGAGAAGCTGCGCGAGTGGGCTCACCTTCGACCTCGAACCAATACTTTCGGCGCGCTCACGCGGGTACGCAATCGGCTCAGTCAGAGTGTGCACCAGTTCTTTCAAGAGCAAGGGTTTTACTATATCAATACGCCGATCATCACAGCCAGCGACTGCGAAGGCGCAGGCCAGATGTTTCGCGTTACCACTTTGCCTCTCGACCATCTACCTCTTGAAAAAGGGAAAGTGGATTTCTCGAAAGATTTTTTTGGCAAGTCTTCCTACCTCACGGTCTCGGGGCAATTGGAGGCGGAGATATACGCCACGGCACTTGGGCGAGTATATACATTTGGACCCACATTTCGCGCCGAGAATAGCAACACCAGCCGGCATCTAGCAGAGTTTTGGATGATCGAACCCGAAGCGGCGTTCTTCGACTTGCAAGACAATATGCTGCTGGCTGAGAAATTCATCAAGCGACTGCTCCGCGACCTGTTGGACTCGTGCGGCGAAGACATGGCATTCTTTGAAGAGAGAATACAGCCCGGTGTGATTGCATCGCTGCGGCAAGTCATGGAGAAACCGTTTGAACATCTGACTTACTCAGATGCCATCGAAATCTTGAACTCGTCCGGCGAGAAGTTTGAATATCCACACGCTTGGGGCTGTGATTTACAAGCCGAACACGAACGTTACCTCACTGAGAAACACGTTCGAGGTCCACTGGTTCTGTATAACTATCCCAAGTCGATTAAGCCGTTCTACATGCGCTGCAATGACGACGGTCGCACGGTTGCGGCCATGGACGTATTGGTACCCAATGTCGGCGAAATCATCGGCGGCAGCCAGCGCGAAGAACGACTGGATGTGTTGCTGTCGCGCCTGAATGAAATGCAGTTGCAAGCAGAAGATTATTGGTGGTACATCGAATTGAGAAAATTCGGGACCGTGCCTCACAGCGGTTTCGGTTTGGGATTCGAGCGCGTCGTGCAATGGGTGACTGGGCTAGGAAATATTCGCGATTGTATTCCGTTTCCGCGCACGCCTGGTTCGGCAGAGTTTTAGACAAGCCGTTGGACGTTTGCCGTATTGCCATCATGAACGACGATTTCAAGCAGCTCGGCATCTTCAGATTCTTCAAGTGATTGTTCCAATCGATGTAAGAAGCTGCCCGGCTCTTCATCGACTTGAGCGCTGGCAATCGCGATTGCCAGCCTGTCTGGGCAAGCCTCGGGCGGATCCCATTGCGATCGAGCTTGCTCAAGACTCGCTTGAATGCGCGAGCATCGTTCCAGCGCAGCATCCAGGGTACAGCCCGGCATCAAAATGCAAACACAGGACTGGCGGAAATGACATGCCACGTCGATCCCGCGCATATGAGACTGTAGGATACCAAGCACCGTGCTCCAACTCGCTCGCGACTGTGTGCTGCTGAGCTCATCTAAGCCGACAGCTTCGATCATCGCTGCGGTAGCCGGCAAACTGGCTCGCCGTAGTTGAGTCAAATAAGGTTCCAGTCGGTCGACAAACGTTCCCAAGTCCAAAAATTCGGTACTTCGTAGATTGGCGTTCGTTGCCAAAGCTCGCTCGATGCTTTCGCGGTAAGTTTCGCGGCGTTGGTATGACTTGTCTCGAATTCTAAGGCGGCGTCGCTCGGAGCTTTCTGAATCATCATCGTCGCCATCGTCGCCATCATCTTGGGATGCTTGATAAGCGTGTGACGATTCCGTACTGTCGACGCGCGAAGCAGATCGCGATGTTTCCTCCTGAGGCTTTGCGAGCGAACTCGTGCTGGGGAATTCGTGCCACTGATCGATGTGCAACCAATATCCTCGATTGCGTCCGGATTCTTTTGCTCGATATAGACCGGCGTCGGCCCGAGCATAGGCAGCTTCGATTGATTCGCCCGGTTTCAGTTCACACAGGCCTGCGCTGGCCGTAATATTTAACTGCAAGTCTTCAAAAGTAATCACCTGTTCGCCAACGTCCGCTCGCAATTTGGCGGCTCGCTCCACAACGTCAATCATGGAGTACCCGGTTAGAATCACCGCGAATTCCTCACCACCATATCTTGCTGCAAATCCGGTTTGACCGCACGATTGCTTGATACACCGCGCGAACGCCGCCAACACTCCGTCGCCGGTTGTGTGGCCATATTCATCATTGAACTTCTTGAAGTGGTCGATATCCAACAGGAGTAAGCCCGCAAAATCTCCAATGCGAAGCGCGCTGAGACAGTTGCCAAGGAATTCGTCCAGCGCTCGTCGGTTGGCTAAGCCAGTGAGCGCATCGGTTCGCGCTTGAACCGATGCAAATTCGATCAGCTCCGATTGATCGGCGATCCGCTTGCGCGCGTCGGCTAATTGACTCTGCATTTTGCGATTGGCAGTGACTAATTCCTCGATCGTCGACATCAATTTCTCGGGCTGCTGGGCAGAAGGGAATTGAAGTTTCTCTGTCAGGCTGCCCACTGCCTCGGTGTGCGCGCATACGTCCGCTGACACGCGAAATGTCAACATCCGCAACTGATCCGCAATGTCTTGCATTTTTTCAGGCGGCGGCTCACTGGCCGGAATCGGACTTGGCTTGCGAGTATGCTCGGATTTTGAGAGCACAATCGCAGCAACGACTGCGACCCCACCGAGTATTCCAGCGACAGTACATAACAACTCGATCATTGGCTTATCCCGTTCCAACACAACTGTGATGCTGGACAGCAATGGAAAGGTAGGTCGCCAACGAAGATGCGTCAAATCGCGGGTGACCAACATGCTGAGAAAACCGGCTATCACCCCCTCAGTGCCGTATTCGTCCCCTGCGGATGAAACACGGGAGGTGCAACAATTCCAGATTCTAATTGGACAGCGCCACTTTCATTTGCAGTGGAAAGAACAAGTCGTTGCAGCGAAATCGTTTAACGAACGTGGGATAAGCTTCCAGCTTGTCAACCTGTAGCGGAGTTTCGCCATTGCTTGCACAAGATATTGACAAGCTGGAAGCTTATCCCACGTTCGT
>SYJV01000442.1 GCA_005798335.1 Planctomycetaceae bacterium | reverse complement strand
GTAGACGTCAAGAATTATCGCAAAAGCGTACGTGGTCCTAAGAAAAAACAACCCCCACGAAAACGATGCAAAAATGGGAGCCACGTCTCCGTTGCTAAACTCCTAAAAAAACGAAAACAAACATGTTGAAAGGTCTGCCCAACGGGGTCAAATCGATCCCCAGCCCGCCGTTGCCGTAGATCGTGTTTCGCAAGAAGCGGTTGCCAGTGGCGGTGCTGTCGGAAATGTAAATGCCGCGCGCGAAACTGTTGGCGATGATGTTTCCCGCGCCGGTCGTGACGCCGCCAATCGTGTTGTCGTCCGCGTTGCCCCAGAACTCGACGCCGTCGCTGCCGTTGCCGACATTCGTCGTCCCGTCCGCTCCGACGCCGATGTAATTACCCGACACCGTGTTGTTGGTCGTTCCCGTGTCGAACGAAATGCCGTTGGCGTTGGCTCCGATCACATTCCGCGCCGCCTCCGTGGTCCCGCCCACTAGGTTGTTGTTCGTGGAACTAACAAACGCGATCCCTTCGCCCGCGTTGCCAAGTGCCGCGAGGCCGGTGACGGTGGTGCCGATGTAGTTACCCAGGATCGTGTTGCCGCTGGTCGTGGCACCGTCTACGTAGATCCCGTTGTTCAAGCCACCAGAAATCAGATTCCGCGCACCAACCGCCGTCCCGCCGATGATGTTGTTGGTCGAACCGTTGTCGATCTGAATCCCGTCATCGTCATTGCCGATCGATGCCGTCCCCGCCGCGTTCGTGCCGATGTAATTTCCCAGCACCACGTTGTTGGACGACGAATCGATCTCCAGCCCATCGTCGTCGTTGCCGGAGATCAAATTCCTTTCCGCCGCAGTCAGACCACCGATCGTGTTCCCGTTCGCGCCCCCTTGGATGTAAATCCCGTTCGACACGTTCCCCAAGTCCGCCGTCCCCGCGACGTTCGTGCCAACGTAATTGCCAACGACGATGTTGTTCGACGTATTGACTCGAATCCCGTTGCCATCGAACCGATTGATCACCAATCCGCGAATCGTGCTGCCGCTGGAACCAGTGTCCAGTCGCAATCCATGCGCGCCACTTCCGGCGCCGGACCCATTCAATTCGATGATCGGCGTGCCCGCAAAGTCGGGTTCGCTCCAACCGTCGATGACCACGGTATCGTCGATATCCGGCAGAGCGGACAACAAGTTGATCGTGTGCGGCCCGGCTCCGGTGATGCTGAATGTGATCGTGTCGAGTCCGCCAAGGGCATTCGCGTCGAGAATCGCTTGCCGCAGCGAACCGACGCCAGAATCGTTTGTATTGGTGACCACAAATGTGGTCATTAACATTCGCCATTGAGTTTGCAGATACCCACTGACCAGAACATTGCTCTCGATGTTGCCGACGCTGTATTCGAGAAACCAATTACCGCCCAAGTCCGTGTGTCCAGTCGCATCGGAACTGGCGGCAATATCGGCTCCTGTTAGACGGGCGAGCGTGCCCAATAGAGCTTGACCATGTTCGCTGGCCGCCAAGTTGCAGTTGTACAGCAGCAGGTCACCTTCGATGGTCAACTTGGAAGACCACTGCAGCCACTCATCTTGTCGAGCATCGAGGGCTTTTTGATCCAGCCAAGTGCTACCCAGCTTGATCGCGCGGTCGCTGCCGTGGCCTAGGATATGGATCGAATCGACCGGCGCAGCGAGACTGCTGAACACCGCGTTGATTTGCGTCAAACCGTCGCGGCTTGAGTCGATTATTTCGACGCGCCACAATCCGTGCGAATTCTGGGCCATCAAGTCATCAAGTAGCTGTTGGTAGTCCTCCAAGCCCGAATCAACGAACACAACCGCAATTGGCTGGTTAACAGCATTTCCGACTATTGCTTGAGAGTCGGCCTGGAAGGGCGACTGAGTCTCAAATTCGGAGACGTGGTCGTGTTTGCTATCTTGCAACTCGTAACTGTCATTCGGTGTGGCGAGGGGCGGCAGATCGCACAAACTGCAATCAAGCGTTGTGTTTTCTGACAGAATCAACTCGGCCAGCAAGTCATCAATGGCTTCAAATTGACCGTCAATTTGGACAAGTTGCTGTGAGGCACCTGGTTCCGCTTCCCATTCGAGAAAATCATCTCGGTAGTCGTCAGTTAGATGTTGCTGCTCGAGGCTCACAGACTCCACTGATGGAAATCCGAAATATCCCGATTCTAGCGCAGTCGTACTTTGTGTAGTAGAAACTTGCTCGAGCTGGTCCGCGGTCGCGATATCGGACGACTGGGATTGAAACAGGAAATCGACCGAGGACGATGTGGTCGTCGGTTGGTATCCATTGGCGGCGACCGCTAAATCGTCAAGCTGGTTATCGCGCGAATCGATATTCTTGTCGAGCGAGCTATCAGATTCGGTTTGTGAGTGTGAGCTGTTCGCGAAATCAGATTTCTGTGCCGAGTCCTGCGACATCGTTGAAGATGCAACCGCTGCCGTTGAACTGTTCAGCGTCCAGTATTCACTCAACAATGCATCGAGTGACTGATGCATGTCCGTGGATGGGGCCGTTGTTTCGGCGCTAACTATGTCTACAGGCACAATTGTGGCACTGTAATAATATCGTGGCTCGAGGACAGCAAGATCCAGTTCTCGACAATCGCTGGACGGACGGCGCAGTCCCTCCAAACTGGCAAGCACTCGTTGCCTTAGCCGATTGAGCAAGTTCCTTGCACCGTCTGCAGCCATGCTGAGGTTCTATCCAAAGATTGAGATCTATTTTCAGCCGTAGAAGGCTAGCATGCGTTTGACGAGTTGAAAAAAAATATCGATTAGAAAGAGTGCATTACTAAAGGAAGATTATCTGAATGCAACGATCGCAGCGATTAAATCGCGCATGAAGAGCCCATTGCTGCGCCGTGCACCACTCGAAGCGCCAGCGAGTGCATGAGTGAGCGGGCGAATGAATGCGTGCATGAGTGAGTGTGAACGCGAGTTGCGCTAACTCACTCGCTTGCGCTTCGAGCTGGTACCGATCAACGAGCTTGCGCAGACTGAGTTACCTTGCCAGAGTACAGCTTAACACCGGCAAATTGTTTGACTTCGATCAATTGATGGTGGTTCTTGAGTTCCGACAGTAGCAAACTACTGGGGTCACCGTGGTACTCTCGGGAATAGAGCAACCAGTACCGGCCAGCCGCATTTTCCCGCAAGCTCTCGACCGCTTGCCGCACTGTTTCTTCGTTTTTGAAAACTACACTCCACACGCCGCGAGTGGGCAATTCGATCGCAGGCATAAATTCGTTCAAGTAATAACGCAGCGGTTCCACCATGTAGTCGGAAACGACAAACACAGATTCTGCGGGACTGCCTTGTTCGCGCAAGTAACCGGCCGCGGCGCGGATGTCTTCGAATTGATACTTCTCGATCTGCATTCGATTGCACAGCGCTATCATCATGAATACTATCGTTAAGGCTCCACAAATTAATTGCCATTTGCGATATCCAGTTGAGGGCAATAACTTGTTCGAATCGCCAGCATCGGCTCGGTGCCACTGACGCGATTCAGTGGCTGCGATGCCGAGCGCGATGCAAATCGACAAAGGCATCGTCAGCCAGCAAACGAAACGCACGTTGTAAGTGATCCCGCTGAGCGCTCCGAGTACTCCGATCAAAGATAGCGGCAATACAAGTAAGCAAATCCAAGTTGGCATCCATCCAACGCGCCGTAATTTATGGAGTCCACGCAGCAGCAGTGGTACGCTGGCCAACATCAGCACGATGCCTGGCAATGCTACTTGGCGAACTGATTGTTCAAGCGAAAGTGCGTGCAGCTCGCCTTGAGACGGCCCGATCGCAAAACCAGAGAAGAGTGATAGATAGGTGTAGGCCAACGCTGAAAGAGACAGTGGTCGCGGCTGCCGAATCGCTTTCTGATACTCGAAATCTTCTTGCAGGAAAACGACAATCGGCAGGCACAGCAAGCCTGCAGCAGCAAGAGACAATAACACCGGTTTCCATCGGCCGTATTGCCTTTGCAGCAACCAGCCGACAAACAGCGAAAACGTCATCATCACGAAATAATAGTGCGTATATATTCCCAGCACTGTTGCGGCGAGAAATACAACCCAGTCCAGCTTGCGTCCGCGGTTACAACCGGCGGCAAATGCACCGATACTGACCGTTGCCCACAACAGCATCAGCGCGTAGGCACGCGTCCATTGGCCGTAGAATATGTTCAGCGGATTCAGCAGCATTAACAGCAGGACCCACAAACCAATCGTCGGTCCAAACCAAATTCGAGAATATTGCCATGCTGATATCGCAGCTAGTACAGAACAACCGACTGACATCCATCTGCCCGCTGCGTCCGTGCCGAACAGGCCGATCCAGCTCTTAAGTGCTATTGGGTAAAGTGGCGGCATCGAATCGGCGCGCCAGATAGTCGCTTGCCAAGTGCCATGCGCTGCATTGATTTCCGCGACCTCATCGACAAACAGACTTTGCTGATCGATCGAACAAGCATGAAAAGCCACGCTGGCAAGCAGCAAACAAATCGCTGTAAGTCGTTCAGATTTTTCCACTCGGATTAGGACTCCCACCATGCCAGCGGTCTTAACGCCTGCTATCGAACCGCTTATGCCAGCACAGAAAAATTGGAATCGAATTGCCGCATGCCGATCTGAATCCCCAGCCGAATTCTAGTACTACAGCGCGACATAGTCGCCTTTTGCTCCGCAAAAGGAACCTTTCGCGGAGCGAAAGGCGACGATCCTACCAAATCGCGCTGTAGTACTAGTTACCCCTCGGCATGCCGTTGCCAAGTGATACCAAAGGCAAGGTCATCCTAAAATACCGCACCGACGAATTTTTCCTAACCGGATGTTTGCGCAGACATCTCATCAGTGTGTCATGAGTATCACGATGGAATGGGATATAGGCATGGTTATAGCCCCGTGCCCACTGCTTGGAAAAAGTGGCATCCACAAACGTCTCCCCACGACGGCTACTTTATCTTGACCCACAGAGTCCCATTGAGCGTGATAAGGTCATTATGGATTCCGCTAGTCGCCTTCAGGCAAGTGCCTTAGAATTGCTTGACGATCTGGATACCAGACACGACAAGTTGCTCAACGACTTGGACAGTTTGCTCAACCGAGTCGAAGGAGTATTAGAAGAATACGCGTGCAGCCGCGGGAAGCCCGTGGAGACGTATAAGGCCAAAGTCCCTAGTGCTAATAAACCGCTAGACGACGAAGAATATGAGAGAGAGTAGAACGACTGTCCTCAGTCGTTTCATAGTTAGGCGAGCGGCAGATAGTTTCTTACCAATACAAGCCCGAAGCGCAAGCGAGTGTATGCCAGGATTGACGCACTCGCTTGCGCATCGGGCTTGTATTCGCTTAGGCCTTGGTAAATTCCCACCTGCCGCTCGCCTTAGTTCG
>SYJV01000441.1 GCA_005798335.1 Planctomycetaceae bacterium | reverse complement strand
CAAGACAACAAACGTAGGCAAGTTCTCGTTGATTGAGCCAAGACCATAGCTGACCCATGATCCTGCCCCCGGAAATCCAGGTACTAAAAAACCTGTCGCTTGCTGTAAAGTCGCAGCGCTGTGAACACCCGATTTGCTAACCATGTTGTGAACAAACGCAAGTTCATCCACAACCGAACCTAACGGTGCGACCGTATCGCTCAGCATCTTTCCGCATTCACCGTAAGGATTAAAATCCCACACCGGCTTTTTCCAGGGACCTAGGCCATTCTGGAACGCTTCAACCGGCTCACCAAAATCACTTGGCTTGCCATCGAGCTTAATGAGCTCTGGCTTATAATCGAATAAATCGATGTGGCTGGCTGCCCCTGACATAAAAAAGTGAACAACGCGTTTCGCCTTGGGTGAATGATGAAACCTTGTGCCGCTTGCTTTATTGGCTGGCGAGTCGTTTGCCAGCAAGTCGCCTTCACTCGCAAGAAGCGACGCCAAAGCTATCCCCCCAAGCCCGCCTCCGGATTCAAATAGAAAAGAACGTCGCGATTGCATTTTCAATCCACTCAATCCACAAAAGTAAATGCGTTCAAGTTAAAAAACATACGGCAAAGATAAGGCATGCCGTTCGCCTTGGCGAACTCAATCAATTGCATCCGTCTGGATTCCGAAGGATTGACCCCAAAGGCCAGTCGATGAGCGTAATCCACTTGAACCGCAATGTCATCCGATTCTTTCGCAACACGTTCTGCAAAATGCTTGGACTGCGTCAGG
The DNA here is from genome assembly GCA_005798335.1 of Planctomycetaceae bacterium. Lineage (GTDB taxonomy): Bacteria > Planctomycetota > Planctomycetia > Pirellulales > Pirellulaceae > Aureliella. Next base: position 8,203 of record SYJV01000441.1, on the reverse strand, counting down.
ATGAAACCGTTGTTCAACAATGCGAGCGCCTGAATAGACGATAGGCTCTCATTGCGTTTGTCGACCCGCATCGAGGGGTCAGCACAGTCTAACGATGTCATCCATGGCTGCGTTTGCGAACGCACAATAAATCGATATACGGATCGCCTCCATGTCTTCACGTCTTCGGGGTCCGCCAATCCATATTCGTAGTGCGGTGAATGCTGGGGATGCTCAATCACGAAATCCTGCCAGCCCGGACCACCCATCTTTAGGTCCAGCTTTCCGCTCACTGCAAGTACGGAATCGCGAATCGCTTCTGCTTCCAATCTTCGACGATTTTGTCGCCACAATAGTGCGTTGTTGGAGTCTAGCTTTTCCCCGTTTTCGTGACTTGATGATGACTGCCTGTAGGTAGCGCTTTTGACGATCATGCGATGCAACTGTTTCAGCGAGCCGCCTTTGTCGCGAAAATCAACAGCGAGCCAATCGAGTAACTCGGGGTGGCTGGGCAAGCCGCCATTGCGGCCGAAATCATTTGGCGTTTCGACAATACCTCGGCCAAAGTGATAATGCCAAACTCGATTCACAATGCTGCGCCAGGTGAGCGGATTGGCAGGATCGGTGACCCACCGTGCTAGCGCGACTCGTCGATCACCCTCGTCGCTTTCTGGAGCTAGCGAAAACTCAAAGGGCCGGAAGCTAAGTGCCGACAACGCTCCGGGCGACACCTCCGTTAACGGCTGAGTGACTTGTCCACGAGCAAGCACGAAGATCGGTCGCGGTTTTCCACCAGCCGCCCCTGTCCCCATGAAAGAACCACCACCGCTATGAATACCACCGGCGTAGACCATACTAGGGGGCGGAAGCCTTTTCAGCTCGTCTGCCAGCCTTTGCAACTCAATAAGCAATTCTTTCCGTTTGGTTTTGGTCGCCTCATCAGCAAACTTGATTAAGAGAGCCTCACGCTCCTCAATGAGCTTTTCCTTATCTTCGGCATCTTTGTCTTTGACCTTCCCAGCCGCGTCGATTCGCTTTGTGAGAGCGACATACTCCTTGCCTGCCAATTGCAACAACGGCTTTTCAATCTGCTTCAGCGCTCTGCTCGTCTCGCTATTCAATCGATCCAGCTTCAAGAATTGTTTTTGAATGGTTTCGTCACGATGGTACCTGCGATCGGTGCGATCCAATGCAGAAAAGACTGCGTGGAGGCGGTAGTAATCTTCTTGAGTGATCGGGTCGAATTTGTGTTGATGACACTGGGCACAATGGATCGTCACACTGCAAAAAGTTCCGATGGTATTCGATACCATATCGTCCCGATCAAGATGTCTGGCAATCTTGCCATCGGTTTTCGATTCGGGAACCTCTGCATGCCCAATGTAATCCCATGGTCCTGCCGCAATAAACCCCAAAGCTTCAACGCCATCAGCGGTCTCAGGCCATAGTATATCGCCTGCGATCTGCTCTTCGACAAATCGAGCGTAGGGCTTGTCCTCGTTGAAAGCGCGGATCACATAATCCCGATAGGGCCATGCATTTGGACGTGGTTTGTCCTTGTCGTAACCGTGTGTGTCTCCGTAGTGAACTACATCCAGCCAGTGTCTTGCCCAACGCTCACCGTATTGCGGCATTTCGAGGAGTTGATCTACAAGGCGATCCAATGCCCGCTCCGCATCGGTACCAGAGTCTCGCTCGAAGGCATCTAGCGCATCTGGAGAAGGTGGCAATCCAATTAAGTCAAAATAAATTCGTCTGGCCAAGGTACGAGCATCGGCAGGTGGCGACAAACTCAGGCCGTTATCGCGATGCTTTGACTTGACAAAGGAGTCAATAGGATTGGCGTCAGGGGTTGGAAGCGACGCCTTTCGGATCGGCTTGAAGCTCCACCAATCCAAGGGGTCATCTAGGATCGTATTCGCAGAATCTGGCCAAATAGCACCTTCCTCGATCCACTCGCGAAGACTGGCGATCTCTTCGTTGGTCAGTCGTAGTTGTTGGCTATCCTTTGGAGGCATAGCCATTTCCGAGTCTGCGTCTGAAACGTATTTTAAGAGCGGGCTTGCTTCGATCTTACCGGGCACAATGGGCGGGTCACCATGATCGCCACCTGCGAACGCAATAGAGCGCACGTCCAATCGATAGCTGCTTTTCTGGGTTTTGGGGCCATGGCAGGAGTAACACTTAGCCGCAAGGATTGGTTGGATGTTCTTTTGAAAGAGAACATCGCCTTGAGAATCGCTTTGTGCCAAGCAGACTGCGCATAGCCCAAAGCAAAAACTGGCGAAGCAAGTCAGCAATTGTAAGTTCATTTTAGTTTTCGCCTTCCGCGTTCACGTAGGTCAGCCTGTCCTCAGGCTGACAAACGATGTTCCCGTAGCTGACAGGCGGCTGACCCATGTTATGCTCACTACAATCCATGAAATTTCCGCTGTTTACGTTATGAGCATTCACGGGCGATTGGCGTACAGGTCTGGCTCATTTGGTTTGAAAGGCCTCGCTGGTAACGATCGCGACCAAGAAATCTTGAAATCGATAGCCCTCGGATGGCTCGCGATCAATGATCGCCCCGAGAGATCGCTCGTCTCCTGCATTTATCTCACGGCCCGCAGCATATTCCAATAGCTTGATCGCTAGGCAACCAACTTGCAGGTTCCACCAAACTACTTTGATAGTTTGAACTCAAAGACATTATTTTCATTGGCAACAACATCGACCTGCAACGCCCCCGAGGTCGAGTCACGATACTTTGCGGCCCACGGACCTCGCGGTGGAGACCTTTCCATTCCCGAATTGTCTGTAGGGATTTCCTTGATATCGGGAGGCCACGCTTCCGTGACCGAAACATTGTGATGTCCGACGACCGCGCCATCGCCGGTTCCAAAGGTTGATACATCCGTGAATTTACCCTCTGCGTTCGTCATACAAATACCGATCCTTGCATCAGTTACATCTTGCGGGAAGAACATCACCATGACATGTGCAAGTGGCTTGCCGTCAAAGCTGACTACTCCCGATACCGGCGCAGTTTCTGGGTGCGACGGTCCACAGCCAGAGGCACCTAAACTCACCACGGCGAACGCGACAAGGTATACGGCGGATAGGGGCCGAATGCGTGGACAAATCAAGTCGCAATTCAACATGCTAAAAATCTCCGATAACTTCACCACCATAAGCGGTTGATAGGTCGCGATAAGTCGACAAATTGATGTTTTGCGATAGGAACTGTACGCTGCCATCGGCGCGAGCAAATTGAGCTCCACCGGTATGCATGCTGTAGAAACTTGTGTTGTTTTGCCAATTGTTGCGGCAAGCCACCCAAGCGCTGGTACCTTGCAAACCGAGCCCCTGTGGACAAACTGCGCGGGCATTAATTGGAATTGCACAAGTGGCGACCGTACCGTTCCACCACCACCACGCGGCGACCGAAGTGGCTCCGACCAATGTTTCTCCGACCATCAGCGTATTACTTAGACCATCGGTCACGTCTTTGAACCTGGTCGGTACTGATTCCCCCAAATTTCCCCGCGAGAATAACCCAGTTGGACAATCTAAGCCATTTGCCTCTGTATTCTTGTCACAGAGAGGAAGAAACTTGCTCGCGTCCCACGATCCTGCGCTAGGACGTTTCACTCTAATGTTGCCACCGTACCATTGGGCACCAATGACACCTAGGTAGTTTGTCATGCTGACCTTGATGCCATCCATGGCTGCAGTATTAAAATTCAGTATATTCCGCGCATCGGTGACACCGCCGCTGGCATAGAATTCGCTCGGACAGTTGAACGCACTGATCGGTTGTTGAACCGCCCACCAATTGCTAGGCGCATTCGGCCTTACCAAACTGCTGCCATTCCGTGGGTCAAGTCTGGGATCATTCAGATAAATCGGATTGTGATCCATGGCGTTATATAAGTTCTGCTGCTCGATGTACGGTAGAAGGCCAATAGCCCAGGTGGTGGCCCTTCTGGGGTTTACATTAAAAACGTACGTGAATGGTAAAGTACGGTTGGCGCTTTCATAATTGTGCATCCCCAAGCCAATCTGCTTGAGATTGTTGCTGCACTGCATCCGTCTGGCCGCTTCACGAGCCGCTTGGACGGCAGGTAGCAATAGCCCAACCAGAACGCCAATAATGGCAATTACCACCAATAACTCAACCAGTGTGAACGCATGGTTAGCACGCCTTGCTGTACTCGTAAGCATCAGAACTCCCCTAATCATGTTGACACAAGACAAAAGACAAAAACACCGACTCTCGGGCTGTTTGTTTACTGCCGCACCATTGTCAATTGGACGGATTTTTTTGGAAATACTTTCCCGATCGCGATCGGGCTGTGACTCATTCGCTTAGGATCGGCGCAGGAATAACTGTCAGTGGATAGTCGCCTTTCGCTCCGCGAAAGGATGTTCTTTCGCGGAGCGAAAGACGACACTCTTTTCTGCGCCGATGCTTAAGGGCTAGTTTTTCCAGGGCAATAATCAAATTTTTCCAGGGCAATAATCAAATCGTCGGCAGTAAAGCAGCATGAAACCTTTTTTCCTCGCTTTTAAACACAATACCGTTCAACGAACGTGGGATAAGCTTCCAGCTTGTCAATATCTTGTGCAAGCAATGGCGAAACTCCGCTACAGGTTGACAAGCTGGAAGCTTATCCCACGTTCGTTGAACGGTATTGCTTTTAAACAGTACCAGTAGGCAGGAGTGCGATCTGTGGAAATTGAAGACGACGCGACTCGTTTCGTCCGCTTGTTCATGTTGTACGAGCGCCGCCTCCGCAGTTTCGTATTCACCCTCTTGGGTAATCGCGATGCGACCGATGAGGTAATGCAAGAGATCAGCACGGTGTTGTGGAAAAAGTTTGGGCAACTGGAGGACGACGACTGCTTTCTAAAATGGGGCTATGTCGTCGCTCGGTACGAGGTGCTGATGCACCGCAGGCGGTTGGCCAGGGATCGGTTCGTGCTCGATGAAGGACTGATGAAGCTTTTGTCGGACGAATTTGTGGCCGACGAGTTGGAGAACGCAGACCGCAGTGAGCAGTTGCGTAAAAGCCTGGACGGCTGTTTGGAATCACTTCGTGATCCAGATCGACAGATCATTCTGACCGCCTACGCCAGCGGCACCAAAATCGCGAGTCTGGCCGAGCGGATGAACGTCACGCCTGGCAGTTTGTATAAGTGGCTGGGGCGGATCCGACGAAGACTGCAACGCTGTATCGAACTTAAAATGATTTCGGCAACCAATTAATATAATAGATGAACTAAATGATAGACCATCCGAAAGATTCGTCAGTACCAAAGTCGACTTTGACCGAGTTGATCGACCAATACTGTTTTGGCTCGATCGACGAGGTGGGTCTTGAACAACTTCAGCAGTTGCTTCGCGACAGCCGCGCCCATCGCGACCAATTTCGTCAAGAAATGCAATTGCACGCAGCACTGCACGAGGTCGCCGATTCGCTGGTCTCAGACCTACTGTCGGACACCGATCGCTTGGACCTCCAATCGCCACCTGGGCAAGTTGCTTCGCTGTCGGTCTGGCCGTCGTTGGGCGAGGGCGTGGAGCATGCTGTTTTCGGATCACCGGTCGAACGCTCGCAAGCTGCAAAGTTGAGTATCAACCGGTTGAACCGGAACTTTTTCTCGCGGATCGGCGCGGCTGTTTCAGGATTGCTACTTGGCATTATTTTGACCACGGCAATCTGGGCAGCAACCGCATCAGCGCGGACGCGAGTGCTCAACATATTCCACGACAGTTTCGAATCGGGGCCGAGCCCCGTGGCCAGCGGAAGCCCGATGGAACCGGATGCCTGGGGCGGCGACCATGCAAAGATTGTCGAAGCTTTGCCTTCGATCCAGCCGGCCAATGGCAAACGCATGCTGCGGTTCCTGCGTGCGGACTATGTCGGAAAAGATCCTCCGACCGGCCACATGGGCGATGTCTATCGCGTGATTGACCTGCAGGGGCACACATCCGAGCTCTCCCACGGCGACACCCTTGCCGCCGTCGAAGCCGCTTTTGGCTCAGTTCCCTTCGATGAATCCCAACTTTTCCATGCCAAACTGACGATGTACGCATTGGCTAAGTTGCCTGCAGACGAAGCAGCTTGGCATGTTTTGATTCGCGCTCCGGTACATTTGGCGGAAGGCTCACTGGCATCGGCTAGCCGTCGTCAGGAACTCTCGTCGGACATTACGTGGCAGCAGTTGAGTTTGGAAATGCGTCTGCCATCCGAGGCGAGGTATCTGCTGATTGGCCTGCATGTCGCCGATGGATACGCCGCGCGAAAGCACGGCAGCTCGCCTCCGGCGGTCGAATTTGAAGGACAATTTGCGGACGATGTTCGCGTGACGCTCCGCCGCGCGAGCGATCGAGACTGAGTGGCGTTCAGCGATCCGATTCATTACTGACTGGTATCCAATCATGAGACGACTACTGTGCTTAGGCGAGTGGCAGATAATAAACTACCCGTGCGTTAAACTTGGACAGTTTCGTCGCAGTAGAATTCGCTCGAATTCCCTTGATACAGGAATTCCGGCGAATTCCACTACGGTAAAGGCCAGCCTGCCGCTCGCTTAACCTTTTATTATTCTTAAACGCATCACTCGAACGAGCAGTTTGGCAAACGAGCCACGCTTGCTGCCAAGTTCCTTTGATTCACGAAATGCCTGCAGCCACTTGACAGGGCTTGGACTGCTCATTTTCAATGGTGTTTCGCACACCTTTAAACTAAGCGATGCTGTCACTGGATTGTCCTAGCGTCCCTGGCACTCACGGCTGCGCATCTAAGATAAAGTAGCATACCGCCCAAGCCCCTTTTTTGGTAGACTTGTGGCTTTACTCGGTCCCATCCAGGGAGGAGCGACTTTACAGCACGGCAGGGACACGCAAATGGCGGGAAAAACGACCAATTCACGTCAGCGTATCATCGACCATGGCGAGGTATTCACCCCTCCGGAGTTGGTCAACGATATGCTCAACCTTGTCGCACACGAGTGCGAACGGATCGAATCGCGATTCTTGGAGCCGGCTTGCGGGGATGGTAACTTCGTCTCAGAAGTGCTGCGACGCAAACTCTTGACGGTCGACCACCGCAACAAAAGCAATCGAGTCAAATGGGAACGCGATGCGGTTCTAGCGGTTTGCAGCATCTATGGCATCGACCTTTTACCTGACAACGTCGAAATTTGCCGCAAGCGACTTCTGCAGATCGTACAAGACCGATATCAAGAACGGTTTAGGGAGTCGCTGTCGAACGAGGCAGAGACAGCGTTTTCATTCATTTTGTCGCGTAACATCGTCCAAGGAGATGCACTGAACATGCGAACGTCCGAGGATCGCCCGATCGTCTTCTCGGAGTGGTCGCCCGTGAATGGAACCATGCTCAAGCGACACGACTTCGCTTACGATCAACTATTGAACGAAGCCCATATCGCAAATCTGCCTCTCTTCAACGATTCCGGGAACGACGTGTTTTTGCCGACGTCCGTTGGCGCGTTCCCACCGTGCCATTACTTGAAAGTCCATGAAGCGGAGCAACTCGTTGAACGGACATAATCCTGACATTTTGACGTGCCTCGCAAACCTGAGCGCCGACGAAGTCTTCACGCCGCCCAAGTTGGCAAATGCGATGCTGGACATCCTGCCCCAGAAATTGTTCGCATCGCCTGAGACGACATTTCTTGATCCTGTGTGCAAGAGCGGTGTCTTCTTGCGCGAGATCGCTCGGCGACTGAATGAAGGACTAAAAGACAAGATTCCCGACGAGCAAGCTAGAGTCGATCACATTCTAACGAAGCAAGTCTTCGGGCTGGCAATTACAGAACTTACAAGCTTGATTAGTCGCCGAAGTTTGTATTGCTCAAAAACTGCAAACGGCAAGTATAGCATCGCATCCAAATTCGCTAACGCAGATGGTAATTTACGACTTCCGAAAGCCAAACACGTCTGGCAAGGAACAAAGTGTAAGCAGTGCGGAGCCAACAAAGACGAGTACGACCGTGACAGTTCACATGAAGAATACGCTTATCCGTTCATTCACGGTGTCGATCCAAGGAAGTTATTCAACATGAAATTTGATGTGATCATAGGGAATCCTCCCTATCAATTGTCGGACGGAGGACATGGAAAGAGTGCGTCTCCAATCTACCATCAGTTTGTGAGTCAGGCAAAAAAACTAGAACCGAGATATCTTGTTATGATCACTCCTTCACGCTGGTT
>SYJV01000440.1 GCA_005798335.1 Planctomycetaceae bacterium | reverse complement strand
GTTGCCGGGTTCAGGAGAAATCGCTTATACTGCACACTTGGAGAGCGGGTTCAGCTCCGAACAAATCGGTGCACCAAAGCGGGCGAACTACGTTTTCTCCAATCGTTCATCAACCACGCCCGCTTGGTGACCTTGGGCGTTCGCAGAAAGAGGACTGGATTGATGCTATTGATTCGGACCTTTCTATTGACCATCTGCCTGATGACTACCTTGCAGCTTGGATGTAGTACAAATTCACCGTCGCCCACCTCGCCTGCGACAGCAGACTTTGAAGCGGAATGGAGCCGCGTTGACAAGCCGGATCGATCGTTCTTCATAGGGGAAAAACGATGGTGTCTATTCGATCGAGATCCGCAGAAAAGTTGGATCGACGGTAAGTTAACAGCGTCGAAAACGCCCCTTTCATCAGTGATTAGTGTCCGTGTCGACAAAATTGACACAACCCAAGACAAATCGGGATTATGGAGCGGCGATAGCGATGTGATTGACCTTGTTCTTGTTCGAGAAAACAATCTGATGCGAGTCGTGGTGATTGAGAACAAATCGCATATACTCAACGGATACTATCGCCACGTTGGCACGATGGCTCCCGTCAAAGGGCCAAATGTGCACGAATGGGCGCGTCAACCATAACATAAAGACTGCGAACAATTACGTGCACCCAAGTCGCGGATCGCGTGCCTTGACCTTTTGAAACGTTACTTGCCGCGACTGGGTGACGTGTGGCGTTCGTGCCTACAAATGAAGACTCCCATAAGCCTGCAAATCACTGACGACATCGTAGGAACCGGACGACCAGTTGTTCCTTGGTGACGTTGCTCTGTGCCATTGTCGATGCACGAGACCGAAGGGCGACGTTCTCTTCAGTTCCGAAGACGACGGCCCGTACCCGGTTCGCGTAGGTGCTCGAGATGGTTTCGTGGGCATTGAATACGGACTGCTGGGTATGGAGATTGGCGGAAAACGGACGGTTGTTGTTCCACCAAACTTGACCTACCACGAACGAAAAACATATCGCGATCTCCCTGCCAACTCGATGCTCATCTATAATCTCTCGCTGGTGTCGCTCGGCGAGAAATGGGATTCAGAGATGGAACATCGTCTCGCATGGGACTCCGTGAAAACGGAGGACTGACAATACCAGAATCTTTGACGTAGCTACAAATTCGGCACGAACAATGAAATGCACGCGAGTTGCGGATCGCGCGTTTCCTGATGGTAAGTCACTTGGCCGCAACCGCTTGATTTCGGTCGTTCGTCGCTAAACAATGGAACGCATCACTCAAGCTGACATCGAAGAAATGCGGAATAGCGGCTGCGATCGCTCGACGATTGCAGATGCCGTAGCAAGGCTTGCCATGTTCTCCGGTGCGGGACTTTAGTCTTCTGATTCTTTATGGAAACTGAATCGCGTACAGGTCGGCGTCTCTCATGACGAAGCGCAAGCGGATTGGTTTCCCGGCTAGTTTGCTAATGTCGGTTCCCTGCTTCCATCCAACCACTTGCCTGATCTTGTCGCCGTAGATCTCTGGGCAGTCATCCAGTGTGAAGTCGGGAATGGGCTTGCCGGAGGCATCCTGAATTTCCACCTGGATCGACCCTGCGGCACTGGTCGAGAAATTCATTTCCAACTGCTTACCGGAGAAGACAATCGGTCTGGTGTGCATCTCGCCACCCTGGCTGTCGGCGTGAACCGATACGAACCCATCCATGCGCAACGTGAATCGCCGCAGTCGCGTCGCGTTGTTGAAATAGCTTTCGGTGGCGTAGATCGAGAGTTCGGGTATGCCCTCCGCTGTGTCGGACTTCGTTTCCACGATGCCCCAGGCCGGCAAGTTGTTTCGTGAGATCCAGCAGTCTTTACCCAATCCCGGCCGGATGAAGGCTTCGCTCCGGAGGTGGAACTTCACGCCGTCCCGACTCGTCATGAAAACAGCGTCGGTAAGTCCCAGACTGCCCGGCTCGGGATTGGTGAAACCGACGATCGGGGGAATGCCCTCCATCGATTGCGAAGTCCGCGACCTGACGTATCGCATCGGGAAACCGAGAAATAGATGCGGCGCCCGCTGATAGGGAATCACGGCGTTCGTATAAAGTTCTTCCTCGGCCGCCCCGCCGTATTCCAACCAAACGGGATCGGTCCAGTGGACAAAATCCGTCGATGTGCAGGTCACGATAGCGCGTCGACCGTCGCGAGTGTCGCGATGAAAGTCGACATAACGCTGCCGCGTCGCATCCCAAAAGGCCAAATTCAAGGAATCGAACGCGCCCTTGGTGATGACGGGCTTCTCTTGCAGCGGCGACCAATGGATCCCGTCTGGCGACTGAAACGCCCGCAGCCCTCCCTGTCTCTGCGGCGTTCCCATCAGGATTCCCACCGCCTTGTATTGCTGATCGGGCTTGCAGGCCGGATTCGTATCCTTGAACGGTGCAAAGGCATGTGTGCCTTCTCCCTTCCAAACACTGTTGTTTTGTTTCGAGCCCTGGAACTCGAAAAGCCCCAGCATGGGCTTCGTCCAGCGGATGCCGTCGCTGCTCTCGGCGTAGCAGGTAAAGTCACTGGAAAACTGGCCGCTCTTGCCATCGAGGTTCCAGCCTCGGTAGTACATCCGATAGCGGTCCCCATCCTGAAACACGACGTGATACCCGCTGAGATTTCCTTCCCAGGGACTGTCGTTAACGATCGCCACCTCACGGCGGATTGGTTCGTGCAGCGTCTGTCTCACATTGTGTAAGTTGGCGATGAGATAGTCGTCAACCAACGGTTCCAAGCGCGTTCCGATATCGATTGGCTCCTCGGCTCTGGATATTGCCGCGACGATGAGAATGAGTGCCAAGCTCAATTGGTTGAGGTACATGTCTGCTCTGCTTCTTCTGTTGTTGGTTCGATGCGTTTCTACTCGATACGGATTGCGGGACGCTGGGGCATCTCAATCGCGTTGTGGCTATAGAATGGATAGATGCTCCATTCGACACATGTTACCAGATCGGGTTTGCCGTCGCCGTCGAGGTCGCCAGCCCAGGGATGCGGGCCGTGCGCGCTGACAAAAATCGGTTCCCCGAAACATCGAAGGGTACGCGGCGCGTCAAACTGTGGCTGTGATTTCGTACCCACGTTTCGCAAAAGATAAATGCTGCCGCTTGAGTCGGAGCCTGCACAACTGTAGATGAGGTCGAGCAACCTGTCTCCATTCCAATCGGTGGCTCGGAACGACTCGGTCCAGTGCCGTTTGCGACTGACGAGGGAGTCATCGATCGGCCGTCCATCGGATATCTTCAACGGGCCGGCATTGTGCAAACGGAGATTTCCGGCGGCATCACGGCGTTGAACGAACAACGTCGCTTTGCGAGTCTCACCGTCGTGCGTGATCATGTCGGTCAAACCATCGTCGTTGAAATCGGCAAACGCGGCACCGGTCCGCCAGAAGAACGGTTGTCCTGGTTCAAGTTCCCCTTCCCAGCGGTTCATCAGAATACGGCCGGTCTGGGTCAACTTTTCGGGAGTATCTTCGTATCCTTCCGGATTCAACTGCAGGCGAGGCCCGAACCAAGGCTCTTGCCGCGTGCCGATGTTGCGGTACCAAAACAGGCGATTGGAGCAGTTGGGAACCATGAGGTCGGAGAGTCCATCTCCATCCCAGTCGACGAAGACCGGAAACGGGTAACCCATGTTGTGCCGATACTTTTCGCAACCCGGATACACCTGGCTCATGATGATGCGAATAGGTTCTCCTTCCGAAAGGATGTTGCGAGGTTCGGCATACATGGGGTGTGCGCGTGTCCCATGATTGATCACGATCTGCGGCCAGCCATAGCCGCCACCCACCAGCACATCGAGATCGCCGTCGCCGTCCCAATCACAAAGGTGCGGCCAAGCCTGATCGCCCAGCGACAGAACCGCCGTCCTGGATTGCGCGATCTTTGACCTGGCGAACCGGCCGGGTCCCTTCTGCTCGTAGAGTTCTGCGGTGAGGTTTGGCAACGTGGTCACCAGCAATCCCCGATTGTTGCCTTCGACCACTGCGGTCACCTGATGGGGCCGCAACATTCTGTGGGCCGCATCAGCCGTGTCGGCTGCAGGAAGATCGGCGAGTGGCAAGAGGGGAGCGAAATTCGGAGGCGAGCCCCCTTCGTTGCGACTCCACGACGTGCGGAAATTGCTCAAGCCCTCGCCCGGAACCGCCTCCAGTACGACGGCGTCCAGCCGCCCGTCCAGATCGACGTCGAACCAGCACCGGACCGACGGAACCATGACGCCAGAAATCTCGTTGCCCGGTACTCCCAGGGCCACTTCCGGCGCCAATTCCGGTGGCAGGCTGCCCGCCTTCGTGTTGCGCAGCCAGACATCTCCGATGACCACGTCCATCGCTCCGTCACTGTCGAGATCGACAGCCCGGCACGACTCCCACTGGCTGGCCTTCTTGGCCACGCTGCCCGCCTCGACGAACACCGGCATGCCCCCTTCATCGCGGCGACCGCTATTGCGATAGAAGCGCAGGCGGTCGGTGTTCGCCGCGCACCAGACGATGTCGACCAGACCGTCGCCATCGAAGTCAGCGAAGTCGGCCCACATGTAGATATTGATGAAGTGCTGGTAATCGGTCGCATCCGGTTTCGTAACATATCGCAGGCGGGCCATGTCGCCGAACTCGAACTGCTCGCGATCGCCAACACGGGGATAACAGACGATCCCGTCCCACGGCCAGCCGGGCCGATACGCATAATTCCAGCAACCCACCAGGTCCAGCTTTCCATCTCCGCTGAGATCGACAAGCCGTGCTGGGTATGGCAGAGCGAATGGACGGGGCTGGCCGGCGTTGTAACGCAACAGATCGCCCACGCCGATCAGTGGTGTATATTCCTGCGGCTCAAGAGCGGGACGAGCGTCGACCGATCGAAATCGCACTTCAAATTTTGTGTGCGTCGGGTCGGTGACCACCCACTCCAATCGTCCGCGATCGCCGTAGGCAAAATCCTCAGAGCGGGCGAAAGAGACTGTCTTGCCGGTTGCCAGATTGATCACTTCAAACGAATTGGGGTCGAGCTCGCCCTTGCCGCCATGTTCGCGAATGACCTGCCGGCAATCGATGGCCGGGTCCATCGGCACGTTGCCTTTGGGAAGCGGTGGTGTGACAGTCACCACGACCGCATGTTTTTGAAACTTCAAAAAAGCCTCACCAAATCGCTTTCCAATGACAAGCTGGCTGTCCGCGCTGAAATGATGAGTGTTGACGTTCGGCAGGTCATCGACGTCGACCCAGGCTGCGAAGGGAACTGACTTGCCAACGTTCACTTGAGCTCGGCGTACGACGGCCATTGGTGAATCGTCTCCCGCATTGGGGTTCGGCTGCGCGATCCGCGAGTTCACGCTGCGGGCAAGTACGAATGGAGCATGTTCGTCCGCATAGCGTTTTCGCAGGACGCTGATCAGGTCGCTGAGATTTCGCTCGTAGTGACCGGCCAGCTTTCCATGGATCGCATCGTCGATGCCCTGGTGCCAAAGGAATCCACGGACGCGAATGGTATGTCCTTTGGCGACGAGTTCAGCGATCCGAGCATCGGCGAATGACGTCCAGGCTTCAAATAACGATCCACGCTCGCCCCACGGCCAATCCTTAACATCGCGGCCAAAGTTAGCATGGACTTTGATCATGGCCAGATTCCGCCATCCGGCAGCGTGTAGCGTGCGTGCGAAACCAACCTCAGGGCCATGCACGAGTTTCCCCTTTGCCTCTTGACCGCGAACTTCGCCCCAGGGAACGTACTGCTTCGATTGTTCTCCGTCGGGAATGGGAGCGGTGGTGAAGAGTGTTTCCCGATCAGCGTTTGTCTGCTGAAATCCCGGCGGCACTGCGACATCCGAATCGGCGCCGGCCATATTGGATTGTCCGGCCAAGAGGAATACGTTTAAGATGGGCTTGTCGGTCGTCGCGTCGTCCACCTTCTTCGCGTTCTCTGCCGCTGCCTCCGTCTTGACAGGTTTCTCCTCCTGACCAAAGACATGCGCCCCGGTCAAATACACCGCGCCTGCCGTGAAGGCAGAAGTGAGAATCACCGTGGCAAGCAATACGTGAAGTCTTCGAGTCATCGAGATAGACCAGTTCTTGTTCGAGGTTCTTTCGTTGATTTCGGCAGGCGAAGGTGCGAATCGAATCTCCGTCAGAGCATGACTGTCGGCTTGGACCCTTCACAACCAGACGAATTGGATCGGCTGCAGCCACGAGTGCGGTGTGAGTCGCGATTGCAGCGAAGCACGTCAGTCCCTCAATGCGAGTGCAGAGGTCATGCATCATGTCGTGCGAACTCAAGGCTGGGACCGGTGGCATTGAGTTTATCGTCATGACGAGTAAGATCAACCATTCCAGTCGAGATACGCTAAGGAGTTGTTGTGTAGCGAATGTCTCTCGCCCATGCCGTGACAGCCGCGTTGACTACATCTGGCTATCGAAGGACACGGGCCAGACCTAGGACAGTCGCTGGCCTGCACGGTCGAAGGATTCAACGTGTGAAGAAGCAGGTATTTCCCTTGCGCGCCGAAGTGCTTCGCTGGGTGTCGCCGCAACTGGAGAAGAAGTAGCCTTCCTCGGCGTTGATTCTCACACGGCTTTGATGAAAGTGATTCCACGATGAAACACACACTCACACTGCTCACTGTCCTCCTCCTCGCGCCGCTCGCTTCGCTGCACTCCGTTGAGCCATGTCGGCTCGCTGTTTTCCGCGCGGATGTGACGCCGCCGGTCGGTTCGCCGCTGTGTGGCGGACTCGTGAAGCCAACTGAGAGTGTCAGCGAGCCGCTGCAGGCGCTGGGAGTCGTCCTGCTGACTGCAGAAAAGCCTATGGTGCTCTGCGCGGTTGACTATTGCGAAATTCGCGGCGCCGATCATGTCCATTGGCGCGAGGTCTTGGCAAAGGCGGCGGGAACCACTCCAGAGCGAGTGGCCGTGCATGTTTTGCATCAGCACAACGTACCGTTGGTGGACACTGTCGCTCAGCAACTTCTGCCCGAGATCGGCATCATCGACACGGCGGTCACGGAGCGAGCACTCGCGGGCATCGCGGCAAGCCTCGAAGCGGCGTTGAAAACACCACAGCCTGTGACGCACATCACCATCGGTGAAGCCAAGGTTCACGAAGTCGCCTCGAACCGCCGCGTCATGGGGCCGGACGGCAAGGTCATCGGCGTACGGACAAGCGCGACGAAGGATGCAAAGCTGCGCGAGGCGCCGGAAGGAACCATCGACCCCATGCTCAAGACCATCAGCTTCTGGAATGAGAATCAGAAGCTGGCCGTATTGCATTACTACGCCACGCACCCGATGAGCTATTACGGCGACGGCGTCGTGAGTTCCGACTTTGTGGGTATCGCACGTGAACAGCGTACGCGCGAGGACGGCGTACCCCATCTGTTCTTTACCGGATGCGGAGGCAATATCACCGCCGGCAAATACAACGATGGCGCCAGGGAAAACCGCGCTCGTATGGCGGACCGCATCCATTCGGCGATGGTCGACTCCGAGAAGCAGCCCAAACGCACGCGGCTCGAACATCTGCAATGGCGAGTGAAACCAGTGCTGCTCAAGCCGGATCCCAACTTTAGCGAAGAACGCATGATGCAGGTCGTCAGTAATACCGCGACTTCGAAGGCCGTTCGAATCGGCGCGGCAATGCGCGTGGCCTTTATCCGACAATGTGCGTCGGAAGTGCCAATCCAGTTCACCAGCCTCCACTTGAACGACGATGTCCGTTTGCTGCATCTGCCCGGCGAGTCGTTCATTGAATATCAGCTTTTTGCCCAGCAAGAGTTTCCCGACGCCTTCGTGGCCACTGCCAGCTACGGCGATGGCGGCCCCGGCTACATCCCGCTCGAGCGATCGTTCCTCGAGGGCGGCTACGAACCGACCTGGGCCTTCGCCGCACCGGAGTCAGAATCATTGATGAAACAGAGCATTTCGGAGCTGTTGAAGAAATGATCATGAAGCACGTACTTATTCTTCAGTAAACATTCGCCGAAGGTGTGGATACAAGCTCGAAGCGCCAGCGAGAGACACTACGTTTGACAGAGAATAACACGGATTATCGTTCCGGACAAAAATCCTCCACACCTTCGGCGAATGTTTACTATCCTTCTCACCGTCCTGCTAGTCGCTTACTCGCTCTCCTCGCCGCGATGCCTGTCTGACCTCACTCGAAGCGTATCCCCAGCAGCGCAAACGCGATTGCGACGCAAACAACGTAGACTGGCCAGCGGTAATACCAGCGCATCATCTTCCATCCAGGGATCGTTGCTGCGACGAGAATACTCAGTACAACCAGCAGCCGCATCATCGGTGGTGGACCAGAGTTGCTCGCGATCATTCCAAACTGAAAGAAGACGAAGATTACCAATGTCACCATCGCAAGCGTCAGTAACAGCATCACTTCGAAATAACGAACGAAGATGGATCGATACGTGAAATCTCGACATGCCAGTCGATTGCAATGAACGGTTCCACCCACGCAGTAAATCGTCATTGCCAAGGCTTCCCGGATGGATCGATCGAGTCAACGCACCACTCAACGAAAGAGAGTTGGAAGCATTGCGGACATGCGTCAATCGAGGGAGGCCGTATGGTGATGAGAGGTGGACAGAAAAGGTCGCGGAACAACACGGCGTCTGGCATACTCTCCGTCCAATTGGCCGCCCGAAAAAGCTAGAACTAAGCAAAAAGTAACGCATATTATCCCCGTCCGCTTTCCTTCCTCATCCAGGAGGTTGGTAGCGATTCGCAGGATGCCGTCGCTGTCTGGACACTAGAGCATTTCGAGATCTACAACGGCCAACGTTTCCGCTTTGCCTGAGGACTCGAACACGTCCGACCATTCGGCCTTGAAGAATTGGAAGTGTGTCATGATGACGTCGGCAAGTTCCTGAGTTATTGGTTGGGATTGACGACGGGACAGAGATTACCCATAAGTTCCTTTAAAATTTGGGTCGACTGGCCCCGGCTTGGTTTCCGATGAATAGTATAGAATAACCAATATCCGTAGGGTTCAAAATGCGATCCGAAATCACAGTCAATCCCGATCTGATCACTTGGGCGGTGAACCGTTCTGGATTGTCGTTGGGTGATTTCAAGCAACCAGTCCAGGAGTGGATAAAAGGGGACTCCAAGCCAACAGTGCGAAAGCTTGAAGACTTCGCACGCAAGGCGATGGTTCCCTTGGGATATCTGTTCCTTTCGCGCCCTCCTCAAGAGTCGATTGGTATTCCTGATTTCCGGACCTTTGGCAACGAGAAACGCCGCACGTTCAGTCCCAATCTTCACGATATCGTGACCGACATCCAGCGTCGGCAAGCTTGGATGCGGGACTACTTGATCGATGCTGGCGATGCCCCTCTCGATTTCGTAGGCAAGCTCATGTCAACGACCCCCGTCGTTAAAGCGGCCGATCAGATTCGCAGTCGACTAACCCTAGAGAGCAATTGGCAACAAAAGCAAACGACCTGGGAGTCTGCATTAACGACTTTGCGTCGGAGTATGGAGTCGATCGGCATCTTTGTTTGTGTCACCAATCAAGTAGGTCTAAACACTCGCCGAAGCTTGAACCACGAGGAGTTTCGTGGATTCGTCCTAATCGATGAATACGCCCCTTGGGTTTTCGTCAATTCCAACGATACTAAGTCGGCACAGATGTTTACTCTTGCTCACGAGATAGTTCATGTCTGGCTTGGCAAACCCGGGTTGTTCAATCTGGAAAAGCTTGACGTCGCCGAAGATGACATGGAGCGGTATTGCAATCAAGTTGCTGCGGAGTTTTTGATCCCCGAAGAAAAATTCGCTTCCTACTGGGAACGATCTGGTACCGTTCAAGAACGATGTGTCGCGATTGCCAAGGCATTCAAGGTCAGCCCTCTGGTCGCTGGTCGCCGCGCATTCGATTTAAACTACGTCAGTTCAACGACCTACTACAAATTCTATCGGCAAGAAATGGAAAGCTGGCGGGAGCTGAAACAAAAGAACAAGGACAAGCCTTCTCCGGTTTTCTGGCAGCAACAGCAGTTACGTCTCGGCGATCGTTTTGGGTACGCTGTCGTCCAAGCTTATGCGGAGCGAAGGTTGCTTCCCTCAGAGGCACAAGACTTAACAGGTTTCAACCGAGAGACCTTTTCGAAGTATGCCCGTGGCATGATTCGCCGTAAGTCTGGAGTCGGTCCGTGACGAAGTTTCTCATCGATACCAATTCTTTTGTCGAAGCGAAGGACTTCTTTTACGCATTTGATCTTTGCCCAGGTTTTTGGAACGCTCTATTGCGGCACCATGAACGTGGCGAGATCTATTCGATCGACCATGTAAAGAGTGAGCTGATTGATGGCAACGACATCTTGGTTCGTTGGTCGAAACAGATGCCTAAAGGCTTCTTCTTGCCGACGGCAAACGCAGATATCGCGAACGAGTACGCAACCATTATCCAATGGGTGCAAGCGAATTACGAACGGCAAGATGCCGTCAATTCATTCGCAGCCAAGGCGGATGGTTGGTTGATCGCCTACGCCAAAGTCCACGGCTTCACAATCGTCAGCGAGGAAAAATTGAATCTGGAGATGAAGAAACGAGTCGCCAATCCCAACGTCTGTCATCAGTTTGGAGTGTCGTACTGCAATGTTTTCGAAATGCTTCGCAGAATCAAAGTAAAGTTCGTGCTGCGAAAAATAGCTGTTTGATTCGCAACCTTTGCATCATTGTTTGGATCGCATGAATGCCTCGACAGAAACGTGTTGAGGAAGCTGGATACATTTATCATGCACTCAATCGTGGCAATGCTCGATGTACGATCTTTCATAAGCCCGAGGACTATGACGCCTTCCTCCGAATCCTAGCGGAAGGGCTTGAGAGATATCAAGTCGAACTCTTCGCGTTTACGCTTATGCCAAACC
>SYJV01000439.1 GCA_005798335.1 Planctomycetaceae bacterium | reverse complement strand
TTAGGCGAGCGGCAGATAGTTTCTTACCAATACAAGCCCGAAGCGCAAGCGAGTGTATGCCAGGATTGACGCACTCGCTTGCGCATCGGGCTTGTATTCGCTGAGGCCTTGGTAAATTCCCATCTGCCGCTCGCCTTAGAATCGCAGAATTTGCCACACGAAGGTAACGGTCTCAAGGAAGCGCGGTTGCGTGCCGAAATCATTGTCTGGGACGTAGTTTATGCTTGACCAGCTTTATTTGTGAGGTAAACATGCCTGACCTGGTTCTCAACGATAGTTTGCAATGGGGTCAATTGCCTGAATACGTCAAGCAAGCATTTAAGGGCGAAGGCGAAAAGGTCCGGCTTGAAGCTGGCTATCGCTTGTACAAATTCTCGCAATTCGACATCAAGCGCAGCGATGGTTCCGTCTCTGAGTGGTGGAGCCCCGTAGATGCGTTCGGTGATGATCCGGGCTTGGACCAACGAATTAGCCTCGCCATGCGCAACGGAGTCGATCTGCGGGAGATCGTTCGACTGTACTGTGCGGTAAAGGAAAGTTGGAATGCGCTCACCGAGCTAATCAAAATCGAGATGGTTGTACCTGCCTATGCGTTTTGGGGTAAAGCCTCCGGGCAAGAACGTGGTGCAGCGGGACCAGCTCAAGAAGGCAAGATCGAAGACAACCACAAAACTCGCAACCTGCCGGGAAATGCCTGCCAATTCTATATTCCTAATCTCAAACAAGAACACATAGTTGAGAAAGAAAAATTGGTAGCGCAGACGCTCGCAAAACTTCCTCTATCGGCCTAATTCGTTAACTCATTGATGTTTCAGATCTGAACTTAGTATCGCTCGAGAAATAAGTGTCAGGTACGTGTCAGGTTACGTGTCAGGTTACGTGTCAGGTTACGTGTCAGGTTACGTGTCAGGTACCTTTTGCGAGAAACTCGCCCTTCGGGTGCTGCGCACAAAAAGTACCTGACACTTATTTCTCGGCTATACACTCGCTTGCGCTTCGGGCTTGTATTGGTAAGAAACTATCTGCCGCTCGCCTTAGAGCCATCCGCGAGAGTTACCAGATAACTAGGTATTAGCGGCTCCCTGACAATCCAGGCAATGGCCCTTCAGCAAAATCTCGGTGACCGTTCCAACGGCACTCGAATGCCGGCGACTGGCTGAAGTCAATTCGACGTCATCCAGGCACCGGACGGAACCACAATCGATACACAGGAAATGCGGATGAGTTTCTTCACCCTTGGCTGGGTCGTTCAACTCATACCGCCACAAGCGATCTCCTAATTCGGTGCGTCGAGCTAAACCCACATTTGCCAGATCGGTCAGATTCCTCAGCACTGTCGCCTTGTCGACACCCATCTCGTCGAGCATCATGGCAATATCCGAATGAGTCAACGGCGAAGTGGAACTTTCCAGCGCCTGCAGCACCGCAATACGAGCCGGAGTGCAGCGTAACCCACTTTCCCTGAGTCGCTGCTTAATTCCCGCTAATTTATCGCGCCGTTGCTGGTCTTGCCCTGTGCCCTTTGACATTATTTCTTCCTTTGATGGCTCATCGTTCATGAACCGGGATTTATTGTAGCTACGCATCTAACCGCCCACCATAGCAGCACTTACGAAAAAACAAACTTGCCAGCATAAGGCGTCAAATGGTAGTCTAGACATTCCCGCCGCGGGTGCATCGACAACCCTGGCCCGAAATCGTTACAATCCGATCGGGAATATTGTGAACTGGAACGTGCCAATCGAACGTACAATTCCCGTACGTTGATGGAGCAGATGCCAGAGGTTAGCTTTTTTCAATTTAAGGGATCACGATATGGCAAGTCGGACTAGGGAGCATACAGTAAGTCGTCCTTGGAATGGAGTTGTCCTGGGGATAATTGCCGCGTATTTGTGCAGTTGTGGAATCGGTTGCGACGGAGGAGCTGCGGTCACCAAGTCGGCGCCAGGTACCAGTCCAGTTGCTCAGACCGACGATCACGATCACGACCATGCGGCCACTCTAGCGGATGCTGCAAAGCAGTTAACAACCATTCGCGACAACATCAAGAGTGCCTTTGCAAAGAACGACGCCGACGCTGCGCATGGTCCGCTGCATGATGTTATGCATGTGCTGGAAGACGCGAAAAAATTGATTGATGCTGCCGCCTTGGACGACAAGCAAAAGGAAACTGCCAAGATTTCGGTCGAGTTACTGTCTGCAAACTTCGCCAAAGTCGATGATTTACTGCACGGTGCCAAGGGAGCCAAGTACGAGGAAGTATCCGCAAAAATAGACGAAGCCCTCAAGGCGCTGGTCGATCTCGCCGTACCAAAACCGTAACTGTAATGCCAAAAGGAAGTTGGAAATGACAAGCGATCGTCGGTGGATTCTTTGGTCCGCAGCGTCAATCATCTGCATTGCTTTAACCGCTGGGTGTGGGGCTGACAGCAATCTCGATCCGGCGACGATCGCAATCAGAAACAGTTTGCTGGCCAAGCAAACCCCACGACCAGCAACGACGATCGCGGACGCGAGAATTGCAGCGCTGGAATCTCGCCTGGCGGAGAAAGTTCAAGAAGTAACGATCACTGGAACCATCGATGCCAATGGACACGATCCTTGGGAAAAAGAGTCTTCATCGTTTGTCGTCATGGATGCCTCGGAAGAATATCTCAAGGCCACCGCATCGCATAATCACGACGATGGCGATTGCCCGTTTTGCAAACAAAAATCCGAACCCAACCAGTATATGGCCGTAATTGAAATCGTCGGCGACGACGGGCAAATCTTCAGTCGTAGCGCCCAGCCCATTCTTGGCTTGAAACAAAAGCAAACCATCACAGTGCGCGGCGACGCAAAAATTAACGAACTAAACATGCTGGTCGTCACTGCGAAACAAGTGCATGTACAGCGGTAAAATGAAAATGCGGATTACCGATTGCTGATTCTGACAAACCATTCTGTAGCGGCGTAATCGGGCGCGACACTCAATTTGTTTTCCGGACCAAGAGTTAACTGCGATTGATACTCGCGCAATCGATCCGGTGTCAGCGGTACGTTCCAGCCATCGACCCAGCCCTCGATGCGTACCGGAATGCGCTGTGCGGCCTGAGATACGAGATCTTCGATATCACCGGCTGCAAATAGCCCGGGAACTACGCAGTCGTGAGGCAATCGAACTTGTTGCGGTTCCATCGCGCTGGCAAAGCTGGTCAAGCCTCCGCTGAGACACATCGCATTGATATCGCTTTCAAACAAACTTAGCAACAACGCAAGCAAGCAGCCCGCAGGTTCGACGGAAGGTGGCAAGGCTGAGTCGTCATCGCGCGGCATGGCGCGAGATTGGCCTTCAGTCGCCGTCGGTGACCGCGAGTCGCCCCATAATGCTATTTGTCGCGAGTCAACATCGGGTCGATTCTTGAGCCAGTTGAAGACGACTCGAAGGTCGCGCAATTGACCGGCAAGTAGCGGATCGCCGAGCATCAGCAGACTCGACGAATTGCTCGTCGCTGAACTGCTGCGCCCGCGACTGGTACTAACTCTGCTATCTTCGGTGCCGCGCACGTCGGGAATACAAATGGCAAATCCCTCCGCTAGTAACTTGGCATATTCGCGGCTCTTGTCAGCGAGCGCGAGATTTTTACCTGCATGGGTGGAGATCAGTACGACGGGAACTTTGGCGGCCGAGGTATCGACGTGCCGCAAAAAGATGACTGGAATCTGAATTCCGAAGTCCAACGACAGCATCACGTTCTCGCATCGTAGGTTCGCGATCGAGCGCACAACTTTGTGCGATTCCGCAGTCTTAAGCGGATTCGCGTCCACATGGCCAAGAATGCTGGCCCACGATAACAGCAGACTCGCTCTGCTCCGGCTTAATTCGTCGCTTCTGATAGCGGCGCGAGCTGCGGCGATCTTGGACTGGGCGAGCGCAAGAAAATTGGCGGTAGCACTGGGACTGTCGGGGCTGGGATTTGCTGGGAAACAACGCAGAGATTCCGCCGGGACTCGATCGCTATATTCATCGTCAGGGGCAACTCTGATGCCGAACCAGCGCTGAAAAGCTTGGTGCATCCGTTGGCGGTGGAAAGCCCCAATGTGTGTGCAATGAGTTGCTTCGGGAGGTTGGCCGCTGAGTTCGCCGCGGCCGTGAGTGAAGGCCAGTCCGTTCTCATCACCGTAGAATCGATAGATCGTTTCCAGCCGCTTCCACACTGGATCGCGGGCTTGATCCCAATTGAACTCATGCGCATATACGAGTCTGCGCGGAGCAATGCCACCGACAATTGTCCACGGAAGAAATCCATCTGCGGACGAACGAGTCAGATTGCGTGTAGATTCCCAGCTACCACCGCCAGCGTAATTGAAAGTCGTTTCCACATCCTCTGGTAAAGGGTAACGAGTTTCCGGTTGGGGGCCGCCAAAGTTAAATGGCACCGCAGCCGATATTCGCTTGTCGAGCGCCGCAGTGACCGCGCACGGATCACCACCACCGGCGACTGAGCCGAGCAGAATTATTTTGCGAGGATCAATGCCGGGCAAGCCCAGCAGAAAATCGACGCCGCGCGACAAATCCGATTGCAACCAGCCCATCAAACTTTCACCCAGCAAGTGCAGTTTGATACCCGAGTCGTAACGATAGTAGTAGTCTTGGCGACTGAGCCGAAACGATCCGGGATACGAACTGGCGGAAACAAAAGGATGTTGCCGCCGCTCACCGTGTCCGAAATGATCGGGGACTAAAACGTAGCATCCGGCGCGCGCCCAAGTCATGCCCATGTCTTGCAACTCGCCATGTTCCTTGGGCGTATGATGTGCGTGGCTGATCAAAATCCCCGGCGCTGCAACGGTTGGTTTTAGTGGTCGATAGAGATTAGCTGAAACCCACAGCGTCGGCCTACTTTCGTACAGTACGTTTTCGATCGCAAATCCGGCGCTTGCAAACTCCGCTCGACCCGTAACTAGCGAATTCAGATTTGCCGGGACAGCAGTGTTCTGACCCAGCGAGGCAGCCAATTTGTTAAGCTGAGCATCGCGATACAGCTCCCATTGCTCTCGTGTTTGGACTGCTCGCCAAGCATCAGAACTCTCACGATTCCTTGCAGTTCGCAATCGCTGTACATTGTTAGCAAGCTGGGTCTTGAGTCCATCGCGCGGGAGTGGGTCCGCAGCCGGAATGCTGGCTACCACGTTTGCGAGCTGATCGACTTGGGCTTGACCGTGGCCGACCACGGACATTAGCAAAACTAACACACAACTGAAAATGCATGGGAGGGCTAATTGGCGATGAATCATGTTGTGCCTTTGCGTAGGAAAGCAAGTTTTCACGTAGTAACACTGGTGCGAAGACTGGAACACGTTTTCCTCAACGGTTCGCGGGCCCACTAGCGAGCTGGCACGTACCGCATCGCAGCAGTGTCATGTCGTTAAGAACAGTTGTGCAACCTTTTCTTCGCGGCAGTTCGCCCACGGTAGGAACAGTCTAAAACAATTTTTTGCTCGCTGGTGCAACCACACCCCAAAATGGAACCGAGCCACACAAGAAAATACACGCGAGGATTTTTTGAAGAATTTCTGAAACCTCGACGTAGGTAGCACGCACTATACCCATCGAATTGTGGTTTTGCAGTTTGTAGTGGCAGGTAGCGAGCGGCAGATGGCCGCGTTCGATAGCTTGTCCGCGAGGGTAGAGCTGCAACCGAAAAATTGTTTTCTCGAAACTCGAACAGGACAATGATGATGCGTCGCTTAAGCATGTGGTTGGTGGTCGCGGGATTGATATCTGCAACGATGGCGTCGGCGGCTGATGCAAATTCCACGAAGGGAGGTTACAGAGGTCGCCCGTCTTTTGATATGTTGTTAGCGGCATTTGACGAAGACGAAAACGAGGAACTAGCTGAAGACGAAGTGCCTATGCGAGTATGGTGGAGGCTAAGTGCTGCGGATGCTGACGAAAATGGTTCGGTATCGCGAGATGAATTCGAATCGTTTTAGTTGATCACAATCTTACGGACGGCATTGCGTCATGCTCGACAAACCGGCCATCCGAGATGAGTCTATTGTCGATGCGGTGTTGTCTGACGAGGATAACCGAGACATCGCCGCCGCCAAGAACGGTGACGGCGATGCATTCGGACGGCTGGTGCGTCGTTACCAAACCGAAATTGCTACACAAATGCGCAGATTCAGTCGCGACTCTGCGATCTGTGAGGAATTAGTTCACGATGTTTTTGTCGAGGCCTATATCAGTCTACGGAGCTTTCGGGGGCAAGCGCCTTGGTTACATTGGCTGAGGCGGATCGCCGTGAGAGTCGGATATCGGTTTTGGACAAATCGCAAGAACTTGCGTGAGAAGGTCAGTCTGAGCGACGGTGATTGGCAGTGTCTGCAAGGGCATGCACCACCTCCCTCAGACGCGACCGAAGCCGCAGAACAGGTTCAAGCGGCGCTTAGTCGTTTGCCTCCGGCGGATCGGTTGATTTTGACGTTGATTTATTTGGATGGGTGTACGATCAGTGAGGCTGCTGCCCGTGGTGGGTGGACAGTTGCTGGCGCAAAATTGCGAGCGTTCCGGGCTCGCATTCGATTGAAGCGAGTAATCGATCGAGGTGGATCATGACCGATAATCAACTGGACGGATTCGAACGGCTAGCAAGAAGCGCAGCGTGTGAATCCGCGCCTTCGATTGACATTAGCTCGCGCGTGTTAAGGACCATTCGCAAGTTACAGGTGCGCGATCGCGTCGATCGCGAGACCATCGTCTTTTGTTATGGAGCGCTGTTTGCGGCGTGCGCTGCGTTGCTGCTGGTCTTGCAGTTGCCCGACGATTCGCTGTTACCCATGGCCAAGCCATTCATCTCCATGTTGCCATGAACGAGAGAGCCTCTGCCGAGAATCCGTTGCCATTCGAAACGACCACGCCTTGGCGCCGCCGCGTGATGTTGCTGTTGATCTTTTTGAGTGGCCTGGTCATCGGTGGTGTGGTCGGGCGCATTGTTACTCGCCAGCAAATGTTGGGGATTTTTCGCAACCAGGCGCAAATCCCTGAACGCATCTTGCCGCACGTCGCTTCGAGGCTGGACCTTTCCCCAGACCAGACATCGCAAGTCAATTTGATTTTACATCGACACTTCTCGACGATGGAAAGTACGCGCGCCGAAAACGCCTCTCAACTGATTCGCGCATTCGACCTAATGCAAGCAGACGTCGAGAAGATTCTCACCTCTAGCCAAGTTGAACGCTGGCAAGAATTGTGCGCATTGGTCAAGCACCGGTATCTGCCAGCTTCAGATGGGCATTGACTCTAGCCAGCTATGTTGAACATGCGTCAACCACTTAGCAAGTGAATCTCGTTCCTTGCAGTCCGCATTACTCCATGAGCGCGAAAGCGTATCGATTGACGGGAATCTACCGACTATGCCAAATAGACGGGCGCTCAATGATGAGAAATATCAACATTCAGAGTTCAAGGCTCGCTTTGATATCCTAGACTTCTATGTGAATTTACCAAGCACGTGACGCCCAAGCAGCTCGGCTACACATCGAACCCACATCGTACGAGCGACCGCTGGTGTTGGCTAGCACATCCAGCTTGAAAATCGAATTCTCCGACAACGCCAAATCATAGAATACTGCTACGAAACGACAGGACCAATTCATGTCACACGAAGCAAAAGCTGAACCGGAAAAAGCTGCGGGCTCTTCCTCTCTGGTACCGAAGATTTTGATCTCTGGCTTTGTCGCGACGGTCGTCGTGGTCGAGTCGGTGCTGTTCTTTTACTTTGTGCCGTCGGCGGATGATATTGCGGCGCTCGCCGAGGCTCAATTGATCAAGAAAGTCGAAGCCACGATGGAGAAAGAGGGAGAATCTACCGTCGACGACGATACCAAAGCCATCGAGTATTCGTTGGGCGACTATAGCGTGCCCTTTATTCCATCAGGTTCTGATCGCAATTATCGCGTGGAAATGAGATTGTTCGGTACGGTCCAAAAAAAATCCATGCCAAAACTGGATGAACTGTACAAGGAACGCTTTATGCGATTGCGTCATCGTTTAAATCTGGAAATTCGCAATGCTACCTTGGAAGAGCTGAATGAAAACGATTTGGGCTTGATTCAAAGGCGAATACTTGCGACAAGTAACGAGCTGTTTGGCGAGCCTATTTTGCTTGGAGTGGGTTTTAAAGACTATCAAGTCGTGGAGGAATAGGAATTCGCCCGGCACGCAAGCCGAGTATCGCACGGAGGATTGCCCCGAAATGAGTTCGCAGACCGATCAATTAAATTCTACCACAGCCAGTTCAACTGGTTCTTCCGCTGCAACTGCGGAGCATGCTGCGAAGTTGCTCGAGCAGGCCGAAGCCGCCTTGCAAGGGTTGGATGGTGGCCAGACATATTCGCCCAAGCCGTTTCAGTTGGAAGATTTGATCGGCGAAGGTGGCCCCCCCGAGAAGTGTTCGATTGAGTTGCTCAACGATGTCGACCTCGATCTAAAAATTGAACTGGGCCGCACGCGCATGCAATTGGACGAAGTGTTGAAGCTGCGCCGCGGATCGGTTGTAACTCTCGAGAAACTCGCCGGGGACCCTGTGGATATCTTTGTTAACGGGCGACTCGTTGCGCGAGGAGAAGTGTTAGTGTTGAACGACAACTTTTGCGTGCGCGTGGCGGAATTGATTGGCTCGGATGTTTTTGAAAATTAAGACAATGTCGCAGTTCTCCGGCAACCGGATATACCGTCGCGAGTCATCTGTTGCTGGTCTCTATCGCCTCTACTGACATTGGCGGCGGATGTGATCCAGATCGCGTACTTGGCTAGGATGCCCCATGAGATCGATTTCAATCTCCGTTTGGATCGCGACCCTGACAGTCATGCAATGGATTGTCGTCGACCAAGCAAGTTCGCAAACAGTTGAGACGATTGAGCGTCCCGCTCTGGTTTCCAGTGGAGCGAGCGCCAATGTGCAAGCTCTGCCAATTGCGCCCACTGCGGGCGCTCAACCGACAGCGTGGCCCAACTCGGTCGAACAAGCCAATTGGAATACGACGCATCAATCTAACAATCCACCGCAATCCTACAACCAATTGCTGCCCGGACTACCGGTTCAACAAGTGTCGGCGCAAAGTGCAGCCATCCACAGCTCTTCGCCAAGTGCGATACAACCAACCATTCAGCAAGTTCGGGATCAGGTCGCCGAACAGGAGTCCAGTGCAGACCGAGGAATACAGTTGCGACCACGTACCAGTGCTGCGGAGAGACTCGCGGACAAGCCCAAGAGCAGCTTGCTGCAAATGTTCCTGTCAGTTGGATCGAGTTTCTTGCTGGTGATCGGATTGTTTCTCGCGGTCGCATGGTGCTACCGACGCGCGGGCAATACGGCATTGGCATTATTGCCCAAACAAGCAGTCTCGATCTTGGGCAGGACTTCGATGGCTCCTCGACAACAGCTCGTTCTGCTCCGATTTGGTCCCAAGCTGGTCTTGGTCAGCTTGGCGCATGGGGACGCGCGAACGATCAGCGAAATCACCGATCCGTTGGAAGTTGATCGGCTGGCAGGATTCTGTGAGAGCACCAAGCCTGGCAGCATTTCTGAGTCATTTCGAAGCGTGCTGCTACAAACCGGAAAGGAACGCGATTTATGAACTTCTCGCTCTGCGCCGGGTCTCGATTGGCTTGGATGTTGGTTCTCGTAGCTTGCGTGGTGTTCAGCCCTGGGACCTTTGCGCAGGAAAACACCGGCCAAACCAGTAAAATTGGACAACTGTTAGACAACGTTACTCGGGGAACTCAGTCCGCGACGTTGACCCAAGATAATTCAACGGAGAATTTTCTGTTGAGTGGTCCTGAGAAATGGGCTAGCCCACAGGGGCTCTCCAGCAGCCTGCAGATCCTAATGTTGTTGACGGTTCTCAGCTTGGCACCTGCGGTGTTGCTGATGACGACCTGCTATGTGCGAATCATTGTCGTGCTTGGATTGTTGCGACAGGCACTCGGAACAGGACAATTGCCGCCCAGCCAAGTGATCACTTCAATAGCGCTGTTCATGACCCTGTTCGTCATGGCACCTGTCTGGAATCGCGTCTACGATGACGCGATCCGCCCCTATACCGATCCCAATGTCCGCATGTCGACACAAGATGCTTGGAACGCTGGCATCAAACCGATTCGCGAGTTTATGAGCCATCAGATTTCCTGGGCCGAGAATGACGACGATGTGCATTTGTTTTACGCGTACTATCAACCGGATCAACCCGAACTAACCAATTTCGATGACATACCTTTGCAGGTATTGCTCCCCGCGTACATGTTGAGCGAATTGAAGACGGCATTTTTGATGGGCTTCCAGATATTTCTGCCGTTCTTATTGATCGATCTGGTGGTTGCTGCGGTAACTATCTCGATGGGAATGATGATGCTGCCACCTGCATTGATTTCGTTACCTTTCAAATTGTTGCTGTTTGTCTTGATCGATGGTTGGCATCTGGTCGTTGAGATGTTGTTGGCAAGTTTTGGAACCATCAACTAATGCTTGGTTCAGACTTATTTTATAGGGTAGCGGAAGCCGTCAAGGCTTTCGTCCGAGCGTTCAATGTGATTC
>SYJV01000438.1 GCA_005798335.1 Planctomycetaceae bacterium | reverse complement strand
TGCACAAGATATTGACAAGCTGGAAGCTTATCCCACGTTCGTTGAACGGTATTGGGGTTAAACGACGAAATGGCTAGGACCAAAAGCCATACCTTGCACACAAAATGGCGCTGTCCAACTAGAATCCCGGCAAGACTGAATCGGACGATCATGGAGGCGGGGCCACCGCCCAACCTCCCGACGATTCGATCAATAGTCCGATGACATTGCCAGTACCGGAATCCAGGACGGGCGAGCCAGCTAGCCCTGCAGCCAACGGTACTTCTCCCGCGATATTTAGAACTCCTCCTGAGCTCCGCAATCTTACCGGATCCATAGCAATAGGTTCGGCGAGTTCAGGATTCACGATCAAAAGCGGAGTTTTCGACGACCACGAATTGGCGAACGAAACGCGCGGCCATGTGGCAACTTTGATATTCGCTGGCAGATTGATGCGGGCCAGCTCACCGATCCGCAAAATTGCGGGCAATTCACACTCGAAACTGCTCCCCTCAATTTCAATCGTTACGATTGCACCCGCTTGTTCAGCGTCGTTGGCGAATTTACTGGGCAACCACAGCGTGCGATCGTCGATCGGCATGGCCCAACTCTGAACGCTGCGCCTACGTGAGAAACCGAGCCAAGCCGAATTCCAGCTTGCCGCTACGCGTATCGGTTTGGGAAGTGTGAAACGCTGGCCATTGGCGCGTGCGAATTCGCCAATCGCAATGCGCGGTTGCCAGGCTGTCCAGTTCGCTTCAGGTGTTGCGTGAAGTTCGAATGTGTGTCCGGTAACGACTCTCGCGCCCGGAGTGTCGGGAGTTGCGAAGGTAATGCCGCCGCGCAGCCAAGCCGATAGTGAATCGATGGACAGTCCCAAGCCGGTGATGCCCGCCTCGAATTTGATACCACCGGAAACCCACCACTGCGAGTTATCTCGCACCAATTCTGCGTACTCAGGCTCGACAATGACTTGCACCGAAATCGTCGCTCCATCGTGTGACAAGCCGACGTTTGCCACGCGGCCGACTTCCAAACCGCGGTACATAACCGGCGCGCCTCGGGTCAAACCAAATCGACTTGGCGAATCCAACTGTACTTCTAATGTTCCATCGCGACGAGCAAGTGGTGGAGGTTCGGGTAAGCCCACGAAGTCGAGCAGCGCGGGCCCATCGCTGGCTGAGGGCTGTGTTGTAGGCTGCACCGCGATGAATGGCCCACTAACAAGAGTTTCTAGACCACGCACTTCGGTCAGATCCAGCCTGGGCCGTTCGATCCAAAACTGAGTTCCACGGCGCGCCAGCGATTTTGCAGCGCCGCTTAATCGCACCTGAACGGAGACGTATTCGAGATCATCGGATAAATCCACTCCCAGTACCTCTCCAATTGTCAGCTTCAAGTACTTGACCGGATCTCCGGCGGCCAATCCTTCGCCCGCAGGAAAGCGAATGCGCACGTCCAGGAAATCGGTCCCCGTCAATTGAACTGGTGATTCGAGTCCCACAAAGGATTTGCACCGCACGCCGGGTTGTGCACCAGGGATTGTATTGATGTACTTCGCACCTAGTACGGTATCGAGGCCACTTGCCTGCCCCAATCGCAGCCGAGGTCGTTCGATCCAGAATTGGCTTCCTTCGACTGCGAACGATTGGGCGCCAACATCCAAGCGAACCTCAACTGCGACTCCCTGCAAGTCGTCAGCGATATTGACTCGCAACACTTGTCCAACGTCAATTCCGCGATAACGCATCGTATCGCCGACTTTCAGTCCGTGGCCGTCCGTGAAACGAATGCGAATGGATTCGCCTTGCCGGAGAAAACTCCAAATCAATGACCCAACCGCGATTGCGATACACAGGCCAGTCATCCACCACAAACGAGTTTGTCGATGCAATAAGTGAACCTGGTTGACGCTCAAGACACGCGCCGTGGGAATCGGTGTTGGGAGCTCGTCAGGTTGCGACTCGGGCAGAGTCATGGAAGGGATTCGCTTTCGTCCCAGATGGAATGTGGGTCAAACAGAATGGATGCCGTCATGCTCATGACCACGCACAATACGAATGCGGCCACGGCAATGCCAAGCCGGAATTGGACCAAGTCGCCAATCTTGATTAGTGCTACCAGCAGGGCCAACAGCAGCACATCCATCATGCTCCACCGCCCTGCCCATTCGACGACATGATAAGTCCAAGCTCGGTGACGCCGATGTGCCAACCCCATCCAACTCAGCTCGACCAGCGCTATTAATTTCACGAGTGGCAAAACGATCGAGAAGACCAACACGATCAAGCCTACAAACCAGCTCTCAGAAAGCAGTAAATCCATCGTCCCGCCCAGCAAGCTGGCATGATGATGGTGTCCGAGTTTCTCGATCTCGATAATCGGCAAAGATACTGCTGGTAAATACAGGGCTAATGCCCCGACCGAAGCAGCTAAACAGCGCGCCGAACTCTTTTGACCGTCGATATCTGCTCGATAAACGATTGAATCGCATCGCCAGCAGATCGCTCGCTCACCGATCGAGAGTTCTGGTACGTGTTGCACCAACCCACAACAATGGCAGGCTCGAAGTCGCATCGATACATCACTCCTACTCGAAGTACGCATCAACAGCATAAGCCAGCGTACGAAGCGTTTCGAGTAGGGGCAAGCAAGTGCAGGTACAACGGATTTCAGATTTCAAATCTCATGCCTGACAATCACGGCCTGTGCATCATCGTTTGGATCGAGCGGGTGCGACTAAGAGATTTAGCGATTTGACGTTCTTGTCGAAGTCCAATTCGAACTTGGCCTTACTTTCGGCTGAGCTGAACAGGAAAATCGTGCGTGGCTGCGAATCTTCAACTAGGCCAAAATCAAAAGTACCGGAGACAAGTTTGCCTTCGTCGAGAAAAACCATCGGATCGTAACCCGATAGTACCGGCGCATAGGCATCTGGACTTGCAAGAAACTTCTGCATCGTCTCTTGGCTGCTTAGACGATACACTTTGCCCCGATGCTTGACTGCAAACTGTTGCTCGCCAACTACCCACCTGCCGTGGTCGTTCAAAGACACTGGGCAGTATCCTTCCAAACCGAGGGATTGATCGTTGGCGACGGACGATACCAGAGAGTTTACCGAAACAGATTTGGTTGCTTGTGATTCCTGACGATTGGCCACTGGCTGGAAACTCGGTTCAGCAGCGGTTGGTGAGACCGAAGCAGAATCAGATCCCTGGGATGGATTGGCAGCAGATACCGGCACCGCGTTCGATACATTTGCTGTTGGGCGCCCTGTTTCTGCGGGCGCGGACGTGGCAACTGCCTCACTGTTGTAATGCGGGTTGTCGAGTGTCAATCCAGCATTGGACGAAGTGGAACTGGACAAGACAAAGGAATTTGTGTCCGATCGAGCGCGACCACCCGTCGGCATCGCGTTTGGCATGGTCCACGTCGTTGAACTTGGTTGGTTCGTATTCGACGCTAGTGCGGCTGGTTGAGCAGGAACCGTCACGGCTCTCCCGGCGGGTATCGCCGCGTATTGGCTGGGCATCGCAGATTGCTGAGTGTATTGCTGTTGCATTGGAGCCATCGGCGAGGGTAGGTTCGGAGCGGAGATCTTCATCGGCGAGTTTGATAATGTTCCCGGAACTGCTCCACGCAGGGGTGTCGCTTGCGACTGTGCGTCCAGAGGGCCTCGCAGCATGGAGGTTGGCTGGGACATGTCGAGCTGGCCAGCGATTTGGCTGGCGCCTGTCGAACCAGGCAACATCGACGCGGCGTTCGTTTGTCCAACCGCTGGCAGCGAATTGGTGGCACTGTTGACCGCGAAATTTTGCGGTGCGAATTGACCGGATTGAGCGTAAACCTGCGGTTGGGGCGCGCTTGGATTCTGTTGCCAATTGGAAGACGCGCCTGCGGGTGTAAACTGCACAGGTGGCTGCGAGAATGCAGCGATTGGACCTTGGGAATTCTGAAGCTGAGGCATGCTGGGTTGCGACGTACCTGGTTGAGACATGGTCGGTTGCGGCGAAGTTGGCTGCTGTCCATTGGGCTGATAAGGCGTGTAGGTACTGCCCGATGGCAATTGTCCATAAGCTGCCTGGCTGGCCGCGATCCCGGCAGTGTTTGAGTTTGGCGCAGGCCGCGAGGCGTTAACCAACATCATGTGATCGTTGCTAGAAACGGCTGCGTACTGTAGATTTTGCATGTAGGCATTATGGTCCTGCAAACACACACCGCGCGCAACAATTTTTCCGTCCGGACTAATGAAGACGTCCGCAGGCCAACTGTGAATTTGAAATTCGGCCGCAGTCTTCATGTCTTTGCTGGCATTGATGCGCACGGGAATGAAGTAGGTATTAATACGGTGAATAACTTCGGGTTTGGCATAGACACCCTTTTCGAGTTTTACGCAGGGCAAGCAGTTGTCCCCATAGAAGTGAATCATCAGCGGCACGCCGTACTGGGCTGCTGCCTGCCTGGCGCGAGCCAAATCCGCTTGCCAGCGAATCCCTTCTTGGGCCATCACGCTACGGCCTGCTAGCACAAGGAACAAACATGCGATCAAAATGATTCGATTCATCTCGGTGGGGTCCTAGCAATCTCAGATCTGGATCGGCGCCGGGCCACGAGGCCATTCGGCTGAGATCAATCACCTTCGGCTGAATCGGCTGTGCGGATGGTAAGGCTTGAACCGGTTTTTCCCGGATTAACGGAAAATCCGGCGAATAATGAGAAACTGGTGAAGGGTGAGCTTGACAGCGCCGATACTTAAGCTAATATTCCACAAAATCCATGCGTTAGGAGTCTTCAGCAGGAACTCCGCCCGGCCATTTACTGAAGGATGAATTTCTCTACGAGCGGTTGTAGGCTCGTTTGGTGAAATCTCCAGTTTGATCCAGTGACTAGTGGCATTCCAAGCTTCGGATGGGCAATCTCACCAACGGCGTATTTTACACTTCTGTTCTGCGTCGCCACGAGAGATTTTCCTAGACCTTGTGAGGTCGTCATTGAAGACTTAATTGTTCGCTTGTTGAAGTGCGTCAAAGGTTTCCTCGTTGAAACCAGCATCTTGGAATAGATGCCCGCGACCAAGTTGTCGTGGAAATTGGTTGTTTCTGTTCCTTTTTAGTCTGCGGTCGGTGAGCGGCGACAGAATTTGCGTCGCATTCCACCCCGCATTTTCTCTTGAACCCGCTGGATCTGCTTTCCATGCCGAAAAAGAAGAGGTTTCGCCCCAGGTCAACTGGCCCTTCGTCGTATTCACAAAATGGATCTAATAATGGCGGTGGCGGAGGATACGCCAATGGACCGGGAGGTGGTGCGGGGCGCCGTCGACCGTTTCGATCGCGCCGCGGCAAGGGGACCTCGCCTGTATCGGCGGGGCCCGGCCAATCGCCCGTTGGGCCAGAAATCGATGTACCTGACGGAGTCGAAGTGCCGCTGGAGGAATTCATCGGTATTTTAGAAATGCACCCCAACGGCTACGGATTCCTGCGCACGAACAAGGATAATTACTCGCGCGAGCGAACAGATCCGTTCGTCCCCGGGACCATGATCGAAAAATTTGGCTTGCGCCAGGGCTGTGGCGTGCGCGCTATGATGCAGCCGGCTCGTCGCCAGCAGGGTCCGCGCGTGCGCGAAATCATCGACATCGATGGTATGGCACCGGACCAATATATCACCACCAAGAACTTCGATAGCCTGACCGCGATTAACCCCGAGCAATGGCTGAGATTGGAAGTGGGACCCCAGCCGCTAACCAATCGCGTAATCGATTTATTATCACCGTTGGGCAAGGGACAACGTTCACTGATTGTTGCACCGCCGCGCAGCGGTAAGACGATCATGCTGCAACATATCAGTCGCGGTATTGCCATAAATCATCCCGATGTGCATTTGATCGTGCTACTGGTCGACGAGCGCCCCGAAGAAGTTACCGACATGCGTCGCAATGTCATCAATGGGGAAGTAATCGCTAGCAGCTTGGACGAAGATGTCGACAGCCATGTTCGACTAAGTCAGTTGGTGCTTGATCGCTGTCGACGACTTGCAGAGATGGGCAAGGATGTGTTCTTGTTGATGGACTCAATCACTAGGCTGGCACGCGCTTTCAATAAATGGGTTGGAAATGCAGGTCCAACCATGACTGGAGGTGTGAACATCAAAGCGATGGACATTCCCAAGAAGTTATTTGCCACCGCGCGCGCGTTTGCCGAAGGTGGATCGCTGACAATTGTTGGTACCGCGCTGGTCGATACGGGCAGCCGCATGGACGACCTGATTTTTCAGGAATTCAAGGGGACCGGCAATATGGAATTAGTGCTCGACCGACGCTTGGCCGACCGGCGAGTGTGGCCGGCAATTGATATCACTCAATCCGGAACTCGACGCGAAGAATTGTTGCTCGACGCGGAAACGCTTCACGCGGTAACCATGCTGCGTCGAACGCTCAATACGATGCATCCGGTCGACGCCATGGAGCAATTAACAAAACAGCTATCCAGGTTTCCTTCCAATAAAGAGTTTATTCGACTGATCTCAGCAGCGAAAATTCTCGATTGATAAGCATAGTTGGAACAAAAGTCAGTCTTTGCCAGATCGCCAAACTTTACGGATCGAGCGCACGCTGCCTAGTCGCTTCAAGATAGGTAGGTTGTGCTGCGAAGACTCGTGAGAGGATTACCAGCGAACTGTACGGCTGATCGCCCTTTCAAAAGCGTCATATTGCCTAATCGTCCTAACTGGCCTTGGTTGTGAAACACTTCCGTGTTTCTCATTTGCCGAGGCTAGCCAAATCGATTTACGGTTTGTACGCTTGGCAAGGCTTGCGTATAGCTGAAAGCCAGTGGGCTGCTTATCTTTTTGAACAGGAAATGGCGCAGAGCGATGAAAGAGCCTTTCTTCGCGAGGAGGTCCTTTTTGGGACTTCCCAATGCCTTGATCATCTTGATGATCGTCTTTTTCGTTTTCCCGTTCGCGGGACGAGGGGCCAGAATGGCCCTACGAAAAACGGAGAATAATGTCAAAGATTGGTTGCCGGACAGTTTCCGTGAAACCGAAGAGTTGAGTTGGTTTGCGCGCCGATTCGTCAGCGAGCAATTCGTTATTGCCACCTGGCAAAACTGCAATGTAGACGACCAGCGGTTGCGATTGTTCATCGACAAACTGCGGGCGGAGATCGAACCGCCGCCGAGCACGCCCAATGATTCGGACTACGTTCGTGCAAAGCGATTGGGGACGGAATACGGTCTGTTCGTAGGCGAAAATCTGTATACGAATTGGGGCGGTGCCAACGAAAAGTGGTTGGTCAACGAAGATGGAGATGGTTTCTACATCACTCCCGATGGCCGATTGTATCGATGGGATGACGGTGGCAGCGTAGTTTCATTCGCATCGCGAAGTATGCAACGCGCATTGGGGACATTTCGACTTTCTGGCACCTTTGTAGCCGCATTCAACGACCGAACGGCCACTGGCAAGCAAAATCCGTTCTACATTGACCCACGTTTGTTGGCGGCGCCGCTGTTCAAAAAAATTGAAACTGGACCAGAATTGGTCGAGCAACTGGCCGAAGGGGACGGTTCCCTGGCCACACCAACTCGTCCGATCATCGGCCGCCGAGAGGCAATCAATCGGCTGACAGGGTCGTTGTTTGGGCCCGCGGTACCGCACGACTTTAGCTGGCAGTCGTCCGACGTGTCGGCAGTAATTTCACCAACAAAACTTGCGGAGCTGCCATCAGATTGGCAGGCCACTTGGGACTTCGTCATTCAGAATGCAGTAAACGCCAAGTTCGATGGCCAGGTCGAAAAACTGCGCAGTGCCGATCCCGCAGGGCAAGCTGAAGTGTGGCATGAATTCTTTGACACAGTCGCCGTTGAAGAACCCAGTCGGCAAACATGTGTAATGATCACGTTGTCGGATGTCGCCAAACGCAACCTGAAGCAAGTGGTTGGACGCGGATTGATGGGCCATGAACTCGGCAGAGTCTTTCAGCTTGCTCGAGACAGTGGCGTGACGCTGCCACCACGTCCCAGTTCAGCACCGCCGCCGTTCAATTGGCTGGCGGGCGTTCCTGCTGTGGCGGAACCGATATTGCATGTTGGCGGTCCGCCGATCGACAACGTTTCCATCGACGAGGAAGGGACGATTACGCTCGTGCGCTTGCTCGGGTACTCGGTCATCCTCGGCCTGGGTCTTTCGCTTGCGTGCCTCGGGTCGGTTCGACTGATGATGATGGTCTTCTTTGTGGGTGGCGTCAGTGCAATCGCCAGCTTGGGAATGGTTTGGTGGGCGGGATCAACGGTTGACGCGATTTTGTTGACGATGCCTTCGCTGGTATACGTACTGGGTATGTCCGGCGCGATTCATATTATCAACTACTATCGCGACATCGCGCGTGAGCAAGGAACCAAAGGCGCCGCGGAAAAGGCACTGCAACATGCGTTTGTGCCATGCATGCTCGCCGCGCTGACCACTGCCATTGGATTAGTTTCATTGTGCACCAGCAATATCCTGCCGATACGCAAGTTTGGACTATTTTCTGCGTTAGGAGTCATGGCAACATTGGGCCTGTTGTACTTTTTTCTGCCAGCAGCATTGACAATTTTTCCTCCCGCGCAGGAAAAAACGCGAGTAAAACGAACAGCGAGCCTCTTTGACGTTTTTTGGGATGGCCTAATTCACTTTATTGTTCGTCGACACTGGTTGGTTAACGCAGGCTGTGTGGCGATATTCGTGTTTGGTCTGGTTGGATTAAAAGAGGTTCGCACTTCGGTACAGTTGCTGAAGATGTTCGATGGGGAAGCACAGATAATTCGCGATTACCGCTGGATGGAACAGAATTTTGGGCGACTGGTCCCGATGGAACTTGTTGTACGATTTCCTGTGGAAACTCAGCGTAGTGCGGACGTTGAAGGCACAGCAACGGACGAAGATCGCAAGCTGTCCAGGCGACAGCTTAGCCTTTTGGAACGCGCTCAAGCGGTCGCGCGCGTGCAAGAAGTCTTGCAATCGCAATTAGGTTATGGTGGTCAGAATTTAGTTGGGCGCGGGATGAGCGCGATTACTTTCTTGCGCGACATGCCCAATCCTTCGCGAGGGTTTGACGCTCACCGCTTGGCATATGATCGACTGTTGCAACAATCGCGACCGGAATTGCTAGAGACCGATTATTTGCGGATCGAGTCGTCAGAATCTCAAGCACCTGGCAAGGAATTGTGGCGTATCAGCCTCCGCTTGGGCGCGCTTAACGATGTCGATTACGGCCAGTTCGTTAATCAATTGCGCAAAGTTGTCGAGCCAGTTATCGCCGGTTACCGTTGTCGCTCGGAAATTATCGAGACCATCCTCACGCAAACCAGCGAGTCTACTGAGCGCTTGCGAGGCGATGTCTTGGTCCTAGGCAGTTCGAATCCGGCCGATTCGACCGACGGACCTGGTCAGCGGTCGACCTCACCTATTGAAGCCGAGCACGCAGCTTTCCCATTGTCGGAAGGTGCACAGATTTTTGCGGAGACCCTGGCCGACTGTTTGACCAACGAAACAGTTCGGCAAGCCAACTGGCATGACCCCGTTCGATTTCCTCTGTCCGGCGGCAAGGCGACATCGGATAAATGGCGCGAATACTTGCGGCAGTTTGCGTGTATCGTGATCGTGCGCGACCATGCGGACTACGATTGGGATTTTATCCGCCAAAGCAACTCAAATATTGTCGATGCTCGGCCACTGTTGTCGGAAATCGAACTCGCCAATAAAGACCGCAGCAATTCTCTAGGAGTTCCGGTAGAGCTTGGCGAACATCCGAAGGAGATAGATGTCGTCTACACGGGCGTTGTACCAGTGGTCTACAAAGCGCAGCGAACGCTGCTCGAAAGTTTGATTCAAAGCGTTGCCTGGTCCTTCGCGCTCATTGCGCTCGTGATGGCAATCAACCTCACCCCTGCGACGACGATACTCTCCAGCCTGCGCCCAGATAACGTACTTCAAGCTGCGGGCGCCGGCTTTGTTTCCATGCTACCGAATTTATTTCCCTTGGCAATTATCTTTGGTTATATGGGTTGGACTGGCACATTGGTCGATATCGGCACGATGATGACTGCTAGTGTTGCACTGGGTATTGCCGTTGATGACACAATTCACTATCTCGCTTGGTTCCGCCAAGCTATGCGCGATGGCTTGACGCGCCATCAAGCGATTTTCTATGCCTACGCGCGCTGTGCTCCAGCGATGACGCAAACTACCATTGTCGGCGGGTTGGGACTGTCTGTTTTTGCACTTAGTACTTTCACTCCGACCCAGCGATTTGGCACCTTGATGCTGGCACTGCTGGTGGCAGCTTTGTTTGGAGATCTAATTTTTTTGCCAGCATTGTTGGCCAGCCCGCTCGGACGGTTCTTCGTCCTCAAGCCGAAGCGTAAATCTCAGCGAGTTCGGGATTTGGAGTCGACAAATAACGACCCCTCGCCCAATCATGTCCCAGAAATCAACGCCGTCAACAACGCGACACGCGCCTCGATGGGAAATACGTTGTTCGATTACGAAAGTCCACCGCAGTTGCGGCATGACCAGGCTGTAGATCATGGCCCCAATCGTCCCAAGTTCTTGCGCCAGGATCAAACAAAGGTAAATCCGCTTGATCGCACCTAAGGCGAGCGGCAGATGGGAATATACCAGTACAAGCCCGAAGCGCAAGCGAGTGAGAGCCTGGATTGACATACGCCTGGATTGACGCACTCGCTTGCGCTTCGGGATTGTATTGGTAAATTTCCTTCTGCCGCTCGCCTAATGATAGATAATGAGAGTTTAAGTTCAAAAGGACGTTTGCTCAGGCGAAGTTTTGTTAAAACAACCACGGTTGGCTGAGCCATGCTCGCCATGTCCAGCCGGGAGGTTTGGTCCCAGGAATTGCTGTCCACCAAGGTTGTTCATCTGGACCTGGAACATCGCTGGCAAGTTGTACCGAGGCAGCAGAAGAAACTGGATCGGGAAACGCCCATCCTTTTTCTGGTGGAGGTAATCGATGAGCTGTGCGATACCAACGGTGATGTTGGTCAAACCAAAACAGAAGCTCAGCTTGCTGGTCCTGATGACCAATCGGACCGAGTTTGCCCAACTGGGCCAAAGCGCCTTCAAAGTCTTCTTTTGCTGCCAAGCCTACTGCGAAATTCAATTGAGCAGCGTTATTCCAACGATGTTTGCCTGCCGCTGCGCGCCATTGGGCTTCCGCCAGATCCCAACGACCTTGTTTGGCCAGAGTGTTTCCCTTGCGCACTTGTGCTGAGCCCGGCATCAGCCACGGTTGAGCTAATTCAATTGATTCTTTGCCGATAAAGGGTGCTAACGATTTCCACGATTCCCGCGCACCGGCCATGAGAATTCGCTCGGACGGGTCGGGAAACTCAAATAGCAAATCGGGGTACTCAGCATCCGCACGTTTGGTGTCAATCGATAGCGTATGACTTCCCAATGCACGATCGTTGTTTACGTCGATCAAACGCCAGAACATAACCAGTTTCTTGTCGGCAGGTACGCCTTGAGCCTGCTGCGAATGACTTGGAGATTCGCCAATCGGCTGGCCATTCGTCGTGGTGTTGACATTCGTCTGCAGCACTTGCCCAACCATCAATATTTGGGAGTTCCACTCGCGAGCTGCATTTACGTTGGAAACAGTCGGCAAAAAAGCAGCCGGCATGACATACGATGTTCGTTGCAATTGAGACGAAGTAACCAAGCTAAAATCGGTTCGAGTCAAGGGGCGTTGCAACAACAGCGCGTGCTCGATTCTGGTTGGCAAATCGCCATCCGCCAAGACCGGGGCCAAAGCGATGCGTTGTGTGTTGGGCAGTTCGTATTGTTGTGGATACCAAACGAAAATTGGAGCCGTCGTGCGACAGCCCAACATCATCGCCAAACAAGAAATACACGCGAGCAGCAGCGAACTCGTAAATGTACCATTACGAAGAATCGTTTCGTGCCTCACAAGCATGATCCGTTGCAATCCGTAATGCTCCAAAACCAATCAGGCTCACCTGGTCGTAAGGCGAGCGGCAGATA
Source organism: Planctomycetaceae bacterium (assembly GCA_005798335.1). Taxonomy (GTDB): domain Bacteria; phylum Planctomycetota; class Planctomycetia; order Pirellulales; family Pirellulaceae; genus Aureliella. Next base: position 1,319 of record SYJV01000438.1, on the reverse strand, counting down.
GTTTCTTACCAATACAAGCCCGAAGCGCAAGCGAGTGTATGCCAGCATTGACGCACTCGCTTGCGCATCAGGCTTGTATTCGCTGAGGCCTTGGTAAATTCCCATCTGCCGCTCGCCTAAGAGCAACGTTCCATTCTATAGTCATTGCCAGCCATCGACAGACCGTCGCGCTATCGATAGGTCCAATAATCAAGTAGCAGTCATGACTCAACACTCAATAGACCTGCGCATCGTCTATATCAATTCTCAGGCCACGGCGACAAGTGAAATTGGGCAATATTCGAACTTGCGACAGAAAACTCGATTATTGACGATTGCAGAGCGTCAAAACGTTTCGATCGGTATGTCTTGGACGCTCCTATTCGTCCGATGTCTGCCGCTTTCCAATTGAGTAATATGCAGGAAATTAGCTTTTGAAGCTACTCCATTCTGATTGCCAGCAAAAAACTAATTCGTTGCCCCATCGAAAGTTTTGAAAATGGCTTCATCGTGCCACAATCCCAATGGTCCGAAGTGACTTGGGGCGAGCGATGCGTCATTGATGTGAATGCCTACTTCGTGTAATCCGTCTTGGTTGCGAAAGGGATGTTCCAGCGCCCCGTTTTGCCATGCTGCGACGGCGACGAACTCGACATGGCCATCTTCGTATAGGACATTTAATGCGCCCCGTCCGTGGGCAGGAAATTCATCGCGGTCTCCTTGAATCTTCGGCGAATCGCCGAGAATCGCAAAATGCGTGCGGCCCTTACTGCGCGGCGATACTACTTGATTCGATTCCATGACTCCAAGGTTATATGCGTAATCGCCGCCGACTGATTTGCGCCATGCTTGCAATGTGGGCAGGTCGCATAGAAGAGCTGCCTTCAGTTCGGAAATACTGGGGAGTGCCATGGGAGTGGTCAAAGTGCTCGGCGTAATCCGAGGCGCACCCGCACAAAGCAATCGGGAGGGCGAATCCAACAGGGTTGCATCATTAAGATGCACTGCGTAAATGCCCGAAAATGCGGTTGGTCCTTCGACTGGCACGGCGGGAAAACGTTGATCACTGGCAAGATTTGCCCATGAGATCAGCCCTGCCCCTAGGTAACGTAAATTGTCCGCACATTGAAATCTGCGCGATTCAAATCTTGCTCGCAAAATCGTCGGCAGGAATAAGCAAGCCAAAATGGCAATCGACAAGCTAAGCCCGGCAGAATCCCAAAAACTGCGTCGTACCGATGGAACACCAACACCTGCAATCGGTCGCGAAAGACAAACTGCCGGTGCATCGACGCGTTGCGTTTGGCGTTCCTGCTGGTCACGTGCCGTCTCAGAGGTGT
>SYJV01000437.1 GCA_005798335.1 Planctomycetaceae bacterium | reverse complement strand
TGCGCAAGTGGTCAAAGCCACAGCGAGTGGTAAACGCTCCTCACGAACGACAAGACGATATTCTTCCGCCTCTAGCGAAAGCTAGCAATCACAGGTAACATCGACCTGTAAATTGCCCGTAATTTCAAGATACGAGCGAGCGTGTCCGCGCAAGGATTATGTCCGTACCAGGATTGACGCACTCGCTTGCTCGTCGGGCTTGTATTCGCTCATGGCATGGTAAATTCCGATCTGCGCTCGTCTTAGCAGCATAGTTTCTTGAGACCTTGTCCGTTTTTCAAATTGCTAGCTGTCAATTCAGTCTGTCGACTATTGAACTTTTCCAATTCTGGCAGGGAATTTTCCGTTTCGCGTTGCAAAAAAATCTAAAAAAATTCGCTCTTTTCCTAAAGTTGTTCACTTGCTACTTTTCAGCTTGTCCGACATTGCCTGGCCTTCTTTTCACAAGGATGTACGAAGATGATCAGCGCACTTGATATCAGCACGAGCGCTTTGGTTGCCCAACGAATTCGCTTGAATACGATCTCGGGAAATATCGCGAATATGTCGTCGATACGCGATGAAGACGGCAAGAACCAACCTTACCAACCGCGCTTTACGGTATTCCAAACCGACGAAGAACTGGTCACCTCCGGCGGTGCTGCTGGGGTCAAAGTCGCGTCGGTTGAGGTCGAGGAGAACGAGCCACTGCATCGTTATCAACCCGACCATCCCATGGCGATTCAAGAAGGCAAATGGAAAGGCTATGTAGCGTATCCGAATATCAACCTCAACGAGCAGTTTGTAGATGCGCTTGAAGCCTCGCGGTCCTACGAAGCCAACATCGGTGCGATGGAGGTTAGCAAAAATATTTCTCGGCAAACGCTGTCGATTATCGCCTAACCCACGCCTGTCCATCTTGAACGCCATTGCAGCACAACGCGTCGCGATGCGCGCCGGATATTCGCCGCATGTCCATCCAAGCTAACACTCCCTCGATGCTCAAGCATCTGCACTTGCCATTGACCGAGAGAGTGTTGCAGCGCTCAGCCCAAGAACAGGCAGCGCCCGGCCCAACCAATTTTGTCGAATTGTTGACGTCCGGAGTCCAGCAGGTTAATCAGACCCAACAGCAGGCTGCCGGTCTGGTACACCAACTATTGACCGGTGGCGATGTCCAACAAGCTGAAGTAATGACAGCGGTTCAAAAAGCGGATATGTCGTTCCGCATGTTGGTACAGATTCGCAACAAACTGCTACAAGCCTACGAAGAAATCAACGCGATTCGCATTTGATTGAAATGGACGCCGGCTCGCTAGATCTCCTATCGGAAATACGTAAACCGGTTCTCGCCAAAAGGAAAGTGTCATGAACGCATTCAACAAACTCGGTGAACAAATTCTCGAGCTGTTTAATTCTATGACACTCCCGGCGCGCTTCATGGCCGCTTTGATGGTGGGCATAATCGTGATCAGCCTCGGCTGGATACTGTCAATGGAAAAATCTACCGATCTCGAATACCTGATGGACGGACGACAGTTCAGCGACGAAGCGCTCGACAACTTGGAAAGCGCCTTTGGCGAAGCGACACTGCGCCGATACAAACGCGATGGCAAACGGATGCTCATTCCCAGCAAGGAAAAAGATCTGTACGTAAAAGCGATCATGGACGGTGGCGCTTTTCCCAAGGAATGGGGCAGCCATATCGATCAAGCATTAAAATCGAGCAATCCGTTCGAGGCCACCAGTATGATCAACACACGCTTAGAAAACGCTGAAGATCGCGAGCTGGCAGTCATCCTGGAACGCATCACTGGAATCGAAAAAGCTTATGTTCACCACGGTGAAAAGCGAGGGCAATTCGGCAAGAAGTCGGTGCAGTCATGCTCGATCTGCCTGGAAGGTGTTGCGCGACGAACGATCGAACAACGAACGCTAGACAACATTCGCCAAATTGCCTCTACATACTATCCCGGTATTGATCCTTTGCAGATTACTGTAACGGACCTGATTAACGACAATACGTTGCGCGGCAGCAATGATCCTGGTGATGCCTCTCAGAATCCGTACCTTCGCGCTCAGCGCGAAGCAGAAGAACAATATCGCGCTAAGATAGAAAATGTGCTGGAAAGTTTTGGCCCAGTCAAACTGGGCGTGTTTGTAAATCTCGACCCAACTCTTCACAAAGAGATGGAGACCCTCAAGTACGAACCCACTTCCACGACGCTGGAATCGGTCACGAGCCGCAAGGACATGGAAAGTTCCAAACCCAACTCAGGCGGTCGTCCTGGCGCGGAACCCAATGCGATCTCCAACGAAAAAGCCTCTGTCTCACAGACGCCTGACCAGTTGGCCAAATCCGCAACCAAGAGCAAAGAAAGCGAAGAGAAAGTTCGCGGTGTTGCTGGACGCGAAGTGAGTCTCACCAAACAAGCTCCCTTTGTTCCCACGCGAGTTTCCGTGACCGTGGGAGTTCCGGATTCTTACTATACGACCGTATGGAACAATCTGCCAAATAACAAAGGCAAAGACAAAGACAATGCGCCGCAAGAAGCTGACCTAATCAAGCTCAAGGGCGATACCGAAGCGGCCATTCGATCGGCCGTCACCGGACAGTTGCCCGCCGTAAGACAAGGCGACGATAAGGATCCCTTGGTAACGGTATACACTTTCCCCGATCTTCCCGGACCGACCATCGTCGAACCTACTACAACCGAGACAGCCATGGCTTGGCTGAAGGATTCTTGGTCGACACTGGCGCTGCTGGGAGTGGTGCTGGTCAGCCTAGGTATGATGTTCAGTTGGGTGCGTTCCCAAGCTGGTTCGCCGAAAGATCAGGAGTTCAGTCGCGGTTTTGGTCTAGAAATTCCAGCGGACATGGGAGACTCCATCGATTTAGGCGGCTCTGAAGGCGAACAATCGCAACAAGCCACCGAGAACAGCAGCCCGAAATTTGAAGTCACCGGTGGCGAAATAAAGACCGAACTCTCCGGGCTCATCAAACAGAATCCGGAAGCGGCCGTCAATCTACTACGAACTTGGATCGGCGAGGCGGCTTGAGTCGGGTAAGATCGGTAACACCTGAGTAACTTCGGTTTTGGCTCGCTGCCGATCTGCAGTCGATGTCATGCGCTTGGTACGTGGTCGGCGTGCTTGGCCCGCCCCCGCAGAACCACACTCGGTATTTGAGCCTATTACCGGTTGAGAGATTTCGAATTGTGTCGCGTGCGTGTTCTGTTCGACACCCATTGAATTGCGAGCGGGTTGTTTGGCAAGTCGAAAACCGAACTCTTGCAGGTACTCTACCACCTCCACCGCGTCGATTTCGGGTTTATCGATTTCGGTTTTCGCGACGGCCGGCAATTTGTTGGAGAGTCGTTGAGCAGATTCTAGTTGGGCGAGCCAAGCATCGCAGTCGATTGCGGTCGCTCGCCGTGCCCGCGCACATCTCTGGAGTCGATGGTCGCTGGACACCACCGTCAGCAGTCGAGGCGTGGGATGCTGGCGAACTATTTTCTCGACCAGGTCGTCAGCCTCTTGATGATCGATTGCGTAGATCACGCGAATATCCCACAGTGTCTCGTCATCCGGAGTCGTTGATCGCCGCCTGCTAGCGTCAAAGACTATCATGGTCTGCTTGCGCTGTGCCGCATTGAGTAAGCTCGCTAAGTAGCCAACCAATCGATGGCGAGCTTGTTCCAACCAGTTCTTGCCCCGATTGCGTCCCATCACGGGGCTCTGATGTAACAAGTTGTAACCGTCGATCAGCAGGCGCACACAGGCACACGATCGAAGGTTTGCGTTTGCGTCCATCGCGGCAACTTTTGAACTCGCTTTGCGGATCGATCAACGAATGGTCGAGTAATCGGTCGCGGTCATGAAGACGCTCTTGACTCCATCTTTCTCCGTCAACGATCCGCCAGCTTTCTTTTCGGATTCGGTACGCGCCGAGGTCCAAGCCGGATCATTACGGAAGGCATCAAACGACGCCTTGGCTGACTCTTGACTGCGATGCGCCAGAATGTACAGCAAGGTCTTGTCCGCACCTTTCTGATCTTGGGTTAAGGACCAATAAGCGACATTCGTGATCCCATGCTTGGCAAACAACTTGACCGTATGGTCGCGGAATCGAGCGTGTAACGCATCCAGATTTCCAGCCGATGCGGTGTAGGTGCGCATCTCGAACACACGATTGCCGGAACTGTCGGCTTTGATTGCCGGAGAATAATCGGTTGCTTGGAAGTACGAGACCTCGACTTTACTGACCAACCTGCCACTAACTTCGCTGGCCGCGCGAGCACTTTTCCAGCCTGGGTCCGCCCCAAACGCATTCCACGATTTTTCACGAGCTTCACGATCGGGGTATGCCAAGAAATAGATCAACTTGCGTTCTGGGTTCTCGATCGGAGTCCAGTAACCGACGTTCGTCATTCCATGTTTCTCAAACAGCTTGGTCGTGTGGTCGCGAAAGCGTGCATGGAGCGCATCGAGCTTACCTTCAGCGGCATAGTAGACTCGCATTTCGAACAGGCGAGTGTCAGGTTCAGCAGCACCGGAAATATTCATTACCGACAGTACTCCCAGTAAAAGGGCAACAGTTAGTCTTGTCATGTTTAAAACTCCTAGATCGCAATTCATGTTTGAGGTAAAGTTGTACTTCGGAAGACCGCCATAGTCCGAAGTATTTCCGAGGGACGTTGGCTATCGTAGCAGACAATTAATTGGTCGGCCAGCGATCCGAGTGCGATTAACTTGCAGCCGTGTGCGTGAGGCTTGCTTGATGAAAAGTGACCCGCCTGGCGCTAGCCACGGGCGTCGAAGGTGTTGACTGGGAATTGCAATTCGATGGACGAAATCATTAGGCATTGGAACGACTTGGGTTCATTGCGTCACAACACCGTCGACACCCGTGGCTAGCGCCAGCGGTTCACTTTTCATCAAGCAAGCCTTAGGGGGCCGTCCCCAGAGGCATCTAGATCGCGCGAAAGGCTAACTTGGATTCACGCATCCAATCGATTTTTCCGCTGGTGGATTGAGTGACCCAATAGGCTTTGTGTTGATCGACGATGCGCAGTCGTTTGTCGTGCAGCTTGGCTAGATGCTCGATGCGTTGTCGATTGGAATAGGTCAGTACCAGGAATTTCTCTTCGATTTGGATCGCTTTCACGCACCAAAGAGTGGCGTCGATCTTCAGTTCAGCAACTTCCAACAGTCGCTCCACGTAACGAGGCACTTTTCCGAATCGATCCAGCAGTTCATCGCGCATATCGTCAATTTGTTTGACATCGGACAAACGGCTGATACGACGATACAAATCGATACGCTGGCGCATATCGGGAACATAATCAACGGGCAAGAATGCTTCGACTGGCAAATCCACCTCCACGTCGATGGAAATTTTAGGAGGCTGGTGGGTCAGCTCGCGAACAGCGTTTTCTAGTAACTGGCAGTACAATTCGTAGCCGATGGCGGCGATATGGCCGCTCTGCTGAGTCCCCAACAAGTTGCCGGCGCCTCGAATCTCAAGATCGCGCATGGCGATTCCGAATCCCGCGCCGATCTGACTGTATTCTTCGATGGCATGCAATCGTCGGGCAGCGTCTGGCGAAAGATGTTTATGCCGATCGACCAGCAAGTAACAGTATGCCTGATGTTTATAACGTCCCACGCGCCCGCGGAGTTGGTGCAGTTCCGACAAGCCATAGCGATAAGCCTCATCAATGAAAATCGTGTTCGCATTCGGAATATCCAAACCGCTTTCGACGATAGTTGTAGAAAGCAAGATGTCGAAGCGATGCTCGATGAAATCGACCATGATCTGCTCCAGCTCCCCTTCGTTCATTTGGCCATGACCGATGCGCAGGCTGGCCTCGGGAGCAAGTCGTTTGATTTTGGCGGCAATTTCTTCGATATCTTCGATGCGATTGTGGACGAAAAAAATCTGACCTTCGCGATTCAGCTCGCGCAGAATTGCATTTCGCACCAGCCCTTCATCAAAACGAATGACGCGAGTCTCGACACTCAATCGATCGGCTGGAGGTGTTTCCAAATTCGAAATATCTCGTACGCCGATCAAAGACATGTGCAATGTGCGAGGAATAGGAGTCGCGGACAGTGTCAGCACGTCGACGTTGGACCGCAAGTGCTTTAAACGCTCCTTAACTTCGACTCCGAATCGCTGCTCCTCATCGATAATCAACAGGCCGAGGTTATAGAACTTGACGTCCTTGGAAGCCAAGCGATGGGTACCGACCACGATGTCGACTTTACCACTGGCCAAGCCCGCAATCGTTTCCTGCTGATGCCGTTTTGAGGCAAAGCGACTGAGTTTGCCGATATCGAAAGGAAACTCTGCCATCCGCTGTGTGAAAGTCTTGAAGTGCTGTTCGGCCAAGACAGTCGTCGGTACCAACACCGCGACTTGATATCCACAATCGATCGCCTTGAAAGCCGCCCGCATGGCGACTTCAGTTTTGCCAAAGCCAACGTCGCCGCAAATCAAACGGTCCATCGGGCGCGAGATGAGCATATCGGCCTTGACCGATTGAATGGCAGTCACTTGATCAGGGGTCTCAACGTAGGGAAATGAGGCATCGAATTGACTTTGCCAGATACTATCGCCCCCGAACGCAATTCCCGGTTGACTGCGTCGGTGCGCTTGCAACTCCAGCAGTTCAACCGCCATATCCGTGACGGCCGCTTCGGCCGCTTTTTTCTGTCGCACCCACGACTGGCCGCCGATGCGCGCTAGTTTTGGGTGACTCTTTGTACCACCCACGTACCGCTGGATCAGCTCGATCTTGGACGAGGGGACGAATACCTTGGTCCCTTCATCAAACTCAAGTTCGAGGTGTTCGTATTTCTGGCCATATTTGTCCAGCACGATCATACCACGGTAGATCGCGATACCATGTGACAAATGGACGACCAAATCGCCAGCTCGCAAGTCAAGAAAGCTGTCGATGGGACGGCTCTTGGCTCGCTTAGCGGCGCGGCGAACATGCGTTCGTCGCAGCAATTGACCGGCCGTCAATACAATCGGACCGTCAGGCAGGAGTTCAAAGCCGCATTGCAACTGGCTGACCACGATGTGCAATCGACCATCCGCCTTGGTCTTCGACGATGCCAGCAGTTCAGTCAGTCGTTCCGATTCGCCCTCGTTCATGGCCACGACCACTACCGGTCGCGCATCACTATGTTGGTCGACGTCTTGCCCAAGTCGTTCCAAGTCACCACCGATACGCTGGACATCGCCGATGGGCAGTTTGATCAACTCGCCCAGAAAGCCATCTTCGGCCAACTGTGACACAAACACGGTTCTCATCGAACCAAGTCGCTGCCAGACCGTTTCTGGCTTGGCAAATCTCTGGGGAAACGGAACTCGCTGTAGAAAGGTTTCCCCTGCGGCCGCGATTGCCCGTTGTTCGTAGATGAAGACTTGGGTGCCTGGTGGTAGATAATCGATTAACGAACCATCTTGAGCGATCGATCCTTGCACACCGATTAACTCCAGCCGGTCCAGTTTCTCGATACTGCGTTGGGTGGCGATATCAAACGAACGAATCGATTCAACTTCATCGTCGAACAATTCTACGCGAATCGGTTGCGGAACGTCTGGCAGGTAAATATCCAAGATGCCGCCACGAACCGCGAACTCGCCAGGCAGTTGCACCGCGCTGGTACTGTGGTAGCCGGCGCGCAGCAACCAAGCGCGAAGTCCATCCAAGTCAACTCGCTTGCCGGCGCTCAGCGTCTGTTTGTCCCCTTCGAGAGTCAACGGGCTGGGGACTTTGTGCAGCAATGCTGGGAGTGTGGTGACAATAACTGGGTGAGTTGCGACCGGAGAATTGCCCGCCGCCGTAGTCTTGCCCATTTCCGAGAGTTCGATGGCTTGTGCGAGCCTGAGCGAATACAGCCAACTGAGCACTTGCAGGCGCTGGGCTGTTTCCTGATGCTCCAGTGATTCGACTTCGCTGTCTTCATTGCCGTGCGGAAAAACTTCAACTCGCGACAAGCATAGCTGGCTCAGTTCGCCGGCAACCGCCTCTGCCTCAGCAACATGAGCGCACACGATCAACAACGGAACCTTGGCGACGACTTGCCAAGCAGCAGCGACCGGCGCGACCGCCGATGTCCACAAACCGTCAATCGACAGCTTGCCGTCACGACGTAGAAGCTGCGCGGCATCGGCCAGCGCACCGCATGCGGCCACTCGGTCGACAACGTCGGAGAGTGTTATCGAGGATGAGAATCCTGGCTTGACTTGCAGCACTGCGCGTCGCGGTTGCATTCCCTGCCGATTACCGCTCCTTGGATTGATGGACGGTTACCGTCAGCACGTACGCCGAAGATATCGCACGCGAGACTTACCGATCGATTGTCCGAATCGCGGCCCTTGCCGCGGGTGAGCAAAATTCGTTACTACACAACTCGCGATTGAGTATAACAAGCTCGCGAAACTCGGCACAGCGGTTCATCTCAGCACGCTCGCCACAAAACGGGGCAGATTGACTACAATTGCAGATTAGGATCCGCGCAAGAATAATTGTCTAGGGTCTTGGACTGCGCGCCTGGCCTTAGGTGTCGCGCGTTCAAAATTCAAATTCGAGGGAATAGCGTTTGGCATACCCCCTGAGTCGGCTCCCGCCAATTTTGAATTTTGAACGCG